>JAWNZB010000160.1:0-2621 GCA_038447835.1 Candidatus Igneacidithiobacillus chanchocoensis | reverse complement strand
TGTGCATCGCCTGCGCCAGATCCTCAACAATCTCTTGCGTAATGCCATGGATGCTCTGCAGGGTGGCGTAGAATCTTCTGATGGTAAGCATATCCTGATTCGCACCCGTTTGACGGACGTCGGCCCGGCAAAGGTGCTAGAGTTGAGTGTGTTAGATGACGGACCCGGCTTCCCGGCCGAGTTGCTGGCGCGGGTTTTTGAGCCCTATGTCACCAGCAAGGTGAAGGGTTCGGGGCTGGGTCTCGCCATCGTCCGGCGCATCGTTGAGGAGCATGGCGGGCAGATTATTGCCGATAATCAGGGTTTGCAGGGCGGTGCGCGTATCGTTATTGATTTTCCGTTGGGTTGAAGCAAGCGTTCAGGAGGCGGCATGGAAGAGGCACGATTGAATATTCTGGTGGTGGATGACGAGCCCGATATCTGCGCGACCCTGGCAGAAATTCTGGAGGACGAAGGCTACAGCGTGCATACCGCGGGGAGTGCGGAAGCCGCCGAGGTGCTGCTGCGCGACCAGATGGCGGACCTCGTCCTCCTCGATATCTGGATGCCGGGTGAGGACGGCGTCAGCCTCTTGCGGCGCTGGGCCGAAGCAGGTCTGGAGCAGCCGGTGGTGATGATGTCCGGGCACGCCACCATCGAAACGGCGGTGCAGGCGACTAAGCTGGGCGCCTATGACTTTATCGAAAAGCCGCTGTCGCTGGACAAGACCCTGCTTACCGTCACCCATGCCCTGGAATCCAGTCGCTTGCAGCGCGAGAACCGCGACCTGCGCGCGCAGGCCGGCTGGGTAGAGCGGCCGAGCGGCGAGAGCCCGGCGATCCGCCAGTTTCGCGAGCAGTTGCAGCGGGTGGCAGCCGTGGATTCCTGGGCGTTGCTGCTGGGCGAGCCGGGTAGCGGTAAGGAAGTGGCCGCGCGTTATTTGCACCGGCAAAGCCGACGGGCACAGGGGCCTTTCGTGGATCTGCGTGCCGCCGCCATCGCTCGCCCCAATGTCGCCATTGAGCTCTTCGGCAACGAAGATCATGGCAAACTGACCCGCGGGCGTCTGGAAGTGGCCCATGGCGGTACGCTCTTCATCGACGAAATTGCCGACATGGACCTGGAAACCCAGGCGCGGTTGTTCTCGGCCTTGCAGGAGCGGCGCATCATCCGGGTGGGCGGGACGACGCCCGTGCCCGTGGATGTGCGCGTTATCGCCGGAAGCGCGCAGGATTTGGCGCACGCGGTGCAGAGCGGGCAGTTCCGCAGCGATCTCTATTACCGCCTCAGTGCCCTGCCCCTCAAGGTGCCGCCGCTGTCCGCGCGGAGTGCAGATATTCCGACACTGATAGAAGAATTCGTACGCTTTTATGGCGCCCGCGATGGCTTGGCCGCGCGCCACTTTGCCCCGGAAACCCTGGATGTGCTGCGGCATTATCCCTGGCCGGGCAATGTCCGCGAATTGCAGAATCTGGTGGAGCGCTTGCTGATTCTGGCGGAAGGGCCGGAGATCAGCGCGGAAGAGGTGGAGGGGGCGCTGGGTCTGGATAATCGCCTCGTCCTCGCCAACACTAATTTCGACGGGGAAGATTTTGGCGGCACCCTGAAGCGCGCGCGGGAGCGTTTTGAGCGTGCCTTCCTCGAATACCATCTGGCGCGTAACGAGTGGAATATCGCGCGCACGGCAGAAGTGGTGGGGCTGGAGCGCACCCACCTGTATCGCAAGCTGAAGAATCTGAGTATTGCCCTGAAGGGCGAGCGGCATGCGGGCGAGGATGGGGATGAGGGGGAGGGGTGATCAGTAAGCGCGGTAAATCGCCTGTCAAAACGGTGCCTATCACCGATGAAACGCGGAATAGTCTGTTTGGATATATGAAAGGTACCGTCACTATTCACGGCGATATCGTAGCTCCGTCGGGCGAAGTTTGGTCTGCGGAAAGTGGTGATGAAGACCATTTCTATGCAGGCTTGCGGCCCCGCGAGAACAAAAGTCACTAACGCCGTTTTCTATTATCCAAAGTGGAGCATGAACCAAATATGGGTCAGCCTTCAGATGCTTTGCGGAAACCAACTGAAAAGCCTGAGTTTGTGGCGCATGTACGTGGCGAAGGGAAAGTTTGTCAGTCGTTGGAATCACATCTGTATGGTGTTGGCCAGCTTTCTGCAAGAATGGCCGAAAAATTTGGTCTTTCTACTCAGGGTGAGCTACTTGGGTTGCTCCATGATTTGGGCAAGTACAGTACAGCTTTCCAGTCTTACATCCAGTCCGCCACAGGCTTGCTGAATCAGGATGAGGACGAAGAATTTGTCGATGCTGCTGGTCTGAAAGGGAAAATAGATCATTCCACGAGCGGGGCGCAATGGGTTTGGCAGGAATTGGCGCAAAAGGGCGCTCTGGCGCAAATTACTGGCCAGATTATGGCGTTGTGCATTGCCTCGCATCATTCCGGTGTGATCGACTGTCTTGCATTATCGGTGGGTAGTCCTGCCGAAGATACATTCACCAAGAGGATGAACAAATCAGCCGATAAAACCCATCTCAGTGAAGTCTTGGGCAAGGTAAATCAAGAACTGCTTGCAACCGTACAGAATTTGGTGGCACGCCCGGAAATAACACAGGCATTTCAAGTTTGGATCGCAAA
>JAWNZB010000056.1:0-14232 GCA_038447835.1 Candidatus Igneacidithiobacillus chanchocoensis | reverse complement strand
TTCACCGCCATCGGGAATCTTGCGAAAGGGGGCATCGAGGGCGCCATAATGGCGAATGAAGCCTTCCCAAAGGCTCGGAATATACCACTGCATGCTCGGGTTGCAGGCGTGCCAGAGGGGCAGGCTTGAAGCAATATCGGGGTCCTGATGGGAGACAAAGGCTGCCTGAATGCTCGCCGGCTGTACTGCCTCGACGAGGGCGGCAAAGACCTGGGGAAAAATCTCGAAACCACCGGGGTCGAAGAGCATGGCCTGGCCCTTGGATTCCATGACGTATACATTTGAATCGATAACGCGATTCTCCTGCTGGTCGTGCAGGATCCACCAACGGTGATCCTTGTTTTCAAAGACTTTCGATGCTTTCATCTTGCAGTCGCTCCAATTGTTGGCGGTAATGGCGAATGGCGCGGGCAACAATCTGCACGGCTTCGCCCATGTCGCGAGAAACTTGCACCAGCGGCGCGCCGCTCGCTTCGGCAAGGGCGGCTTCGATGCGCGCGCTGGTCACCACATATTCCTGCGCCTCGACGCCTTCCTGCAGCAACTGCACTTTTTCGAGTAGCAGCTGGCGGATGGCGTTGGCTTTCTTGGTTTCTTCCTCTACCAAGGCACTCCATTGTTTATAGGCGCGCAGTAGACCCGGACAGAGGCTGGTCACTTTGTTGTCGTTGAGTTGTCGGTAGTTTTCGAGCAGGCGCTGGTGCTGCAGAATGCGCATCTGCGCCTCGATGAGCGGTGCGATGTTTTCCTGCAGATGGGAGGCGGATTCGCGAAGGATGGCGGCGCGCTCGCGGAAGGCTTGGGCAACGACGCCGTAGCCGGCGAGGCGATTACCATGTTTCTTGACCAGAACCATGGCATTGAGGGCGCGGCGGTCGATTTCCCGCAGGGCACGCTCGATGTCACGGCGCGCGGTAAAGGAAGCGTCGATGACATCCATGATCCTGCGCACACTAGTCATGGCTGGGCACTCCTTGTCTGGTGCTTTCGCCGCTGAGCGCTTGTGCGTCGAGGATCAGCACCACGTCACCGCGCCCGGAAATGGTCGCACCCTGATACCAGTGATTGTCGACGAGAAAATCGAGAGGTTTGATTACCGAGTCTTCATTGCTGCGTACCTCTGATACCAACAGCAAGGCACGGTCGGTAAGCACGCCTTCGACCGCCTCGCTGCCGAGGTGCAGGGGGCGCTGGTGCAGCAGGGCGCCAAGATCGACAATCGGCAGAATCTGACCGTCGTCGAGGCGATATACACTGCGCCCCTGCATGCGATGGATTCGCTCTTCCTCGACTTCGAGTAGGCTCTCGATGGCGCTGATGGGCAGCGCGTAATTGGCGCGCCGCAGCCGCACATACAGTACCGGCAGGATGGCAAGGGTAAGGGGAAATTCCATCGCAATCGTCGTGCCAACGCCGAGTCGGGTCTGCAGCTCGAGCCGCCCGCGGAGCTTGCGTACCGTCTCCTTGACCACATCCATGCCCACACCGCGGCCGGAGAGTTCCGTTGCTTGCTCCTTGGTAGAGAAACCCGGCCGGAAGATCAGTTCGAGGGCTTCTTGTTCCGATAGACGAGCGGCCTGCTCGGTACTGAGCAGGCCCTTCTCGAGCGCCTTTTGCACGACGACTTGGTGATCGATGCCGCGGCCATCATCGCTGACTTCGATGCGTACCTTGTCGCCGAGATGGATGGCGCGGACCCGGATGGTGGCCTGCTCGGGTTTTTGTGCCAGCTGCCTTTGCTCCGGCAGCTCGATACCGTGATCGAGGCTATTGCGGATGAGATGGGTCATGGGGCCCGACAGGGCATCCACCACCCCTTTGTCGATTTCGACATCCTCGCCCTGGAGCTCGAGGCGCACCTGCTTGCCCAATTGTCGAGAGGCATCGCGTACCACCCGCGGCAGTTGCTGAAAGATCCGCTTGCAGGGCTGCATGCGCAGGCGCATGGCGTTGACCTGCAAATCGTTGACACTAAGATCCATTTCCCGCGCGATGCGGCTAAGATCCTCATTTTCTTCGAGCAGACCGCTAATGGCAGAGTTGAGGCGATTGCGCAGCAACACCAATTCGCCCACCTGATTCATGACGGCATCCAGGCGGGTGGCATCGACGCGGAGGGTATTTTCTACGTCGGAGGCAGCGCTTGTCGGGTGCGCGACTGGGATTGCCGCCTTGCTCTCTTCCTTGGCGGCCTCGGCCGGTGGCTGGACGCTGGCCGTGGCAACACCCGGTGCACCACTGCCATAGAGCTGGTCGAGCACTTGTTCAAATTCGGCCTCGGAGATGTCGTCGCTCGCGTTGCTGGCGACTAGGCCGGGAGCCTGAGTGCCGTAGAGTTGATCGAGTACGGCCTCAAATTCTTCGGGCGTAATTTCATCCGCGGCCGTTGGCGGCGCGACATACACGCCGGTAGTGCCGTCCGCCTGCTCGCGCTGTTGCACAAAAATCTCTCCGCTCGCGGCTTCCGTTGCTGGCGCGGGCGTAGTTGGCGGGCATTCGGCAGCGCTGTCTGCTGCGGCGGCAATGGCCTGGATACGGGCACCGAGCTCCGCCGGGCCAGGACTGGGGTATTGCCCTTGCGCCAGTTCCTGCAGCATACCCTCAATAACATCGAGGCCGCGCAGGATGGCATCGATGGTTGCCGAGTTTGCGCGCAGCTGTTTGCAGCGCAGCTTGTCGAGGAGATCCTCGAGATGGTGGGTCCAGTCGACCAGATTCTGGGCATCGAGAAATCCGGCGCCGCCCTTCAGGGTATGAAAAGCCCGGAACAGACTGGCAAGAAGCTGTTCGTCGTCGGGACAACTCTCGAGGCGGAGAATTTCCTCCTGTGCCTTCTCCAGTAGCTCTCGCGCCTCTGGCAGATAGTCCTGCAGAATCTCGGCGTCCATAGTCAGATTCCCAATTCCGCGAGGAGGGCATCGACTTCACCCTGGTCAATATCTGGCCCAGCCGCTGGCATGGTCATCTGCGCCCCTCCCTCCAAGCCGATTTCCGTTAGGGTTTGGCTAATTCGGCTCTCGACGGCACGGAGCAGGGTGATGGCTTTTTTCAGCCGCTGACCGGCAAGGTCCTGCCCCTGCTGGCTGGCAACGATGCGGCTCAGGGCCTGCTCGATTTGGGCAAGCTGGGAATCGATGAAGGTATCGTGGGCCGCGCGAATCTCCTGCACAGCACTTTGCGCGAGTTCGGCGGCGGCGAGGGTCGCCATGGTTTGCTCTTCGGTGAGGCGCAGGGCCTCTTCCAAAGGGTCTTGGGCGCCCTGCAAGTCGGTTTCGGCGGTCTGGGCGATACGCCGTAGGCCCTCGCGCAATAGCAAATCGATTTCGTTGAGAGAGCGTTCGGCAGGTTGCCCGTTCATTTTGCCGCTCCCTGTGCTGCCTGCAGGCGCTTGAAGATGGCATCGAGCTTTTCGCGCAAGGTATCGGCGGTAAAGGGTTTGACGATATAGCCGTTGACCCCGGCTTGCGCGGCCTCGAGGATGTTTTCGCGCTTGGCTTCGGCAGTCACCATGAGCACCGGAATCTGCCGCAGCCGCGCATCGGCGCGGATGGCGCGGAGCAGATCGATGCCCTGCATGTTCGGCATGTTCCAGTCGGAGACGACAAAGTCAAAGTTCTGGCTCTGCAGTTTCTGCAAAGCCTGCACGCCATCTTCGGCCTCATCAAAGGTAGTAAAGCCGATTTCGCGCAGCAGATTGCGCACAATGCGACGCATGGTCGAAAAGTCATCGACAATCAGGATGTTGATATTCTTGTCTACTAGGTCCAGGCCCATGGGCTCTCCTCGTCGTTGCAGCATGGGTACAGGCCAGGAAAGCAATTCGCGTTCCCGGCCGGGTATCCCCGGCTCAGCTACTGCAACGACACGAAGAAAGGAAAGCTGTAGTTATGGGGTAGGCGACCAATACTGGGGATAGGCGTGCGGGCTGATTTTACTGCGGATGAAGCCCTCCGCGACGCTGCGGGCAGCAGCACGGTCGGCGCTGGGCGCGCCGGCAAGAACGCGATAGAGGCGCCTTTGGGGATGCTTGCCGATACACACCGGTTGCCCGCTATGCGCTGCGCGCCGTGCCAGCTTTTCAGCCCGTGCCGGCGTAAAGAAGGCGCCGAGCTGTGCATACCAGCCGGCGCTCTGGCAGAGCGTGCCGGGCGCAGGAGTTTTGGCGGCCACCGGTATGCTCTGCGCCATTGAGACAGGCGCCGGGCTGCTGGTAGCGGCGGCTGGTGTTTCGGGTACCGATACTGCGGACGCCGTTGGCACCGCGACTGCAGGAAGTTGAAGATGAACACTGGCTTGGGGTTCCCGACTTGAGCCGGAGAGCAGGGGATGGAAGAGCGCCAGCATCAGGACGAGAACAAGGAGCAGGATGCTTGTCCCGAGCAGGAAGCTCCCCAGGCGTTGTCGAGATTTTGACGCTTGCATTGCCTATCCTCGTTGATCGATGGCCCCGGCCAGGATCGGGTCTACCCCGGCATGGCTGGGGTGCTGGGGAGAAACGACAACGATGCTGACGCGACGATTCATGGCCAAGCCTTGGGCGGTGTCATTGGGTGCGATCGGATGATACTTGCCGTAGCCAGCGGCAACCAGATGCCGCGGATCGACTCCATTCTGGCTAAAGATTCCCACAACCGCCACCGCCCGTGCTGCCGAAAGCGCCCAGTTATTGGGAAATTGCGGGGTACGGATCGGGAGGTCGTTGGTAAAACCATTGACCTGGATCTGGTTCGGAACCTGTGCCAAAACGCGGGCAATCTGGGCGAGGGTCTGCTCCGCTTGCGGCGTCAACTGCGCCTGACCCGAGGGAAAAAGAATCTTGGCGTTGAGATCGATCACCACCCCCAGTCCGCTACGATGGATGAGCACGCTGCCTTGCTGGATTAGGGGCTTGAGTAGGGATTCCATTTTCTGCTGCAGGGCGTCGAGACGCGCTTGCTCGGGAGAGGGAGCAGGTGTGGCCGCTTTCTTGGGTGCTTTGCCGACATCCGGGCTAGGGACAATTTTGGGTAGCGGCGGCAGCTGGACGTGGCTCGGCGACGAAACCGCCGGGCTCTCCTCGGCGCTGCGGATTGGGGTGGTCAAATACGGATGCCCGGAAAAGGCCGAGACCAAGGTTTGCGATAGTACCTTGTATTTGCCTTCATTCACCGAAGAAATAGCATACATGACCACAAAAAAGGCAAAGAGGAGGGTGATGAAGTCGGCGTAAGACACCAGCCAACGTTCATGGTTCTCCCACTCTTCCTCTTTTTTTCGCGAACGTCCCCGGGCCATGCTCATCTCTCCTGTCGTCGACAGCAAGAAAGCTCGCAAAGATCATGCCGGCATGTTTGCTGCTTAGCAATCGGCAGAACGGTACATTATGGAGTGTTCGCCTTGACGACGCAGAACCTTTTTCAAGAGCTTTTTCAGGAAATCTACCTGCAGGGGCCCAGCAGTGCCCGCCGCTTGACGATGACAATGCCAGAGCAAAGCTACTGGCATGTTCTACCTGGGGAAAACGCGCGGGTCCAAGAGACGGAGTTGTTCGAGCTCCTGCCCAATGATCAAGGTTTGTTGTTCGACCCTTGGCCGGAGGCAACGGCTCACCCCGACCGGGTGGGGCAGGAGCTTTGGTGTTGGGGCATGTTGGCGGGAATTCCCACGGGATTCTGTCTGCGCTTTCTTGGCATCGGTCGGTGGCGCCGGTATCCGGCAGCGCATTGCACGCCGCCCGAGAAGGTGTACCAGTGGCAGCGTCGTGGCCATCTGCGCGCCCCTGCCGGTGCGGGAATGACGGGTGAGTTACAACGCCGTGGAGCGCGCACCCTGCGTATGCAGATCCTCGATTTGGGCGCCGGCGGTTTGCGTGCCAGCGTGCCGATGCCCCGAGACTATCCTCTCACGGTACAGGAGAACTTGCCGGAACTGAGTTTTTCTTTGGCAGGACGCCAGCACCGCGTGGCGGCTCGCGTTTGCCACCTGGGAGGACCACAGCGGAGTGCCAACGGCATTGTCCAAGAAATTGGCGTCGCTTTTTTGGCGCCACCTGCGGCCTTGCAGGAATCCTTGATTCAGCTCGGGCTACGCTACGATCGCGAGGCCCTACGCCGTACTAGCCTCGCCTGAGGCGACCAGTCCCAAGCGAACGCTCATGGTCAGAAGTGGTGCCGGCGGCAGGGCTTCGCCACTGCCCTGGCGCGGCTGCGGCGCCTCGACCACCCATTGCCGAAAAGCGCGTTGCTGCGGACAGAAATAGAGGGGCGCAAGCTGATGGGCCCGCAGTTGCGCGTTATCGCCATCGCGGGGGACGATGACCATGAGCATGATCGTCCCTTCGTTACAGGCGGGCTTTGGAGCCGTGTAGTCCACGCCAAAATGGATTGGGGCGCAGAGCGGAAAGGCAATGGCCGGATCGTCGAGAGCCTGCAGCCACAGAAAGGGGCCCTGGTTTTGCACATGCAGCAAGACAAAGCGCTGCAGATCAGGAAAGCCCGCTAGCGCTGGATCACAATGCCAGATCTGCGTATTCGCAATCGGCAGCTTGCCAAAACGGGTGGGATAGTGTTCTGCGCTCATTCTTCTTCCTCACTGGCGTCGGGAAAATGTCCCGCCAACCATTGATCCAATTGCGGTGATTCGCTGGTCGCCGCATCGCGATTATTTTTGCGAATTTCCTGCAGCAATTCCTCACGGTAGATGGGGACGTTGTTGCTGGTCTCGATACCAATGCGGACTTGGCCGTCGTCGATGCGGGTAATGACGATGCGGATGTCATCACCAATACAGATGGCTTGGCCCTTGCGGCGGGTGAGGATGAGCATCAGGCACTTCCCAAGCGGTGGCCGCTCTTGTCATTTTCCATCTGTCCCGCGTCGCCATAGAGCTTATTCTCGGGGCCAAAGAGAATCTGCCAGGCCTCCTGCTGAAAACGGCCGAGGGCCTGGATGCTTGCGCCGTTTTGCTGATTATGGCGCGCTACTTGGGCGAGGGCCTGTTGGCGGCGTAGTAGCTGCGCAGGACTTGCGCTCTGCCCCTGACGCTGGCTCTCGAGCGCACTGATTTCGCGAAATAGTTGGATTTTCTGCGCAGCCAAGGCTTGGATGCCCGCCCAGTCGTTGGCGAGCAGCGCTTGCGTTTCTTTCGCTAGCACCTTTTGCAGCGTTTCTAGACGCTGGCTCTGTTCGTCGATGGCGGCAAGCGGCTCGACCAAGGCTCAGCTCCCGCTCTTTGGCAGCATCTGCTGCTGATCCGTCGTTAAACCTTTGGCGATCTGCTCCGGGGCGATGGAGTACGTGCCGCTGGCGACCACCTGCCGCAGCGTCTCTACCCGTGGATTACCGGCATTGCTACTGGCCTGGAGCAGCGCTTGCGCCGTTGCTGAGAGGGTAACTTGCTCCTGGCCGACACTCGCCTCGCTCGGCGTTTTTGCCGCTGGGCTGCTCGGGCTACGCTCCGGCCGCGGCCCGGTAGGGGCAATGCCCGGCACATTGGATTTGGGTTGGATGGGATTCATGATTCCAGCTCCTAAACGGACTTCCCTACAGATAACGACACAGCGTCAGGATTTCTTGAATGCTCCCAATTGGTCCCAGCGTTTGCTGTTAGAATGATACTTTTACCGTGCCTGCGCCAGAGACCATGGCATGCAAAACGCGGCCCGACTGAATGTTGCGCACCAAGATGCTCTGCCCCATTTGCCCATCCTCGATGGCGTCGGCAATGGTGGCAATACGTATTCCGTCGCCCTCAGCCACAATGGTGACCTGCTGGCCGGCATGGACGAGATTCCGTGCCTGCAACATCGAGCGCAAAATCGGTTGTCCGGCCATTACCCCATAGCGCAGCCTCTGGCCAATCGCTTCCTGGGGGCTGCTCAGGGGCGCGCCGGCCAGATTACCGGGGTCGGCGGAACTCGTGCGCAAGTCGCCGGCCGAAAGAATGGTTCCCGCACTCAGGCTGTGAGCGGCAATGATAATGGCGCTGCCTTGCCGCACTTGTACCGGTACATACAGGGTCCAGCTTTGGGGCGCGGCACAATGGGCGCTTACCGTTTGGCTGCCAAAAGGGTTGGCATAGCCAAAGTAGCCAAGCTCCATATGACTGCAGGCAGGGAAGCTGATGCTACTGGCCGGAACATCCACGCGCACTTGGCTGTCCTGGCTACCGGCGGGCAGATGTTGCCGGACAAAGGTACTGACAGCCTGGCGCAGGGTCGCAACGTTCTCGCCGGCATGCGCCGGGGGCACGACCCCAGTCAGGGCGAGGCAGATTAGTCCTAGTAATCGCGGAAAACTTCGCACCACTTCCTCCTCTCCTGTCGCTACACATCTTACTTGTTATCTAGCAATTGATGGGCCAGGATTTGCGGCCTAGCGCTTGGTCAGCGGCGGGAGCTTGCCACCTCGTTCCCCGGCAAGGTCTTGCCGAGCCAGAGCCCGGTCGGTCGATTCTGGCCGCCGGTACCGCAGATTATGCCCTCAGAACCCGTCAAAAGAGCTATTCCACAGATGGGCACGGCGTTTGCATTAGCCGATCAAACCGTTTGTAGGGAGATGTTGCGGATGGCCGGCCTCTTGAGTCAAACCTTGGATCCTTTAGCGGATGCCCTGCGGGTGTCGGGATATCGTCAGCAGTTACTGGCAGCCAATATCGCTAATGCCAATACCCCCAACTACAAGGCGGTGGATATTCCCTTCGCCCAGACCTTGCAGGCGGTGCAGGCTGGTCAGGGCGGCAGCCTACCCTTGCAGACCGATCAGCCGCGGCAGTACACGGCAAGCGCCGGCGATCTTTCTCTGGCGGGCTTTGTGCAATATCAGCGCGGTAGCGCAGTAGGGCTGGATGGAAATTCGGTAGATATGAATCGCGAGCAGTCAGAATTTGCCCAGAATAGCTTGCGCTACCAGGGCGACGTCACTTTTCTGACGGGCAAGATCAAAACCTTGTTGTCGGCCATCACGGGCACCACCCAGTGATGCAGCAGTAGGAGGATGGGATGTCTCTATTTTCGGTGTTTAATGTGGCGAGTTCTGGGCTTACAGCGCAAAGCTATCGGCTCAATGTTGTCGCTAGCAATTTGGCTAATGCCAATTCTGCCACGAGTTCCAACGGCCAACCCTATCGGGCGCGGGAAGTAGTGTTTGCTGCCCAGCCCTTGGGTAGCATCCCCGCTGGTGTCGACGGTGTGGCGGTTGCCGGTGTGGTGGAAAAACCCGGTCCATTCAAGCTGGTCTATCAACCGGGAAATCCCCTCGCCGATGCTCAGGGTTACGTCAAGATGCCCAACGTCAACCCCGTCGATGAACTCGTCAACATGATTTCTGCCTCGCGTGCCTACCAGGCCAATGTCAACGTCCTGGAGACCACCAAAAACCTGATGCAGAAAACCCTGACCCTAGGAGCTTAACCATGAGTAGTGCTAGTTCTCTTACTTCCGCCGTCAATCCCTTCTACGCCTCCTTGCAGTCCAGCAGTGCCAGCAGTTCGGGGTCGGCGAGCTCCGGTGCTAGTGGACTGGCCAGTGCGAGCACCTTCTATAACCTCTTGGTCACGCAGTTGACTAACCAAGATCCCCTCAATCCGCTGAGCAATCAGGATCTCTCCTCGGAGCTGGCGCAATTTAGCGTCGCCAATGGCGTCAATGCCATTCAGGGCTCCCTCAGCAGCCTCATGGACCAGATCAATCAAAATCAGGGACTGCAGGCGGCCACCTTGATCGGTAAGACGGTAAGCACCGCCGGCAACACCCTGCAGCTCAGCGGCGGCAGTGCTACGGGAGCCTACGATCTCAGCGGCGACGCTAGCAATGTCAATGTGTTGGTGCAGAATTCCGCCGGCCAGACCCTCGCTATCTTACCGCAGGGTTCTCAAAGCTCCGGAATGCAGAGCTTTGCCTGGAATGGTCAGGATAACTCTGGTACGGCGTTGCCAGCTGGGAATTATCAATTCTCGGTACAAGCCGCTAACGGTTCCCAGGGGGTAACCGCGACGCCCTACAGCCTGGGCGTGGTGAACGGGGTCACCTTGGGAAGTAGCGGACCTACCTTGCAGTTGAGCGGGCAAGCGGGATCGGTTCCCTTCAGTTCTGTTCGGAATATCAGTTAAGGAGAGCAATCATGGGTGCATTGAATACAGCGTTGAGCGGACTCGCAGCAGCCAATACCGATCTGCAGGTGCTGGGTAACAATATTTCCAACGCCAATACCGTGGGTTTCAAATCTTCCAATGCCGAGTTTTCTGATGCCTATGCGGCGGCCATGGAAAACAACGCCCCGTCGAATGGGCAGGTGGGAATTGGCACCCAGGTAATGACGGTGGCGCAGCAGTTTACCCAGGGCAATATCCAAACCTCTAGTAACCCTCTCGATGTGGCCGTCAATGGCAACGGATTTTTCCAGTTCGATTACAACGGCAGTACCGTATACGGACGTAACGGACAGTTCCAGTTGAGCTCCGGTGGGGTGATCGTCGATCCCAACGGTGGCCAATTGATCGGCATCCAGGCCCAAAATGGCAAACTCACCGGCGCCAGTGGTCCGCTCACCATCAGCCAGAACGCGCTTGCCCCCCAGGCAACCTCTGGCTTAGGCATCAGTCTCAACCTCGACTCTACCAATACCCCTATTAGCGGTGCCCTGAACATCAACGATCCGAGTACCTACAACTATTCCACCACCTCGACGGTCTACGATAGCCTCGGTACGCCACAGCTGCTCACAACGTACTATCAGTTGAGCCCGAGCACCGGGAGCTCTGGTAGCTCCGGGGGCGGACAGGTGTGGAATGTGGCCTACTCGGCGGCTGGCACCACGGCCTCTGGCGGGGTGAGTTCCGGTAGTTTGGGTACTTTGGCCTTCAATGCGAACGGTACCGTCGTCGGCACGACCTCGGGTTCCCTCGGGCCGATCTCTTGGGCCGATGGCGCCGCGCCCTCTACCATTGCTGTCAGCTACAGCGGCAGTACCAATTACAACTCGCCAAATGCCGTCATCACCAATACCACCAATGGCTATGCGCCGGGGCAGTTGTCGGGACTCTCTATCGATTCCAGCGGCAATATTTTTGCGCGCTACAGCAACGGCCAGTCGCAGCTCATGGGTCAGATCAGTCTTACCCGCTTTGCCAATAACAATGGCCTGCAAAATCTTGGCAACAACTACTGGGCGGCCACCTATGCCTCTGGCCAGCCTTTGAACGGCACCCCGGGCAGCACCAATCTTGGCGTCTTGCAGTCGGGTGCCGTGGAGCAGTCTAACGTCGACCTCTCCAATGACCTAGTCAAGCTGATCGTGGCGCAGCAGGCCTACCAAGCCAACGCGCAAACGATCAAGACGCAGAACACCGTGGTGCAGACGTTGCTGAGCCTGTAAAGGAGATAGGTGCCCATGGACACGCTCTACATTGCCATGACCGGGGCCAATGCCCTGCAAGAACGGCAGACAGTAGTCGCCAACAATCTCGCCAATGCCAACACCAGTGGCTTTCGTGCCGAAATTGCGCAGACCCGGGCCCTGCCGGTCTACGGTTCGGGGGCGGGCCTGCCCACGCGGGTCTACACCGCAACTACCGACGAGAGTTGGGACTATCAGAGCGGGCCGATCGTCCACACCGGCCGCGCTCTGGATGTCGCCATCAATGGCAAGGGCTGGATTGCTGTGCAAGGGCCCGATGGCAAGGAAGCCTATACCCGCGACGGTAACCTGCAGGTCAATGGGCAAGGGATTCTCGAAACGGCAACCGGACACCCGGTGCTTGGGGTTAACGGTTCGCCCATTTCTCTGCCGCCCATGACGGGCCTGACCATTGGTAGCAATGGGGCGATTTCGGGGGTGCCGCAGGGAAATCAGCCAAATGGCTTGTTGGTCATCAATCAAATCAAACTGGTCAACCCGCCGCAGAGCACACTGCGCAAGGGCGCGGATGGGTTGTTTCAGACCACAGATCAACAGCCGGCGTCGGAAGACCCCAGTGTCGATCTGGAAAGTGGTGCCTTGGAGGGAAGTAACGTCAATCCTATCCACAGCATGATCCAGATGCTGCAAGACAGCCGGCAATTCGAGATGCAAACCAAGCTGATCCAGACTATCGATCAGGATCGTAATGCCGCCAATCAAGTGTTGGTCGTTTCCTGAGCGTAAGGAGAAATTTTTATGATGCGTTCTTTGTATGTGGCGGCCACGGGCCTGGAAGGGGAACAGACGAAGATGGACGTGATCGCCAATAATTTGGCGAACGTCAACACCACCGGCTTCAAACAGTCGCGAGCGGTGTTTCAGGATCTGCTGTACCAAAACTTGCGCCAGCCGGGTGCCCAGTCTTCGCAAACCACCCAATACCCTTCGGGCTTGCAGTTGGGTACCGGGGTGCGGGTAATGTCGACGGAGCGGCTGATGACCCAGGGTAATCTCACCCAGACGGGAAATTCTCTCGATGTCGCCATCAATGGCCAGGGTTTTTTTCAGATTCTGGAACCCAATGGCACCATCGCTTACAGCCGCGACGGTACCTTCCAGCTCAATAACCAAGGCCAGCTGGTGACCTCTAACGGCTATCAGCTACAGCCGCCGGTCACCATCCCACCCAACGCGCAGAGCATTACCATTGGCGAGGATGGCACGGTCTCGGTGGTGCTCCCGGGGCAGGCGGCGCCGCAGCAGGTTGGTACCATCCAGCTCGCCAATTTCATCAATCCTACGGGCTTGCAGAGCATTGGCGACAATCTTTATTTGCAAACGGGTTCTTCTGGCGCGCCGCAAACCGGCCAGCCGAGTCTGAATGGCTTGGGTACGGTGCAGCAGGGTTATCTCGAGTCGTCCAACGTCAACGTAGTTTCGGAATTGGTCGATATGATTGCCACCCAGCGCGCCTACGAAATCAACAGCAAGGCGGTCTCTACTTCCGACACCATGCTCGGCTACGCCATCAGCAACATCTGAGGAGACGGCATCATGAATGGTCTAGGGACGGGAAGATGGGGCAGGGTGCTAGGGCTATTGCTCTGGGGCCTGGTGTTCGCTCTGGCCGGCTGTGGTCTCGAAGAGTCACCCGACATGGGTCCGATCAAGCCTTTGCCCATCCCTGCCGAGCCAACCTCTCTCAATGCGCACCCTGCCAATGGCGCCATCTGGCAACCGTAAACCAATGTCTCGCTCTTTGCCGATAACCGCGCCAACCGTGTCGGCGACTTGATTACCGTGCTGATCCAGGAGAATGCTAGCGCCTCGAACAATACCAATACTGCCATCAATCGTTCCGACTCCCTGAGTGCCGCGCTGACCAACTTCTTTGGCCTTACCCCGGCCTTTGGCAACATTGGCGGCAGCCAGATTAGCCCCTCTATGGGGGCCAACAGTAGTCAAAAGTTTGGCGGCAGCGGCGCGACGACCCAGAGCAATACCTTTACCGCCACCCTCGAAACGACGGTGGTGCGGGTCATGGGTAATGGTAACTTGGTGATCGAGGGCTCGAAGGAGGTTCTACTCAATGGTGGCCGGGAATATATCCGCGTTGCCGGTGTAGTTCGGCCCTCGGACGTAACCCCGCAAAATACCGTACTTTCCACGCAAATTGCCGATGCGCGGGTGGAGTATAGCGGTAATGGCAGCGTCTATGCCGCGGCAAAAATGCCCTGGCTGGCACGATTCTTTCTTTCTCTCTGGCCATTCTGAGTAGAAAGGAGATTGGGCATGACATCATCGTTTGCGCGCAGGTTAGTTCTTTGCCTATGCACGGCAATGATGTTGCTTAGCTGGGTTGCGCTACCCAGTGCCGCCGAAACCATCCGCGATCTGACTATGGTCTCGGGGGAGCGCAGCAACCAATTGGTGGGCTATGGTTTGGTGGTTGGTCTAAATGGTACCGGCGATCAGGCGACCCAGGTGCCGTACACCACACAGTCGCTACTCAACATGTTCCAGCGCTTGGGTATCAATCTGCCCTCTTCGGTGGCCAACAACCTGCAGCCCAAAGACGTAGCGGCGGTGATGGTAACCGCGCATCTGCCGCCCTATGCCCAGCCGGGGCAGACCATCAATGTGACGGTTTCGGCGGTGGGCAATGCCTCGAGTCTGGCGGGCGGCACCCTGCTGATGACGCCTTTGAAAGGTGCGGATGGGCAGACTTATGCCGTCGCCCAAGGAAACATCATCGTCAGCGGCTTTGGGGCGAGTAGTAACGGCGCCTCGGCCCAGGTCAATATTAGCACTGCGGGTACCATTCCGAACGGCGCCAATGTGGAGCGCAGTGTACCCG
>JAWNZB010000159.1:0-2651 GCA_038447835.1 Candidatus Igneacidithiobacillus chanchocoensis | reverse complement strand
GAAGGCGGCAGGGGAAGCCTCGCGGCTGGCCTACCTGGGTCACGTTTTGATGGATAATCGGCATGGCTTGATTGCCGGGGAGCTGGTCACGACCGCCGATGGTACGGCCAAGGTCGATGCCGCGGGCTATGCCATGGGCATTCATGTGCGTCGGCGGATCGAGTCCATCTTCGGCTGGATGAAGACCGTGGGCGGGATGCGGAAAACACGATTCCGTGGCTTGGATCGGGTCAGATTGCATTTCTCCATGGTCGCCGTCGCCTACAATCTGGTCGTATGGCGCGATTGGGGGTAGCCTGATGGGAGCACTGCGCCCGGAATTCAGAAAAGGGCCGGAGAAGACGACAAAAACAGGCCTGATAGGAGTGCCCATTCATCCATTTTCGACCGAAACGGCCACCGCCATAGCGTTTTGGTGATTTTTTCTGCAGCCTCCTAAAACGCTTCTCATTGCGCCGACCCTTTTTTACAAAGGTCGGCTGCACACCCTCACCATCGTGTCAGGCACCTTCTCCACAGAAAGTAGAAATAAAAACCCGGCTAAGCCGGGCTGAATGTCTAAACTAGAGTTTGGACGAGTTCGTTTATCGCTTTAACCGGCGCTTTTGGGATCCAGAGCTTTCCATGCGCTTGCTCAACGCCTGTATGGACCACCGATCCGTCCGCTCGGTGGCTGAGAATAGTTCACAGGCATGTTGCGTCAAACAGCAAAAGTCGATAGGGTGAATGTTGCTATGAATTTCCCAATCCAGCACCCATGACCCTGAGCCTGCAAGGCATAGGCAAGCGCCAGCCGGACGTTCCGGAACACTGGCTTTTTGCGCAGATTGATCTGGAACTGCAGGGCGGAGATTTCGTGGCCATTCGCGGCGAGAGCGGCCTGGGCAAAAGCACCCTGTTACATCTAATTGCGGGGCTGGAACGCAAGGATGCCGGCACGGTGCGGCTCTGCGGGCAAGATGTGGATACCTTGAACGATGATGGACGCACTCTATTGCGACGTCGACAAATTGGCTTTGTGTTTCAGTCGTTTCATTTACTGCCGCAACTGAGCGCGCGCGAAAACATCGCCCTGCCCTGGCGGCTAAATGCCATGCCACGGCGGGAAATGCACCAGCGAATCGAGGATTTGGCTGAGCAACTCGGCTTTCAGCAGCGCCTGGATGCCTTGCCGCGCGAGCTTTCTGGTGGCGAGCAGCAGCGGGTGGCAGTGGCCCGCGCCTTGGTGCATCGCCCGGCTCTGGTGCTGGCCGACGAACCCACCGGCAGCCTCGACCCAGAACGCGCAGCGGACGTACTCACCTTGCTCGGGCAGATGGGCACGGCGGCGGGTGCGGCGGTGCTCATGGTTACCCACTCCGAGGCAGCGGCGGCACTGGCCCTGCGGCGCTTCGAAATGCGTCGCGATGGCCTATACGCACGATGAGCTCGTGGCGGGTTCCATGGCGAGCCGCAGTTTGGCTTCCCTTGCGTGCCCATCCTGGTGCGTCGCTGCTGGCCATCCTCGGCGTTGCCTTGGGGGTAGCCTTGGGCCTGGCCATTGCCCTGATCAATGCGCAGGCGGTGGACAATGTCAGCTCCGGACTGCGTCGTCTGTCCGGACAAGCGGATTTGATACTCACCCGCCCTGGTGGCGACCTCGCGCAGCGTTGGTATACGCGCTTGGCGCTGGCACCAGGCGTACAAGTAGCGGCACCGGAGCTACGCGTGCAGGCCCGCACGCCAGCGGGAACGTCATTGCCAGTTTGGGGGATCGATGTCTTTCGCAGTCTGGCGCTTGGGCAACCCTTGGTGCCTTTGCAGAGCAAAAACCCCTTTAGCCTGTTCAATCCGCTGCATCTGATTCTCGATCAGACCGCATTGCAGGAGCTGCGGCGCCAAACCGGTGACGAACTTACCTTGCGCGTTGCTGGCGTACAGCGCCATTTCACCATCATTGGCAGTATTCCCGACCCCATAGCCGGGCAGGCACTGGCGATTACCGATATTGCCTCGGCGCAATGGCTGTGGGGCAAGGAAGGCGAAATATCGCAGATCGCCCTGCGCCTGCGGCCAAGCGAAAATATCCACGACTTTAGTGCGCAATGGGAAAAGATGCTGCCGCCTGGCGCAGTAATGCGCACGCCCCGCGATGCTGCATCGGTTAGCGCTCGGGCTTCTTTGGCCTATCGCGTCAATCTCCTCGTGCTCTCGCTGGTGGCCCTATTTACTGGTGCTTTTCTGGTCTATACCACCCTTGCCTTTACCGCGATCCGTCAGCGACGCAGCCTCGCCATTTTACGAGTGCTCGGCCTGCGCGAACGCGAAATTCTCCTCGCCAGCCAACTGCAGGGGCTAGTGTTGGGAGTACCGGGGGCGTTGGTTGGGGTGCCGTTGGGAATCCTCGTGGCCTCTCTGGCTCTGGCACGTTTGGGAGGCAATCTCGGCGCTGGCTATTTTTCCGGGGCTGGTTCGGTATTGGGCAGCCATCCCGGCCTGTGGGCGAGTTTTGCCCTAGCTGGGCTGGGCGCGGCCTTATTTGGGGCCTTCTGGCCAGCCTGGTCGGGACGGCATTTACCGATTGTGCGCATTCTCGGCCATGGCAGTGAGGAAGAAGTGGCGGCTGGCCATCTCGGTCTTGGCCTGCTGTTGGTGCTCTTGGCGGCCATTGC
>JAWNZB010000158.1:0-2661 GCA_038447835.1 Candidatus Igneacidithiobacillus chanchocoensis | reverse complement strand
TAGTAGTGGACCAACGCACCGACCGGAACTTTCCACAGATAGAGAGAATCGCACATCTCCCCGTGTTTACCCAAGACCAGCAGTTGCTGTCGTGGCAACCAGGCCGCGCGCGCGGCCGCCAGCAGGAAGACCACGCCGAGGGCGGTTGCGGCAAGGGAGAAGTACACAAAATTCTCGTAGGGCGCCAAAACAAAGAGCGCCAGCAGCAGCAGGATGGCGAGGATGCTCAAGGTATCGAAGCTGCTCCTTCCTGTCTCCCGCGGCCGGGCCCAGCCCAGTTCGGTCAATAACGCGCCGGCAAGATAGGGAAAAGCGTGGCTGGGAAGCACATAGGCGGCATTCAGACTACCCTGGCGCATCAGCCACCAGGCAGAGCCCAAACTTATACAAAAGAGCAACGTCAGAACTGTCCGGTACCACCACTTCCCTGGCAATAAGGAACGCAATAAAAAGTGCAGCAGATATAACTGACCCAATAGAGAAATGAACCACATTCCCAAAAACGGATGAGGATAACTGTACACCTGAAAATAGGGGATATGATGGAGGACCAAATAAAAGTTGTAGCCGAGAATGGCCGAGTACCAGACAGGCGCCCATCCGGTGAGCAGATGGGTCGACCAAAGCAGTACCGCCAGGATGGCGGTCACCACCAGCATAGGAACGAGAATACGGGAAAACCGCCGCGCAAAGAAATCCTTGCTACGCTGCGCCAAGGAATCCTGGCGCCCGCGGGCAAGAGATTTTTCGATCAGAAATCCTGACAATAGAAGGAAAACATCAACGCCCAGATAACCACCAGAGAACCAGGGGTAGTCAAAACTGATGGTGTCATGAATATGGAACGCGATGACCGCAAAAATGGCCAGAAATTTGAGATAATCAATATATGGCAGCACGCTTTTTTACCAGAAGAAAAAATTCAGTTATGCTTGTTGGCGATCACTTGTTGCAGGTCGGTGGCGATGGCGTGCACCATCACCTGGATCCCTATCCAGGTTGGGTGTACCCGATCCGTCCAGAAGTAGCTGGGATGGTTGCGGCTGAGCAAGTCCCAGCGCACCAGATGGACATTGGGGTGGGTAGCCGCGGTCTGGAGGTAAAGGTCCTGCACCTCGTGCTCCCATGATCGGGGCATTTCCGGCATTACGAGCAACACCTGACGGTCGCCGACCAGCTGCAAAAAGGTCTGCATATCCTGCGGCGAAACCTCGCCGTTGGTCCCCAATTCAACCACCACATAACCCACCTTGTGAGTCATCCCATTTTCCTGCAGCGTTCGCCAGATGGGTATGGCCGAGGAAAATTGTCGGCCGACCCGGCCATCGAGAAAAGCATTGGGAAATACATGCGCAAAATAGCCGGACCACCCAGTCAGGATGCTATCCCCAATGATGATCACACCAGTGGGGCCTAGGCTGGGAAAACGGATGACCGAGTGGGCGTCGAGCACATAACCAGGATTCGGGCTTTGGCGAAAATCCTTGCGGGCATCTATGATGGCCATGCGATCCAGATAGCGATCACTGGGCGAGGCCGTCGCCTTGGGCGCTGAGGTAGCGGGAAGCGTTGGCACCACGGGCTGGGGCGCAGGTGTCTGGGGAAGCGACTGCGCGCACGAGGTCACGGAAAGAATCGCAGCGCCAAGCAGCAGGCGCGCCCAGATGTAAGGTTTCATAAGATGCAATGCTCACCCCTCTCCCGCAATTCCCGGCGCGGCTCCAGAAATAGGGCGCCTCCCTTCCGGGCGGATGGTAGCAAAGGAAGGGCGAAAGTGCCTAGCGAGATGCGCCTTGCCTAGCTTACAATGAAAGCAGGCGCCCATAGCTCAATCGGATAGAGCAACGGCCTTCTAAGCCGTAGGTTGGGGGTTCGATTCCCTCTGGGCGCGCCAATAAAATCAAGGCTCTAGGCGATGGTCTAGGGCCTTTCCCTTTGCCATCTTGAATTTCCGCCACACTGGCGCCACACTGAGCACGGATTCAGAGGTGTTCGTGAGGGGCCGGATGGCGACGATTAGACCGCGTTTTGACGATCAAGATGTTCGCATAGGTTGGCAGGTACAAATCCGCAAAAGGGGTTTCCCGTCGCAAACAAAGACGTTCCGCACTAAAGCCGAGGCCGAACAATGGGCGAAGGTCACAGAGTCAGAGATGGTGCGTGGCGTCTGGCAAAACCGAACGGAAGCGGAACGCACCACGGTTGCCGATCTGCTCGACCGCTATGCAACGGAAGTCCTGCCGAATCTCAAGGGCGGTGCTCGGGAGTCGTCCAGGGTGCGCGTTCTGCGGGAAGCCTTGGGCAAATACTCTCTGACGGCCTTATCGTCTGCGACCATCGCGCAATCTCGAGATATGCGCTTGGCATCGGCCAGCCGCAGGGGCGGGAAGATCAGTGCACAGACGGTCAAGCATGAGATGTCGCTGTTGCATCGCGCATTGAAAAAGGGAGCCCAAGAGTGGGGCATGACCTTACCTGCCGGATTGCCTACCGCGCTGGTCAAAATGCCCAAGCTGCCCAAGGCTCGCGACCGCCGCTTGCAAGGCGACGAAGAATCCCGCCTCTTGCGCGAGTGTGGCAAGGCGCAAAACCCCTGGCTGCTCCCTGTGGTGCGCTTCGCTATCGAAACGGCCATGCGGGCGGGCGAGATATTGCAGACCA
>JAWNZB010000157.1:0-2707 GCA_038447835.1 Candidatus Igneacidithiobacillus chanchocoensis | reverse complement strand
CCCCTATATTTTACTGCACATGGGGAGTTTTTCGAACTTCCCTTGAGGAAAAAAACCGTTGGAAAAATATCAGATACGCCCCTTGCAGTGCGCCAGCAATCAAAAAAGGGGCTACCAACATCTCCGCCTCAAAAAACAGGGCAGCAATGCTCGGACCAATGGCCCGTGGCGCCTGTATGGACAAACTATTTACCGTCGCGGCCAAACCCCGTTTATCTTTCTCTACCAGGCCCAGAAACAAAGCCTGCCGCGAGCCTATGCTCCCCTGATTCAATGCCCCACGGGCGATAAAAATCAGCATCGCCAGCCAGAAAAACGGCGAGAACGGCAGAACCAGCAACAGAACCAGCCCGAGCATGCGCATGCGCAAAACGGTTCCCACCAAGCCAAAGCGCCGGGTGAGGCGCAGACCGATCAGCGACATGAAAGCGGCACTGACGAAGGCGAGTGCCATCGCGCCACCAATCGCCGCTGGTCCCACCCCAAAGCGCAGGTGAAACCAGTACGCCATCAACGGCCCCACCATACCAATTCCCAGACCATTCAGGGCATTAATAGTGCCGAAAGTCAGCAGCACCCGCCAGATGGGCTTGCGCACCGCCGGAGGAGCAGTCTGTACCTGCTCACTTTGCTCTGCTGATGCCGCATTGACCGGTGACTCTTCTGCAGCATGCAAAAACAGCAGACAGATAAGCGAACCCAGCAAGACAATCAGGAAGAGCGGTCTGTAAGCCGCTGAACCCGGCAATACGCCCGCTAAAATACCGGGCAAGGCGGCCAGCGCGGCACCAGCGGCCATCCCCAAAAGCCCGAGGCTGGTATTAAAGTGAAAAACCTTTCCCCATTGCTCGCTGGCTACGCTCCGCGACATCCAGGATTGCTCCGCCGGAGCGAAGGGGCCGGCCCCGCCGTTGGCGCCGCGACCGAAGGCCCCCAGAATGGCAGCCAGAGTAAGCCAGCCGGGTTGCGCCGTACTCAGCGCGATGGATGCAGCGACGAGTTGAACCCCCTCGTAGCCCAACAGAAAGCCTTTGGCACCAAAGTGATCGCTTAAGGGACCCACCAGCAGGGTCGCTAAAGCGCCGACCAGCAGGCTAACCGAGTACAAAACGCCAATATTCAGCGCTGACCAGTGCAGGGCATGCAGATAGAGCGCGAAATCCACGACCAGCGCTCCCTGCCCCACGCTACGGGCGGCGCGCGCTCCCATCAGCAGCCGAGCATTACGGGGCACCCCCTTCAACAAGGGGTTCACCGCTCAGGTGAAGACAGGATCAATCTGCTGGCTGCGTCGGGTTATGCGATTGCGCTCATCCACATACACCAGTTGCGGCCGAAAACCGGCAACCTTCTCTTCCGCCACCTGCGCGTAGGCCGCAATGATGAGGATGTCCCCCAAGGCTACCCGGCGCGCCGCGGCGCCATTGACTGAAATGATCCCCGACCCGGCCGGTGCGCTGATCGCATAGGTACTGAAACGATCCCCATTATTCACATCGTAAATGTGTACTTGCTCGTAAGGATGGATGCCCGCCGCAGCCAGCAGATCGCTGTCAATCGCGCAGGAGCCCTCGTATTCCAGTTCGACGGCGGTAACCCGCACCCGATGCAGTTTGCCCTTCAACAAGGTCAACAAAATCATCGTGGACCCTCATCCCAATGATGGCGATTCGCCAGCCGGTTTACCCCCCAGGCGACAAACGCCAGGAGAACAGGTCTCCCCGCCCCAATCACCATTTCTCCCCAGAGGTTTAACATGACGCCATGCTCCCAATGCAACGCAATCTGCGCAGTTTACTACCAGCATGGCCTGCAGGGGAATCTTCGTGGGTTTCAGGGTCCTATACTTGAACGAACATAAAAGATATCGGGATAGCGGAATATGCCGGAAAACACTTGCAACGGACTGAGTAGCGACGAGGCACGGCAACGGCTTGCCCAATATGGCTCCAATGCAGTCACCGAAGAAAAACCCAAAAACTGGCTGCTCTTTCTCCACAAGTTCTGGGCACCGGTACCCTGGATGCTGGAAGGCACCCTGATTCTGGAAGCCATATTGGGTAGGTGGCCAGAAGCGATCATCATCACTTTGCTCCTCATTTTTAACGGGGTGCTCGGTTTCAGCCAGGAGCGCAAGGCGCAGAGCGCGCTGGAACTGCTGAAAGAGCGACTGCGGATTCAGGCCCGCGCCTGTCGCGACGGACAATGGCAAAGCATCTCGGCCGCCGACCTTGTGCCAGGTGATCTGGTGCATGTGCGGGTCGGCGATATGGTCCCTGCCGATCTGCATCTCAGCGATGGCAGCATACTGGTAGACCAATCCGCCCTGACGGGAGAATCCATGCCGGTGGAATGCACCACGGGCGACACCCTCTATTCCGCCTCCATCGTGCGTCGCGGTGAAGCCTCGGGGGAGGTCACGGCGACCGGTGCCAGGAGTTATTTCGGTAAAACCGCTGAGTTAGTGCGCGGCGCCGGCGTCAAAAGTCACTTAGAAGAACTGGTTCTCTCCATTGTCCGCTATCTGGTAATGATGGACGTCATTCTCGTCGCCGCGATCCTGATTTACGCAGCCGCCAGCCACATCCCTCTTGCGGAAATATTGCCTTTTGCCCTCATCCTGCTGGTTGCTTCGGTACCGGTGGCGCTGCCCGCCACCTTCACCCTGGCCACCGCCATCGCCTCTCTGCATCTGGTGCATCGTGGT
>JAWNZB010000156.1:0-2718 GCA_038447835.1 Candidatus Igneacidithiobacillus chanchocoensis | reverse complement strand
GCAGGGGCTCCTGGTCTAAGAATTGGGCAACGACTCGATAAGCCGAGTATTCTATCCCAGGCGCCGCCGCCTTGCCTACCGCTGGCTAGTAGTAGACGGGAACGACTCCCGAGGCCAGGGTTTTGATCGCCTCGCCGGCACTGACCATTTTTGCTTGGGGCAGGAAATGGGACTCCTCCAAACCGCGCTTTTTGTAGCAGCCGGCACAAACCCAAAGTTTGGCGCCGTGCTCAACGAGAAAATCGCGTAGCTCCTGCGCGGGCGGGAAGGTGGGTTCGTGCAGGCCGTGCAGGTAGGCGTCCTGGCGGGCAAGGTGAACGCCGTCGAGGGAGAGAAATACGGTCACCTCATGCCCCTCGCTCAAGGCATTCTTCGCCAGTACCAGGCCAACCGTGGCACGATCGAGATCGTTGGCGCCATGGGTGATATTCACAAAAAAATGTGCCATCTGTGCTTGCTCCATCATCTAGGTATGAGCTCCAAGTTTAGTACAAGTCCAGATTCTGATGAAGTAGAGACAGAGCGCTTGCCTCTGGGCTATGCTTGTAGCCTCTACCGCTCACTTCAAGGAGATGATACATGGCCGTTCTCGTTGCCAAGAAAGCCCCGGATTTTGTCGCCCCCGCTGTCATGCCGGACAACAGCATCAACGAAAAATTTCATTTCCATCAGCACATCCAGGGGAAGTACGCAGTCCTCTTCTTCTACCCCCTCGATTTCACCTTTGTGTGTCCCTCGGAAATCATCGCCTTCAACCACCGGCTGGCCGAGTTCCATGCGCGCAAGACCGAGGTAATTGCCTGCAGCATCGATTCCCACTTCACCCACTTGGCGTGGAAGAATACCCCCGAGAACAAGGGCGGTATCGGCAACATTCAGATCCCCATGGTGGCCGATCTCACCAAGCAAATCGCCCGCGATTATGATGTCCTTCTGGACGAATCGGTTGCCTTGCGTGGCTCCTTCCTCATCGACCGCAGCGGTGTGGTGCGGCATCAGGTGATCAACGATCTGCCCCTCGGCCGCAATATCGACGAGATGATTCGTATGGTCGATGCCTTGCAGTTCTTCGAAGAGCACGGCGAAGTCTGCCCAGCGCAGTGGGAGAAGGGCAAGTCGGGCATGAAGGCCGATCCTGCCGGTGTAGCCGCCTACTTGGCGGAACACGCCAAAGAGCTGTAATTCGCTCTGCCTTCGCGTCTCCCGTTGGGGAGACGCGAGAATCCATCCATGCTGCTACGCAAAAAACTACCGCCTATCCGTGAGCCACGGCTCTACCTCAGCATGGAGCGCAGTTACCTTTCCCTGATCAAATTCGCCATTGTCGCCTTTGGTGCCGGTATTCTGGCGCGTAAATTTGCCATGGCGCTGCGCTTTTTTCATGTGGAAAATCTGCATCCTTTCTTTATGGCGCTGTATCAGGCGCTCACTTTTCCGGCTGTCTTTGTACTCTTTGCCGTGATCCCCCTGTTTTGGCGGGATATCCGCTATGTTGCCCGGGGCCCTTCCGTATCCGCCAAGGAGATGGATGATCCTCGTGTCTATTTCTCTGCCGAGCGCACCTTTCTCTCTTGGATACGTGCGGCTCTGAGCAGCATTGCCTTTGCCTTTGTACTCGCAAAATTCGACTTCCTCTTGCGGAAGTTTTCCGCCTTGCTGCACGTACAAATTCCTTTGCTCCACCGCTTGGCCGGCAGTAACAGCATCTTCCTCGCCTTTGGGCTGGCATGGTTACTTCTCGCCTTTTGGGGATTGTGGGGCACGCAGGCGAGCATCGAGGCGGGAGAGTGTCGGCTCCCCATGCGCCGCTACGCCGTCATCGCCATCGTCTTGGTACTGCTCGGCCTGGGTATGCTGCGCCTGCTGTGGATATTGGGGTGGGGCTAGTGATCTACGGCAAGTGCGGGTCTTTACATACAAATGAGAATCGTTTACATTAAAACCGGCGAGCAAATGCGGGCGGTCCGCTGCGTTCGTAGCGCGATTCTTTTTTGGAGGACTTATGCTGAAGCGAGTACTAGCGGATATCCGTCGTAATCCGGGAATCACCCTGGAATATCTCATGGACCTGCATGCAGCAGATGCAGAATATATGTCGGCGGTCTTGGCGCGTTTGGTTCAGCAGGGTGAGATCATTGCCTTGGAAACCAATGCCTGTCAGGCCGGACAGAAAAAATCGCGAAAGCCCCAGGCGAGCAGGATTTGCTTCTTCAGCAAGGTGCTGGATGCCGTTGGCGAGAGCTATCGACGCTCGGTAGTGCTGCACTCCTAGGCAGGCGCTTTGACCATGCTTCGCATTGTTATCGAAAGCAAAAGTCAGGCCCCGGTTTTGCTGCCATCCTGCTTACCTCTGCGCCTGAGCCTTGTCGAACCACACCAGTGGTTGGTGGTGTTGGAAATTCTTGGTGGGCCAAATTTTTCGTCAACGCCTACGTAACCTCGGTATATACCCTGAACACTGGATCCGGGTGCTTGGTACGGATGAGCGGATGGGTTTGCGCATCGAAAACTGGTTAGGAAAACGCGCAATGTTGAGCTTGCGACAAGCAAACCGAATCCTGGTTTCGCCCCGAGGTACGACAGTCATCCATCAATGAGGGAAGAAACCTGCGCTTGCACCGCAAGCGCAGGGTAGGACTAGACGCTGGTCCAGTTTCTCGAACGGCTCTTTTCAGCCATCCTGCAAAGGACCAGAGGCGGTCTGTATGAAGTTCTGCA
>JAWNZB010000155.1:0-2757 GCA_038447835.1 Candidatus Igneacidithiobacillus chanchocoensis | reverse complement strand
TGGAAGTAAAAGAAACCCACTGGCGGGAACTGCAACCGCGCATACTCGAATTGGAGCGCCGACGCGCCCGCTTGCAAGAGCGCGAGCGTTTGCCAGAGCAGGAGTTGCCCCGTCGCCGGGAGCGGCTCGCCCAGGTAAAAGCGCAAGAGGAGCAACTGCGTCGCGCCCTTAGCGAGCTCGAGGCAAAGGTAGGCCAACTCGCCCCTGCAATCGAGCAGCAGCAAGAGCGCTGGCAGCAGGCGCGGGATCAGCAGCAAGCCTTGCGCAGCCAGCGTGACGCCCTGCAACGTTTGCGTCAGCGACTGCAGCCGGCGACAGTGCAGGGCACTCCCCTCAGTCACCTGCTGCAGGTCGATGCCGACTGGGAATATGCTGTCGAGCTCTTTCTACAAAATCGTTTGCATGCCGTGCTCGCCGAGGAGGCAGAAATACCGCAAGGGGTAGGTAGTTGGTTATGGCAGGCAGACGAGAGTCCCGTGCCAGAACTGCCCCCCGATGCCCTCTGGCATCGTCTGCAGATCGAGCCTGGCTGGCATCGCGCGCTCTTGCCCTGGTTTTACGGCCTTCGGTGCGTACCCGACCTGCAGCAAGCAGAGGCGCGACGGGCAGAACTGCGTGTTGGCGAGCACTGGATCACCCCGCGGGCCGAGCTGCGTTCGGCGCATGGTCTCTGGCGCCTGGGCGGCGAGCAGGAGGATGCGAGCTGGCTGCGGGTGCAACGCGAACTGCAAGGAATCGAGGCGCAATTGCCGGCTCTGGAGCAGCAGGTTGCAGCGGAGGAATCCCGCCTGCGGCAATTGCGCGAGGAATACAGCAAGGCGCGTGGCGAAGAGCAAGAGCTGCGGCGCCGCCTGCAAGCGCAGCAGGGCGAGCTCAGTCGGGCACAACAGGAACTGATGCAGTGGGAAAGTCGCTTGGCGGCCGAAGCCCAGCGCAGCGCCGAAGTCGAAGAGGAATGCCAGCGCCTCGACACCGCCTTGCAAGAACTGCAGGAGCGCGCCCGCCAGCTCGACCAAGATCTCCAACACCAGCGCGCCCGGGAAGCCGGCCTGCGCCAGCAAGAGCAGCAGGCTAAGCAGGAGCTCGAGAGCCGTCGTCAGGAGCAACAAAATCTGCGCCAGCGCCTCGGGCGTTTACGCGACGAGGGGCAGCGCGCCGCCCTCGAGCGCCAACGCCTGCAGGGGCAGGAGAACAATGCCAGCGAGCGCTTGCGCAGCATCGCTACGGAACTAGAGCGACAACAAGCGCAAGCCCAATCGCTGGCGAACGCCCTACAGCAACTGCAAGCGGCCCAGCCGGCCCTCGCCAAGGCGCGCGCCGCGCAGGCCGCCCGGCGTGCTGCTGCGCAGGAGGCCCTGGCCGCACTGCAAGGCTTGGGCGAAACTCTGCGCAAGCAGCAACGCGAATTCGATCAAGAGCGCCAACGCCTGCAACAGAGCCAACGGCAGGAAGAAATCGAGCTGGCGCGGCTCGAGGCAGAATGTGCCCACCGTGAGGAGCGCCTGCAGGAACTTTTTACCGAGGCAGAGCGGCTTGCCGAGGCCCTTGGCGAAAATCCCGGCGCCATGCCTGAGCATGGGCAACCAACGGCGGAGTTGCAGCGCATCCAGGCGGCTTTGGCGAAACTCGGTAACGTCAATCTCGCTGCCGAAGAAGAGCTCGCAGAACTGCAGGCGCGGCAAGGGGATCTTGCTGCCCAGGTAGCCGATGTCGACAGCGCCCTGCAGAGCCTCGAGGCTGCCATGGCAGCCATGGACGCCGAGACCCTGGAGCGATTCCAGCATACCTTACAGCACGTCAACCAGGGGCTGCAGCGCTATTTTGCCGAACTCTTCGGCGGCGGAACGGCGGCCCTGGAACGCTGCGACGGGGATCCCCTCAGTGCCGGCCTGATCCTGCGCGCCCAGCCTCCGGGCAAACGCAATGGTACCCTGCAGCAGTTATCGGGGGGCGAGAAGGCGCTCACCGCCATCGCCCTGGTCTTTGCCATCTTTGCTCTCAATCCGGCACCCTTTTGCATCCTCGACGAGGTCGATGCCCCCCTCGACGATACCAATATCGAGCGCTTTTGTCGTCTACTCCGGAGCCTCGCCGAGCAAACGCAGTTTTTGCTCATCAGCCATCGTCAGCTCACCTTGCAGGTGGCAGAGCAACTAGTGGGGGTGACGATGATCGAGCCCGGGATTTCGAGCATTGTGCCGGTGGATGTGGCGGCACTGCTCAGCGAAGACGCGATCAGTGCAACGGATGACAAGGTCCGTGTAAGCTGAGGATGGGCCAAGAACGCGCCCGGGCGACTTCGGCCAGCACTTTGTCTGGATCGACGGCAACGGGATTGCCCACCAGCTCCAACAGTGGCAGATCATTGTGGGAGTCGCTGTAAAAATAGGCGTCGGCCAAGCTCTCCTCCCAAGGTAGTCCTTGACCACTCAGCCATTGCCGCAGGCGCTCCACCTTGCCGGTCTGAAAACAAGGCGTGCCATAGCTGCGTCCGGTAAATTCGCCATTCTCATCGCACTCCACCTCGGTTGCCAGCAAGGCGGGTATGCCAAGTTCGACCGCAATGGGCGCGGTAACGAAGCGGTTGGTGGCGGTAATGATGAGCAAAGTATCGCCGGCATCGGCGTGCTTGCGAACCAAGGCGCGGGAGGCATCGGTAATCATCGGTAACACCCGCTCCTGCATATACTGGCGGTGCCATTCTTCGAGATCACGACGGGGATGTTGGGCCATGGGTGCTAGCACAAAGCGCAAAAA
>JAWNZB010000055.1:0-14911 GCA_038447835.1 Candidatus Igneacidithiobacillus chanchocoensis | reverse complement strand
GGTGGGAACGCCGGCCACCGCGCTCAGGGCAGCTTCCAATTCTCCCTGTATCGTGCGCGGGCCATCTTGCCACTGCCAACCCGCATAGCCGCTGCCATCATACTCAAGACCCAGGGCCCAACGCTGAGATTGGCCCGCGTCCTCTACCGGCAAGGCTCAAAGCTCCAAGAGCAGGGCAGCAGCCTCTTCCCGTTGCTGGGGATTACCCGATTTCTGTACCTCCTCGAGCAGCTCTCTCGCGCTGGCTGCGTCCTTCATCTCGATGTAGGCGCGTGCCAACTCGAGCTTTGGACCCGTTGCATCCCAATCATCCGGCTTGGCCGCCTGCTCTTGATGCGCGCCCGCGAGTTCCCAGCCATCGTCAAAAGACAAGGCAGAAGCTGCGGCAGGATGTTCAGATTCCCCGCCGTCTTCAGCTACCGGCTCAGCCTCTGGACTAAGGTGCTTGAAGTGCTCATCCAATTCCGCAAACAGACCGTGGGCGGCAGGCCGGCTTGTCGGTTCGGCATCTGCTTCCTCGTGCTGCCAGGAATCGCCAAAATCGAATTCGAGCCGTTGCAACGGCGCATCGGATGTCTGCGGCTCTTCCTCGTGCCCCTGCGGTTCGGGAGCAACGGGTTGCTGCGGTAGATCCGCGGGTTCGGTAGGCAAACGCGCGGCCTCCGCGGTTTTTCCCTGCCCCAGCTCATCCCAGGTGGGAAGAGAATCCTCGGGTATGTGAAATTGATCACGCATGCGATCGGAAAGATCGAGAAAAGCGCTGTGGTTTCCAGTTTCCACATATAACGGCAACAGATGCTCGTAAAAGGCGCGGCGCTGCGGGTCTTGCTCGATGGCCTCCTGCAAAACCGAAATTGCGAGATCCGTCTTACCGTAGGTATGGTAGAGCTGCGCTTGTTCGATGGGATCAACAGCAAATTGCCGACCCGTATCCGTCTCCTCCGCCACTGGCGGCAATGACCGACTCGCGGGTGGCGCCATTGGCGTACTGACCGGTGCCTTCAAGCGCTCGTGCACTGGGTAGGCAGGCACAGGAGCTGGTGTAACCGCCGCAGGCAAAACGGGTGGGGTATCTGCGGCTACCGGACGCGGTTTTTGTTGTGGGGAAGCGACCGGCGGTGCCGCAACCACGGGCTCCTGTCGGCGATCTCGCAGACGCGGATCCTGCTCGGCAGCGGTAAAAGGAGCAGCAGACGCCTCTGCCGCAGCCTGCCGACGTCGGCGCAACAGCAACAATAATGCCAAAATAAAAAGCAGGTTGGCGCCCAACGAAACCCAAAGCCAGGGAAAAGCGTGGGTCTGCCGTTGCAAAGCGTTTAGCTCTGCTGTCTTTTCCGACAATTGCTGCTGGGCAATATTGAGTCGTAGCTGCGCTAGGCGCAGGGCTTTCTGCAAAGCCTGTAGCTCATCATCGCTACCACCAGCGGCAGCAGCGCTGCTGCCCGCTGCCACCACTTTTGTCGAGGCAGCATCTGCCGTGACGGGATTCGATTGCGCCGGTGCCGCAACGGCGGCCGACGTTGCCAACGCCGTGGGGAAGGCTGTGCGGGCAGCGGTTGTTTTCTGACTCTTGGTGCTGGCAACGCTCGCCGTTGGCAATGCCTTTACCGCCATTGCGACCGGGGCGGCAGAAGAAGTTACTGCCGCTGATGTCTGCGCCTTAGGGCTTGCCGACGTAGTAGCAGCGGTGGGAGCGCCGTTTGCTGATGTTGGGTGAAACAATGCTGCCGACTCGCGCGCGCCAATGGCACGCATACTGGCTGTGGAAGGAACCCGCAGCCGCACGCCAGCGCGCAACAAACTGGGATCGCCATTGATGAAGGCCTGCGGATTTTCGCGAAACAGCCCGGTCATAGCCTGCAAGAGGGTGACGCCACGCTGCTGACTTACGGTTTGGGCTAGCGAATAAAGACAACTGCCCTCAGCCGCCGTTACTGCCGAAGCTGCACGCCCGCGTCGCGGCTGTGGCGCAAGGCCAGAGGGATAGTCATCAACAACGGGAACATCCGCGGAAATATCATGCACTCGGGCAGTCTGTATCCGCGTTGCTGCCCCCGGTACTGCCTGATATTCGCGGACAATCTGTCCACCTGCCCAGTCCAACTGCACCAAAAAAGGCGTATTACCTGAGGGAAGGGGGGCGGGACTTTGGATGACGATGGCGGGCTTTGCCCCGGTGCGCAGGCTGAACTTCCAATCGCGGGAGCTGGCTGCCTCCGGCAGATGAATCATGGCATAGGCCGAAGGGTCGGCAATGCCTGCATTCATCTCCGCAAGGTCACTGGAATGTGCGCTAACGATTGGAATTTCTGCCTGGAACGGCTCCCCCGCGCCAGAAAGCACAATCAGGTTGCCCAATCCCAGGGCTTGCGCTGCCCCCGGCAGGGCAATGCCCAGGGACAACAGGGTCTGCGCCCAGTATTTTTTCATCCTTCTTCCCTCTCAATGCAGCCGGAACAAGATCGAACCGACCATGCGAATCGCCGATGCCCTATAAGTAGTCGCGAATGAGCATCTCTGCAATCTGAATACTGTTCAGGGCCGCGCCCTTACGAATATTATCGGCAACTACCCAGAAATTCAGACCACGTTCGTGGCTGCAATCCTCCCGAATACGCCCAACCCAGGTCTGGTCCTTGCCCGCCGCGTCGAGGGCCGTTGGCCATGCGCCTGGCTCCCGTTCGTCGAGGAGCTCCACCCCCGGCGCCTCGGCGAGCAATTGCCGCAATTCCTCCGCACTCAGCTTTTTGCGGGTGACCACATTGACGGCCTCGGAATGCCCATAAAATACGGGCACTCGCACGCAGGTAGCGGTAAGCGCCAAATCGGGAATTTCCAGGATTTTACGGCTTTCCCAGAGCATTTTCATCTCTTCTTTGGTGTAGCCGTTTTCCTGAAAGACATCGATTTGCGGCAGGCAGTTAAAGGCAATCCGTTTGGGAAATACTGCTGGCGGCACATCCTCCTGCTTGAAAATCCCCAGCGTCTGTCGCCCCAACTCCTGGATGGCTCGGCTGCCAGCGCCACTGACTGCCTGATAGGTCGACACCACCACCCGCTCCAGGCCAACCGCATCGGCAATCGGCTTGAGTGCCAGCAACATCTGAATTGTCGAGCAGTTGGGGTTGGCAATGATGCCCCGTTGTCGATAGTCGGCAATGCGCTGCGGGTTGACTTCCGGTACCACCAGGGGAATGTCGTCTTCGTAGCGATAGCGCGAGGTGTTATCGATGACCACGGCGCCCGCCGCCACCGCCCGCGGCGCATAGATTTCGCTCGCTGCCGCACCCGCAGAAAAAAGGCCGATGTCCACACCCTGCCAGTCGAAGTGCTCGGCATCGTGCACGCGCAGGGTCTTGCCGGCATAATCGAGGGTGCCGCCGGCAGAACGCTCGCTGGCAAGCAGGATTACTTCGCTCGCCGGAAAGTTGCGCTCAGCGAGGATCTCCCGCATCACTTCGCCCACCGCACCGGTGGCGCCGAGGATAGCTACGGTATACGCATTCTTTTTCATGCCTGTCCTCCCGCGCGTAGCGCAGCAACCACCGCCTCTCCCATGGCGCGGGTACCGACGATTTTGCTGTCGCCGGTGGCAATATCGGCAGTGCGCAGCCCTTGGTCGAGTACGGCGTGCACCGCCTTCTCGATGCGCACGGCCCACGCCTCCTGATCCAGGGAGTGGCGTAGCAGCATGGCCACCGAGAGGATCGTTGCCAGCGGATTGGCCTTGTCTTGCCCGGCAATGTCAGGGGCGGAACCATGGATCGGCTCATACATGCCCCGCCCCTCGCCCAGGGAGGCCGAGGCGAGCATGCCGATGGAGCCGGTAAGCTGGCTTGCTTCGTCGGAGAGAATGTCACCAAACATATTGCCCGTAAGGAGCACATCGAATTGCGCTGGGTAGCGGATCAACTGCATCGCCGCATTGTCGACGTACATGTGCTCTAGGGTCACGTCAGGGTAGTCCCGTGCCACCTCGTTGACGACCTCCCGCCACAGGCGGGTCGTCTCGAGGACGTTGGCCTTGTCGACGGAGCATAGTCGCCGCCGGCGTCCTTGTGCCGCACGGAAGGCGACATGGGCAATGCGACGAATCTCGCCCTCGTCATAGACCATGGTATTGTAACCGCGCCGTTTTCCCTCCACTACTTCGATGCCGCGCGGCTGGCCAAAATAGATATCGCCAGTCAGCTCGCGCACCACGAGGATGTCGACATCCTGTACCAATTCCGGGCGCAGGGGCGAGGCGGCCAAGAGCTGCGGAAAGATCTGCGCTGGCCGCAGATTGGCGTAAAGATCGAGCCCCTTGCGCAATCGCAACAGGCCCTGCTCCGGCCGTTGTGCGGGAGGAAGGGCATCCCACTTGGGTCCGCCAACGGCACCGAGAAGGACCGCATCGGCAGCCATGGCGAGGGCGAGGGAAGGCTCCGGCAAGGGATCGCCGTGGGCGTCGACGGCGGCACCGCCAACCAGTCCTTCTTCTATTTGTAGCGGCATCTGCGCCAACTCGGCAACGGTTTCGAGTACCTGGCGCGCCGCGGCACTGATCTCGGGGCCAATGCCATCACCCGGAAAAAATGCGATTTTTTTCATTCTTGCAGGTCCTTACGGTAAAGAATACGGATAACGAAGGGATTTTCTGTACCCGGATCGGGATTTTCGGGAATATGGGTAAAAGGATAAACGCCGGGCCCCAAGGCATGCCGATCTGCCGCCACGATGGCCCGCGCCGCCGCCGAGGCGGTCTTTTCGTTGGCAAGGCTGAAACGTAAGCCCAAAGCCTCGGGGCGCTGGCGGGCGGCGTCGATGTACATGCGCCGGGTTACCTCGCCAAAGAGCACCTGAAAGAAGGCGGTCAGGGTGTTTTCGTCGAGGTCTGGCCGCGGTTTTTCGGCGAGGAAGGCGCGAGCGGCTTGCCGCGGTAATAGACGCAAAAATTCCGCCTGGGTCGCAAAGGCATAAATCGCCCGCTGCAGCTCGACGTCCTCGGGCAGCCGCGCAAAGCCCTGCCAATGCCGAAAAAACAGGGGCTCCGGCAGGGGAAGCTCATCCACCCGCGCCTGCGGCGGCACGCCAGCATCTACCACCGCCCCACGTGGCGCCGTACCCTGCTGCCCCTTGCCCGTCAGCCAATCCCAAATAGCCAATGCGCTTCGACCGTCCGAAAAATTGCGCAAGGATAGCACATTGACGGAGAATCGGGGTATGTCGAGGGCAAGCGAACACCTCCTCCTTCCCGTCACCGGCCTGCTTCTGGCCGGCGGCGCCGGACGCCGTATGGGGGGCGAGGACAAAGGTTGGATCGAGTATCGCGGTACCGCCTTGGCAACCCATGCCCTACGCCCTCTGGAGCGCTATGCGCGCGAGATTCTAATCAGCGCCAATCGTAATCACGAGCGCTATGCCGCACTCGGATATCCTGTCGTTGCCGATGCCGAGACCGGTTTTGCCGGCCCCTTGCAGGGTATCCTGGCCGGCCTCGCCGCAGCGCACTTCGACTGGTTGGCAGTGGTACCGGTCGATGCCCCCCATCTCCCCGACGATTTGCTCTGGCAGCTCTGGCAATTGCGCCGCGGCGTACCCTTGGTAGTAGCGCGAGACGAACACGACATCATCCCCGTCATTGCCCTTCTGCATCGCCGGCTGCTTTCCCTGCTGCAACGCTTTGTCACCAGTGGTCAGCGCCGTGCCGGGGATTTCTTTGCAACCATCCCCCAGCAGCAGCTACGGCTACGAGCGGAGGAACTGCGCAACTGCAACACCCCCGCCGATCTGCAGGAGCCCATTGCGTGAAGGTGTTAGGCATCGTAGGATACAGCGGAGCGGGCAAAACGACGTTACTCTGCTCCCTTCTTCCCTTGTTGCGTGCTGCCGGCCTTCAGGTTGCTGCCATCAAGGCCACGCATCATGATGTGCGCTGGGATCAACCGGGCAAGGACAGCTGGCGCTTGCAGGAGGCGGGGGCAGAGCCGGTGCTGTTGGCGGGGCCCAAGCGCTGGTACCTGAGTCGCGCTGCCGCCCCCGGCGACTGGGCGGCACAGCTTGCCATCCTGCAACCGGTTCCGAATCTGGTGTTGAGTGAAGGCAATACCGATTGGCCGGTGCCGCGACTGCTGGTGCATAGAGCCGCCCTCGGCAAGCCTTTGCGCCGCTTTGCCAAAGACCAAGTTTTGGCAGTGGCGACAGACGCGGCAATCGAAACCGATCTCCCCTGCCTCGACCTCAACGACCCGCCGGCAATCGCTCGCTTTCTGCTGAATTGGTATGGAGAATGACCATGGCCGTTTGCTGTGAAGACAACGAACACGACCCCAACGCCAAAAGTGTAGAAGAGGCATTGGACATCATCCTTGCCGCCTCGAAACCCATTGTGGAAAGCGAATGGCTTAGCCTCGACAATGCCCTCGATCGCGTGCTCGCTCGCGATGTGCTGGCAGCCCAGCCGATTCCCGCCTGGCCCAATTCCGCCATGGATGGTTACGCCCTGCGCAGCAGTGACGGCGACAGCCCGCGCCGCATCATTGGTCGCGCCTTTGCCGGCCGTCCTTTCCCTGGGCAAGTCGGGCCCGGCGAGGCGGTGCGCATTATGACCGGCGCCGTCGTCCCCGCCGACTGCGACAGCGTCATTCCCCAAGAGCAATGTGCGGCAAGCGACGATGTCCTGCAGCTACATGCCCCAGTGCGGCCTGGTGCCAACATACGCGGCATTGGCGAGGACCTAGCCGAGGGCGAAATAGCCTTGCCTGCCGGCACCCTGCTGCGGCCGAGCCAACTTGGCGTGCTGGCTAGCCTTGGACAAGGGGAGGTGGAGGTCTTTCGCCGCCTGCGCGTCGCCTTCTTTTCGACGGGTGACGAACTGCAGCCCCTGGGGCGCCCTTTGCAGGCTGGCGAGATTTACGACAGTAATCGCCACAGCCTGCTGGCGCTCCTCCGCCGCCTGGGGGTCGAGGCCATCGACCTCGGTCGCATCGTCGATGAGCCCGATCGCATTGCCGCGACCCTGCAGCAAGCGGCGGAAATGGCCGACGTAGTGCTCACCAGCGGCGGCGTTTCCGTTGGCGATGCCGACTATGTTGCCGAACTCCTGCAGAACCTGGGTAGCGTGCAGTTTTGGAAAATGAACATGAAACCCGGGCGGCCCCTCGCCTATGGGCGAATTGGTACGGCGGACTTTTTTGGCCTACCCGGTAATCCGGTATCGACCATCGTCACTTTCTATCAGTTCGTTGCCCCGGCCTTACGCAAACGCATGGGCTGCCGGGCACCCTGGGTTGCCCCCCGTCTACGCCTGCCTTGCGCCACGGCCCTGCGTAAAAAGCCGGGGCGCACGGATTTTCAGCGTGGTCGCCTGGTGGCCAGCGCTGAAGGCCTACAGGTGGCTCCCGTCAAGGCGCAATCCTCTCATATCCTCACCGGCATGGCCCAGGCCGAGTGCTTTCTGATACTTCCCGCCGAGGCAGGTGATCTCCCCGCCGGCACCTTGGTGGAAGTCCAACTGCTCGAAGGCCTAGTCTGATTTACTCCGTTTCTAAGCGCCCGTGGTAGGGAGTAGAATGCGACCAGTGATGCAGAAAATTGGCAGCATAGAGCTGATTCAACGCCGGATTGCCGCGTAAAATGAGCAGATTTTCGGCATTGGCCTGCTCCGCAGCGCGAGTAAAATTGAAACTACCGGTAATGACGGTGTCGTCATCAATGACCATTACCTTGTTGTGGGCAATGGCATGCTGGTCATCGATGCGTAGATCGACCCCCTGATCGGCAAAGAAATCCGCTTCCGAATACTTCTGGGTGCGCTGGCTCTTGTCGAGAAGCACCCGGAGTTCTACACCGCGTTTACGCGCATCCATAGCCGCCTTGGCAATGGGCGCACTGGTAAAACTATAGGCCTGAATCCACAGGCGATGCTTAGCCTCCCCCATGGCGCGGACGATGACATCGCTGGTACCAGGAGGGGGCGAAAAAGCCACTTCGATGCTGCCTTGGGCGGGGATGGTCGTGGGCGATTGCGGGAGTGCGGCTTCGGCTTCCTGTAATTGCTCCGCCGCCACCTGCAGTACCCCAGGAAAAAAGTTGGGCAGCCAAAAGACCGCTACCGCGGCCAAAATCGCTAGGCCAAGCCATCCAGATTTCCGCTTCATTACGCTTCGCTCCCTTCTCAATTTGCCGCGATTTTGGCGCAGCTTCACGGGCAGCGACAAGCCCTTGTCCTGGGCCTGCAAACTTTGTAGGGTCAGTAAACATCCGAGGAGACACCATGACCAGCATCGTACTGTTCCGCAATGATCTGCGCCTCGACGACCACCCTGCCCTCGCCCACGCCGCCGCCCTTGGCCCGGTTTTGCCCGTCTTCCTCAGTGATCCCAAAGATGAACGCGGAGCGGCCTATCAGTGGTGGCAACGTCAGAGTCTGCGGGTGCTAGAAAAAAATCTCGGCGAACACGGTTTACCTCTTATCTTTCGCCGCGGTGAAACCCTGGCACTGGTCAACGAGCTATTGCAGGAAACCGGCGCTACAGCGGTCTACTGGAACCGCCGCTACGCTGCGCCGCAACGGGAAATCGACGGCCAGCTCAAGGAGATGCTGCGCGTGCGCGGTATTACCGCCGAATCCTTCCCCGGCGATGTCCTCATCGAACCCTGGAAAGTATTCCGCGACGGCCAACCCTATAAGGTTTTCAGTCCGTTTTGGAAACGCCTGTTGCGCGACATGGTGGTCGATGCACCCTGGGATATCCCGAGCAAGATTCAAGCAAGCGAAAAGCTTCCGTACTCCGAAAACCCCGACGATTGGCACTGGGAGCCGCACCAGCCCGACTGGGCGAGCCCCTTTTTCGCGTATTGGCAACCCGGCGAGCTGGGGGCCGCAGCGCGGCTTGCGGAATTCTTCGAAAGTCGGTTGGCAGACTACGCCAGCGGCCGGGACTACCCCGTAGCCGAGAAGGTATCGCGGCTTTCTCCCCATCTTGCCCACGGCGAAATCAGCCCCCGCCGCCTCTGGCAACGTGTGCAAGCCCATGTCGAGACCCAGCCAGAGCAACGCCGCGCCGCCGACAAGTTTTTGCAGGAACTTGGCTGGCGCGAGTTTTCGTGGCATCTTCTCTACCATTTTCCGCAGCTTCCCTACACTCCCCTGCGCCCCGAGTTTGCCGATTTTCCTTGGCGGGAGGATGAGCATCTGCTGCGCGCCTGGCAGCGCGGCCAGACCGGTTATCCTTTGGTCGATGCTGGCATGCGCGAGCTCTGGCATACGGGATACCTGCACAACCGGGTGCGCATGATCGTGGGTAGTTTTTTGGTCAAGGATCTACTCCTACCCTGGCAGGCTGGCGAGGCGTGGTTCTGGGACACCCTCCTCGATGCCGATCCGGCCAATAACAGCGCCTCGTGGCAATGGGTAGCCGGCTGCGGTACGGATGCGGCTCCCTACTTTCGCATTTTCAACCCCTACCTGCAGGCCGAAAAGTTCGATGCCGACGCCCAGTACCAACGCCGCTGGCTGCCGGAACTCGCCACTCTCGATGCCGCCACCCTATACGGCAGTGACTCCGGGCGATGGCGCGATAAGGGTGTCGTGCTCGGTCGCGACTACCCCGCACCGCTGGTAGACCACCAACTTGCCCGCGATCGTGCCCTGGAAGCCTTTGCAACACTAAAGAAACAGCCATGAAATACAATGTAACAACTTCAACAGTAGCCGGCGGAACTTTTTCGCCACCCTGTTCTCTAAGTCCTTGCAAGCAGCTGTGATGGTTGCGAGCGCATGTTTCTTCCTCCTTTGGTGGTTTTGGGCGGCCTTCTTGGCCGCCTCTTTTTTTCCGACCGGTCGGAATGTAGGTGTTGCACAGACTCCCATAGCATGCTAATATTCTCACTCGTAGTCAGCAATGACTGCGAGCGCATGTTTCTTTCCTCCTTTGTGGTTTTGGGGCTTTTGCAAGCCCCTTTTTTTATGCCATGCTTCCGGGATGCAACTACCCTCCGAAACCCCTTTCCAAATCGAACTTGCGCAGCACGAAGCTCTGCGCGGCTACCTACAGGATAGCGGCTCCGGGCCAGTCGGAGTGTTTTTGCCGGGCTTTGCCTCGGATATGCAGGGCAGCAAATCGCGGTTACTCGCAGAACAAGCCCAACGCCTTGGCCGCAGTTGGCTGCGTTTTGATTATCGCGGCATGGGTCAGTCGGATGGAGACTTTACCAAACTCAGCATTTCTCGCTACCTAGCAGATGTAGAAGCGATCCTCGCGCTACTCGCGCCGCGTCCTCTGCTCTTGGTCGGCTCGAGCATGGGTGGCTGGGTCGCTACCCTCGCCGCACAGCGGCATCCGCAGCGCATAGGCGGCCTGCTGCTGATTGCACCGGCCTACAATTTCATCCAGGACTACTTTGCTGCCCTCCCCCGCCAAGAGCAGGAGGATTGGCAAGAAACTGGCCTGCGACACTGGCAACTCGGCCCTTACGGCCCCCGCTTTCCCCTTGCCTTCGGGGCAGTGGAAGACGCAGCAGCTCATGATCTACTGCGCCACCCCCCTCGCCTCGACATTCCGACCCTCATCCTCCATGGCTCTGCCGACGATGCCGTGCCGCTGCAGCGCAGCTTTACCTTTGCCGATCTTGCATCCAGCCCATCCCTCGCTATCCGCGTTCTGCCCGGTATCGACCATCGTCTGCAAGGCGCAGAGCGGCAACTCCTGCAGGGCGTCGACGAAGTCTGGCTGGCCGCAGCGGCTGCCTGCGCACTGTAAAAGTAGCGCCCAATCTCTTATACTCTGGCGTCAAATGATGATGCCCAGTCCATGATCCACCTACGCACCTACGTCTATATCGACTCCCTGCAACCCCAGCTTGCCGCCTACATGGCCTCGGTATCTCAGGGTTTTTTGCCGGTACCGGGCGATGCCGCCTTGTGGATCGAGGTGTCGCCAGGCATGGCGGTGCACCGCCTCACCGACATCGCCCTCAAGGCCACCCGCGTGCACCTCTCGCAGCAGGTCGTCGAGCGGGAATTCGGAACCATGGTCGTGCATCATCGCGATCAAAGCGACGTGCGTGAGGCCGGCCGGGTAGTTTTGCAGCGCATGGGCGCCCAGCAAAGCGACCGCAAAACCTGTCGTGTTACCTGGAACGAAATCATCCGCGGCATGATGCCGGACCACACCGTGCTCATCAATCGCCAGAATCGCCGCGGCTCCATGATCTTGCCGGAACAGAGCATGTTCATCCTCGAGACCGAGCCGGCAGGATATGTCATTTACGCCGCCAACCAAGCCGAAAAGGCAGCTAACATCACCCTCATCGATGTGCGCGCCGTGGGCGCCTACGGGCGCCTCACCATTGCCGGCCGCGAGGCCGATTTCGACGAGGCGGCAGCGGCGGCGGTCCATGCCGTCGAGAATCCTTCCTGGAGTTGACGATGGATCGGCAAACCCTGGAGCAGGCCCTCTGCCGTTATCGCAGTCGCCACCCCGAGGAAGCGGCCTATGCCCGCCGCGGCTGTGCTCTTCTGCGCACCGTACCCGACTGTTTTCGACGCAGCAGCCCGGGCCTACATGTGACGGCTTCCTGCTGGGTGCTCAATCCTGCGGGTAACCGCACCCTGCTGATGCTACACCGCAAGCTCGAACGCTGGTTTCAGCCCGGCGGCCATTGTGACGGCGACGAGGACGTGCAGCGGGTAGCCCTCAAGGAATGCAGCGAAGAGACCGGTCTTGCTGCCGAGCATATCCATTCTCTCTCGCCCGCGGTTTTCGACATCGATATTCACCGTATACCGGCCCGAAGGCAGGAGGCAGAGCACCAGCATCTCGACATCCGCTTTCTGATGGAAATCGACGACGGCTTGCCGCTTCGAGGCAATAGCGAGTCGCATGAGCTACGCTGGGTGCCCCTGCGCGAAGTGCACAGCTACAACCGCGAACTTTCCATCCACCGACTGGTGGTCAAAAGCCAGGACTGGGTGCGCCAGCACCGCGCCTAAGCGCGATACCGGCATTTCCCTTACTCAAAAAAAGGTGTTGACGGCAGCGTCGAGGGCGTCGCGCATATCTGGATCGTCGGTAATGGGGCGCACCAGGGCAACACTGCAGGCTGCCAGGGGCGCAATACCCTTTTCCATCAAGGAACCGGCATAAATTAACATACGGGTAGATAGGCCCTCGTCCAAGCCATGCCCCTTGAGGTTGCGCGAGCGCTCGGCAATCGACACCAGCTTGCCGGCCATCTCTGTCGACACCCCCGACTCATGGGCGACGATCTCGATTTCCAGATCCCGATCGGGGTAGGAGAAATCGAGGGCACCAAAGCGCTGTTTGGTGGATTGCTTGAGATCCTTCATCGACGACTGGTAGCCGGGATTGTAGGAGATGACCAGCAAAAAGTCGGGATGCGCATGCAGCAGCTCGCCCTTTTTATCGAGGGGCAAGGTGCGGCGATGATCTGTAAGCGGGTGGATGACAACAGTAGTATCCTGCCGCGCCTCGACCACCTCGTCGAGGTAGCAGATTGCGCCCATCCGCGCCGCAGTGGTGAGGGGGCCGTCCTGCCACTTGGTGCCGTCCTTATCGAGCAGAAAACGCCCAACCAAGTCCGAGGCCGTCATATCCTCATTGCAGGCAACACTGATCAGCGGCCGCTGCAGGCGCCAGGCCATATATTCGATGAAACGCGACTTGCCGCAACCCGTCGGCCCCTTCACCATCATCGGCAGGCGCGCGGCATAAGCAGCCTCAAACAAGGAAATTTCGTCGTGGACTTCGCGATAATACGGCTCTTCGCTGATCAAATACTGACTTTGCTCGCTACTCACAGAGATCCCTCACTCAATTCTTGAACTTGACCAGGCGGCTAACCTGGATATCGGAAACGAACATCACCCCTTGATGCTTCTCGAAGAAAGGGGTGAATCCCTCGAGGATCGGTGCCAGCAGATCCTCCGGCACGGCAACGATGATCATGATCAAAACATCATCTTCGTTGAACATCAAATGGCTCTCGTAGATGCCATGGCTCCCCTTGCCGGAGAGGTTACCGACGATGGTGTAGCCCTTCACGCCGGCACGATCCAGGAGGTCCGTGGCAAAATCACGATGCGCTCCTTCGAGAATGATCTCGATCTTTTTCAGGGGATGGAGATTGAGGGTATTCATGCGCTTGCCTCCAAAAATTGCTGCCGATACTGTCGTCCCGATTCGGGATGAATCTGAAACTCGCCCTCTTCCAACACCAGACAACGGTAGTCATCTTCGGGGTCGATTACGATCACGCGCAGCCAGCCGCCCATGATCAAGGCCTTGACCTTGGGCAGGCGTCCCACTGCCGCAAGCACAAAGGCCGCTGGTGCCTCGACCAAAGCAATCAGGCGCACCGGTTCATGATACGGTTTGCCGTCCCGATACATCGACTGGATGGGCAAGCCGGTACGCAGATCGCTCTGATTACCCGTCATCACCCCAAAGCGGCCCGCCACATTGTGGTAGGCCTTGCTCCCGCTGCCAAAGTGATGCACGTCCACCGTCGAAAAATAGTGCTCGAGGTTGATCCATTCCCCCACCACCACCGGCGCCGACAGGATGTTTTCGAGAAAACGACCCTTGGGATCGAGGCGGTAATCATAGGATTGAAGGAAGGAGCGTCCCTCCAGATCGACACCTTCGGTCAGATGACGACCGCCGATGATGCCATAGAGATTGCGCGACAAGCCCCATTCCGGCCGCACCTGCGACCAGTCGTGGGCATGGCGGCGCGCCAGTGCCGCTGCCAGATAGGGATCGGCGGCAATGTCGGCCTTACCACCCAGGGTCGGCATACGCTCGGCGGCGGTGCGCCGCGTTGCTGCCGCGAGCCCGGTGCGCAGGCGCTCGAGGTAGAGCAGATGGCGGGCAGGCAAAAGATCAAGATCGTGCAGGGTAATTTCGTCTGTTGTCGTATTGTGTACCGCCGGCAGGAACCAGGTATCCTCGGGGATATCGATGCCTTTGGCCAACAGGCGCCGCCGCACTTCCGGTTGGTTGGCCATGGCGCAAATCACCCGGGCATTGGGCAGGCCACGACCACCGCCGCAGGCGCCGCAATCCAGGGCCGATTCGTACGGGTTGTTCTGGGTCTGGCTCTCGTGCCCAACCATCAACACAAAGCGCGAAAAATGCTGATGCAGACCCGTAGATAGCAAGGCATTGGAGACATAACGCACCTGCTCGTCGATACTGAATCCCAAGCGAGCGATCCGCTCCATCTGCAGACTGGTTTCCTGACGATTGACCCGATAGACGCTGCGCAGCTTCTCGATAAAGTCTGCTTCCTGCGACTCGCTCATACCCAAACGGCTAGCCAAGGCGCTCGGGCCCTGGCTGTGGCCAAGGGCAATTTCTCGCAACTCCCGTACCTCGCCATCGGTCACTCGATCGCGCTGTAACTGTAGCTCCCGCTGCAGGGCACGGACGATCATGGCACGTTGCACGGCACGAATGATGGAGTCCGCCTGCTCGGAGCTCAGTTTGTCGACCAAAAGACGTGTTACCGGCTTGTGCGCATGCAGGCGCCCATGTAGATCGTGGTAGAGCACTGGCGCCACCGTCTGTCCAATCAAACCCAGACTGAAAAGCAAACCAACCGCTTCCACCGCCACGAAAGGCGATAATATCTAGGACTTGATGTCGTGCAGTACATGCTCCAAGGCCCCGTACAACGGCTCTTCCTCGAGCTGCAACTCTGCGGGAATTTCCACGATCAGGTTATGCGGCGTCTGTACGGCAGGGCAGAGATGCACCTCGCTGCCCTTCCCGTATTCGAGGTAGCCGATCGGCACACCAAAAAATCCCGCAATACCAAAGGTCTGGTAGTCGCCTAAAGACTCTAGGTGGCGGCGCATGGGCTCCGAGCGTACATCGATACAGAAGAAGGCCTGGGCCAATGG
>JAWNZB010000154.1:0-2768 GCA_038447835.1 Candidatus Igneacidithiobacillus chanchocoensis | reverse complement strand
TGAGCAAGCAAAACTACGACGCAACCCCGCTAGACCGCTGGTATCAGCGACGCGAAGGGGGCGTTTTGGTGCCGGTGGAGCTAGCCGAGGATGTGCCGCAGAACGGCAAGAAGGGGGGCAAGGGCTATGACTCAGCAGCGTATTAAACCGGCCTATGCCAAATTCGATCCCGCTCATGTGTTTGACGGGCTTTTCGTCCCCACGAAGGGGAAGAAGCGCGGGCGACTGTATGTGCCGCCGCGCCGCTTCGGCGATAGTGAAATCAGCTTTCAAGGGTTCGAGCAGCTTGGAGCTGATGACCAATCAATCTTGCTTGCAGTAAGCGCCCAGCTTGGCATTGACGGCTTGATGATCGAGGCAAAACCACCCGGCGAAATAGGCCAGCAATTGCGCCTTGCTTTGGACTTTGACAACGATGATGGAAGGCCGCTGAAAACCAAGAAAACCAGTTTGCGCAGCCTGCTGATTGATGCTGGATATGACGACCCAGAAAGCGGGGCGGCACTTGCCAGAATCAAGGAAAGCCTGAACCGAATGGGTAACGCGCAGATACGGGAAATCAATCACGCTACCGGCTGGGATTACCGCTGCAATCTCCTTTCGAGTCGGTTCAATCACAAGACTGGGGAAATCTTTGTTGCCGTCAATCCGCGCCTGACCGGGGCGGTTTTTCGAGAGCAACACGTCAAGGTTTCGCTTTTCGAGCGCAACGAGCTGGAGAGTGAAGCCGCCAAGCTGCTGCACTGTTGGCTGTGCTCAAACATCCGGCTTGGCCGTTCGCTTGGCAATGGCAACGGGGCGCACATCGACACGCTAGCGCCCCACGTATGGGGCAAGGCGGCGTGGGAAGAAGCATCAACGAAGGTTCGATCAGTCAGGCGGGGTCAACTACGCGATGCTTTAGACGAAATCTCAGACCGCACACGCGGACTGCAAGGCGGTATGGGATGGGCCATCGACCAGACCAGCAGCGGGCTTGTGCTGGTAAGTCGTCCCAAGGAACTGCCGTTCCTTGAGGGTGAGCACGACATGCGCCCCAGCGAATACCACGACCTCATGAGCCAGCCGCCAATGCAAGAACCAGATTTGTTCGACCCGCAGGACTGGACGCCGGACTGAGCCGCACCTGGTGAACTACTCGCTGCTAAAGCGGTCGAGCTTCCAAACTAACCTACGCGAGCGAACGTGAACCACCCCCGGCGCAGGTGGTAACCACCCCCGGCGCAGGTGGTAACCACCCCCGGCGCAGGTGGTAACCTGACAAGCCACAAAAACGCCCGCAAACCCTTGTCAGTACTGAGTTTTCGCGTTTTTCCAAAATTCCGGTCTAAGAAGTTCTAAAGAACTTCTACCATGCGCGGCTTTCAGCCGCCGCTTTAGGCGTCGTCTGAAGCCTTGCCTTCGGGCTTCGCCCTGCGCGGGCTAAAGCCCTTGCAGACACACCCCCGCCCCCGCCCCGCCGCTACCCCCTTCCTTGCAGGCGAAAACGCCTCTACTGGCTTTCTAGGGCCTCTGCCGGGGCTGCGGTGAGCGTATCCAGCAGATCGACTATCCGCCTCATGGCTTCTAACCACGCTTCGTGCATCCAGAATGGGGCTATTTCGCCGTGCTGGAGTGTGCAAAGCGGATTGAGAACCCGGCGCGGGTTCTTCCATGTCTCGACGGAAAGCACCAGCCCGTCCGCATGGATGGAAAAGACTGGTAGCGCTTTCGGCTGGCCCTTCTTCTTGCCTTGCGTTTCGGTTGGCTTGAGGTCGTCCCAAACGCCTTGCACGGTTTTGTTCAGTTCGTCGATGAAGCGTTCCGGCATGGTTTTCAAGAGTTCGGCAGTGATTGCGTTCGCGTCCTCAAATTGCTTTCTTGCTTCGGCTTCCTTTTTCCGTCGTTTTTGCCGCTCCTGTTCGTATTCGTCTAAGGTTTGCCTGTGTCTGCGCTGTGCTTCAGCTTCCGCTTCTTCAGCTTGCCTTCGTGCTTCCTCTTTGGCTTTCTGTCGGTGTGCTTCACCCTCTGCTGTGAGTGCTGGTTTTACCAGTTCGCCAGACTTGGCCTCGATGGTGATCGAAAGCGGTTCGCCGCGATGGTCTACCAGATCGAACGGCAGACCATCAGCATCGAAGGCGGTTAGGTAGAGATTGGCCCCATAGACCTTGTGCCCCGGCCTCACAGCTTCGTATTTTTCTGCTGCTGCGTGCAGTGCTTCCGCTAGGCGTTCTGCCGTGATTTCTCCTTTGATCTTGATTCTCATGGCAACCTCCATCCGTAGGTGCCATCCGATGCGGGCTTGACGTAGCACACGCCTTTTTCGACGTACCACCCCGGCCTATCGCACTTCGCCAAGCTGGCGAGGCTTCCCGTTTGCGCGAAGCGGTAGGCCAAGCGCCCCTCTGGCGTGTTGGCCCATGCCGCCGCCGCTTTCTCGTCCTTGGCTTCGGTGTATCCCGCGCCGTATCCGGCTTGGTAGCCGGAATCCTTGCCGCTGCTGTGCATGTACCAGCCGAACAGGCCGACGCACAGGAAGGCCACGGCGATGCAGCCCGCCGCCCACTGCCACATCTGCTTTGCCGATGTGTTGTGCGCGACCTCTTGCGCTGCTGCTGCTACCGCTTGCGCCAAATCCGCCTTGGCTGCTTCCGCTGATGCTTTCACGGTTGCATCCGCCGTTACCTTGAAATTGACCAAGGTATCTTTGGCTGCTTGTGCTATCGCTTGCGGGAACTTCTCATACTGGCCTTGGTAGTGTTGCAAGGCCATGAGCACCAGCCACAGCG
>JAWNZB010000153.1:0-2782 GCA_038447835.1 Candidatus Igneacidithiobacillus chanchocoensis | reverse complement strand
CTTTCTTGGCAAAGCGATTGCAACGACTCAAGGGTTTGATTCGCGGGCTTTCATTGCTCAGCGCGCGGTAAACTGGGAAGTCCCGATTCATGTGCATTCCAATCGCAATCGCGATGAGGCTTTGACGGAATTGGCGCAACGGGGCACACTGGCCGTCATACCGTCTCTGACGGAGAATTCTCCTTACACGGTACTCGAGTGCCTGACGCGTGGCATCGTATTACTTGCATCAAGGGTGGGCGGCATTCCAGAAATGCTCGCCCAATCTGATCATGCCACGCATTTGTTCGATCCCAATCCGCGGGCTTTGGCGCAGGCCTTGCATCTGGCATTAGAGGAGGGAATGCACTCCGCGTCGTTAGCTTGGAACCCGGCTGAGGTGGAACGGCGTTGGCAAGATTTTCTTCAGGATAAGGCACGAGTCGTTAAGCAAAACCGGATCAAATTGCATTCGAAGGCCGGTTCGCCATTGGTCAGTATTTGCCTTGTTCATTACAACCGCCCGCATCTGCTTGCGCAAGTGCTGGATTCTCTGCGGGCGCAAACCTACCGAAATTTTGAGGTTGTGCTTGTCGATGATGGTAGCCCAGGGGAGGCCGCGCAGCGCTATTTAGATGCTATCCAGAGTGAATTTCATGGACATGGCTGGCAAATCATCAGGCAGCCAAACAGTTATCTTGGCACAGCGCGCAATCATGCGGCTCAAGCCGCCCGGGGGGACTATCTGCTCTTCATGGATGACGATAATGTCGCTTTGCCGTATATGCTGGAGCATTTCGTCCAGGCTGCGGAATCGTCCGGCGCAGACATATTGACCTGTGTGAATATGCCTTTCACTGGTGACCGGGTCCCGCCGCTTCCCGAGCGCATTTGGGTGCCGCTCGGCGGTGCCGCAGGCGCGGGGCTTTACCGCAATGCGTTTGGCGATGCCAATGCATTATGGAAACGGTCGGCCTTCGAGCACATCGGTGGCTATACGACAGACTATGGTGTCGGCCACGAGGATTGGGAGTTGTTTTCTGATGCCGTACTTGCCGGCTTACGGCTGGAGGTTGTGCCAGAACCGCTTTATTGGTACAGGGTCAATCCGCAAGGAATGTTACGCGCGGGTGATCACTGGGCGGACCATGCGCGCAGCGTGCGGCCTTACCTGCGACACGATCCAAACGGATTGGGCATGGCGCTGGCGTATGGCTTGTATCTCCAGCGGTTGCGGGAAGTGGGCGCGAATGGGCCGCAAGTTCATGCTGTCCGCTGGAGTGCCGTGGTCAGACTAATTCGCCTTGCAGCCGATCCATCCCTGCGTGCGCAGTTTTTAGGCGCCTTACGTGCCCAGGGCGTGCGCGCTGCGCTCCGGCGTGCCTTGGCCAAAGCCGGCCGATGAAATCTGCCGGCCAAACCAAAATCCTCGCACCGGTTTGTGCTCCGGGTCGGGGCAAGCGCGCCTCCACCACATTGAGCATTTTGGTGAACCGAGACTGGTTTTTTTTAAGCCATTTCCTTGATCGGGCGTTGTTTGCCAAGAGGGCCGGTTATCACGTGGCGGTGATTTGCCAGGACACAGGACATGCAAATCAAATTACTGCGGCAGGATTGGAGCATATCGCGCTAGACATGCGGCGTCATAGTGCATCGCCGTGGGGCTTGCTGAGGTCGTACAACGAAGTCAAAAAGATATACCGTGACTTGCATCACACGGTTGTGTGGCATATTGGGCTAATGTCTATTGTAAGCGGGACGCCAGCAGCGCAATTCAGTGGCATCAGAGGGATCGTGAACGCGCCAGTCGGCATGGGTTGGGTATTTTCCTCTGGTGGGATCAAGGCCATGCTATTGCGCCCATTCTTGCGTCTGGCTCTGCGTGCGCTACTCAACCCACGAGGCAGCAAGGCCGTTTTTGAAAATATCGACGACTTGAATGAAATGGTCGCGCTACGCGCAGTGCATGCAAAGGACGCGGTGCTGATCCGCGGCGCGGGGGTGGACTTGGTTCGCTACACCGCATCTGCCGAGCCGGACAGCGTTGCAGTGGTGTTGTTCGCTGCCCGGCTGATTTGGGAAAAGGGGGTACGCGAATTTGTCGAGGCGGCCCGGTTATTGAGCGCGAAAGGCATCGAGGCGCGTTTTCAAATCGCGGGTGGGATCGACTGGGATAGCTCGTCAGCCGTGCCCGAGGAGCAGATGCGGGCCTGGGCGGATGAGGGTATCGTGGAGTGGCTCGGGCCTCGCCAGGATATGCCGCAAGTGATCACCACATGTCACATTTTCTGTTTGCCGAGTTGGTATCGGGAAGGTTTGCCCAAGGTCATTCTCGAAGCCATGGCGTGTGGTCGTGCTGTGGTCACCACAGACATGCCCGGCTGCCGGGAGGCGGTCGGGCATGATGACAACGGTCTGCTCGTGCCGCCTAGAGACGTTCGAGCACTTGCAGACGCGCTGCAAACTCTGTTGTGCGATTCACGGCAGCGGCAGCGTTATGGCCAGCGGGGGCGGGAGCGTGCCGAGACAGAGTTTTCGTCCGAACAAGTTTGCCGTCAGACCTTGGCAGTGTTCGACCAGATCGCAGGCGTTCGTGACCACTGTCCAGCGCGATCTGCTCAACGCCCCCGCTGACCCCCGCCCGGTCGGCGTTGGCCGCCGCCGAAGCTGTTGCCATTCGCTGTTGCGGGGTGTGTGCCACCTGCCGCGGCGGGTCGGCGGCCGCGGCCTTGGCCGTTGCGCATGTGCGGCGGCAGATCGAGTTCCACCCAGGACGTGCCCTGCCAGGCGTCGGCGCGACGTT
>JAWNZB010000152.1:0-2793 GCA_038447835.1 Candidatus Igneacidithiobacillus chanchocoensis | reverse complement strand
TGGGGCCTGCGCATTGGATCGGTAGCGATGGGTGCATTTTTGGTACTCTATCTGGCCCTGGCCTTACGTCGCCTCTATGGGGAGCAGACGGCCTTGCTGGCGGGATTGCTGACCGCCACAGCCCTGCATAGTCAGATCATCTTCCGGGCCGCTGTACCCGACCCTTTGCTGATTCTTTTCGTTGCGATCGCTCTGATTTCCTATCTGCGTGGTTATCTCTACCCGGAGGAAGGGCGCCGCGGTGTTCTGATCGCCTATGGCGCGATGGGGTTGGCAACCCTGGCTAAAGGCCCTATCGGCTTCCTCCTGCCCGGACTTATCATTGTGATTTTCCTACTGCTGCGCCGCGACTTGGCAAGCCTCTGGCGCCGAGGACAACTAGTTCTAGGAATTCCTCTCTTCCTCGTCATCACCTTGCCCTGGTACCTGGCCGTAGGCATGGAGACCCACTGGGCCTGGGACCAGTTATTCTTTGATCAGCAGAATGTTGATCGCTACACCGCCGCGATGCAAGGGCATCGCGGCCCGATTTATTACTATCTTTTCACCATCGCACTGGCGCTGCTGCCCTGGACGATTTTTCTGCCACAGACCTTCGCGGAACTCTGGCAAAGACGGGCCGCACTACTGCAAAAAGCGCCCGCCGATGCATTTATGCTGGTCTGGGCGATTACCTGGGTCGCTTTTTTCAGCCTCAGCGCCACCAAACTCCCCAACTACGTCTGGGAGGCTTATCCTGCCCTCTTTGCCCTCATCGCAGCGCGCCTTTATGCAGCACTCAATGAGACGCAGCCCATCAGTCGCCGCGGTGTCATTCGCTCCCTCGCGGCACTATTGCTGATAGGTGTCGCCCTGGCGGTATTGGGCGCATGGTTGGTACCAGAGCAAATCCCGCCCCTGGGTGATGTGGCGTATCTTGGCGTCCCTTATATCGCTGCGGCGTTGCTGGCCCTACTCTTCGCCTGGCGCGGCCTGCTGCTACCGGTTATCAGCAGTCTGGGAGCCGGCGCAGTAGCACTTACCGCTTGTTTGATGCTCTTGGCAATGCCCGCCTTGAACACCCTAAAGCCCTCCGTGACCATGGGCCGCATGATCCGTGCCAGCGAGGGCACACAACCCTATGCTATCGCCACCTGGCGATGGTTCGAACCCAGTTTTCTGTTCTACGGCGGGCGCGGCGCCATGCGGGTACATCAGATGAAAAACCTGCAAGAACTCCCTCGCGTCGTGGCCGATGGTCATGGTACGGCCTATCTCGCCCTCCCCGCCCACGATATACCCGCTGTACGGGCACAATTATCTAAGGCGCTGCGTGTTCGTGAACTTTACTCGGCTTATGAGCTCTACAGCCGGAAACATATCGCTCTACTACGTATTCAGACATCTTCACACTTGGAGAACAACGCATCATGACGATCATCGGCAGCATTCAATACTTAGCGCGATCCGCGTTGTTTGGTGGAATCATTCTGACTGCGACCATTGGCAGCGCCTATGCGGCGCAGGCCTCTGCCGATCATGATCTGGACTATTGGCAGGCACTGAGCCACACCCACTATATCGAAGAAGGCAGTAAGGGGCCTATCCTTTATGATTTTTTTGATCCCAACTGCCCCTATTGCCACCAAGTTTATACCTGGCTGCAAAACCCCATTGACAATAGACAGTTGCGAGTCCGCTTCATTGTCGTTGGCTTCTTGACCCATAGCAGTAAGGGTAAGGCTTCCGCCATTCTCGCCGCAGCCAATCCGTTGACGGCACTTAAACAGACGGAGATGGGGTTTACGATGACCAAGGCGGGTCCTGACGGCGGTATCGATCCTGCCAGCGCTGCGGTAATCGCCAAAATGCAGGATCGTCTGCACTTCAACAAATCCCGGCTCCAGGGCAAAGAATTTCAGATTGCGGGAGCACCTGTCGTCAGCGTACCCTTTCTGGTCTATCGTAACGGCAAAACAATCCATTACATTTTTGGCTTACCCGATAACGCGCAATGGCGAGATTTACTCAACGCATCATGAATGCCAGGCATTTATCTTCACTGATCGCCGTACTGGTGGTGCTCGCCGCAATAGGTGCCTTTGCGCTGGTACTCTGGTTACAATTTGCAAGGGACTATGCGCCCTGTAGCCTCTGTGTGTATCAGCGCCTGGCCAATCTCGCTGTGCTGGTGGTCGTCGTGATGGGATTCTTCTGGACGGGCACAGCGCGGCGCGGGTTATGGATGCTGGCCAGTGCCTATGCACTGGCAGGCGCAGGACTTGCCGGGTGGCAGTGGCATCTCAGCGCGGTAGCAAGCCGCACGCCGGAAACGTGCACAGCCGTGAATCTCTTTCAGGGTGGGCGCAGCTTCGGGCCTTTGGGCAAGGACGCCGCCTCGGCACTCTCGGGACAGGGCTCCTGTGCCGCCGCCGGGGCTCGCACCCTGGCCGGATGGCCCGTCACTCACTGGAGTCTGGTCTTCTTCCTCGCCTGTGCCATGCTGCTCTGGCTTGCCCAATGGCTTGCCGGACGTCAAGGGAAACATTAGACCCTGGACCTCGCCAAAACGAGGGCTCTGCTTTATCTGCTAGTCCGGCCAATGCCAGTCGCGGCGCAGGGTTTCCAGCACCGCAATGGCCCGACCGGTATCCGGGGCGAGCGCGTTCACATGCCCCATTTTACGCCGTGGCCTAGCTTCTTTTTTACCATATAGATAGAGCTTGAGTTGTGGATGGCGCAGTAGTGCATCCCAGTCTGGAGCGCCACTTTCCCAAAGATCGCCCAGCAGATTCATCATCACCACCGGACTGA
>JAWNZB010000054.1:0-15150 GCA_038447835.1 Candidatus Igneacidithiobacillus chanchocoensis | reverse complement strand
CGCGCGCCAGCGGACTGTAAGGTGCTGCGCAACAAGGGGAGATCTTCTTCGGCGATGCGGAAGCGACGGCGCAGGGCCGGCAAGTCGAGCAAATCCCAAAGCATACTGGCAGGAAGCCGCGACTGCGGCAGCGCCAGCAACTGCGCTAAGATGCGAAGAAAGGCGGTTTCCGACTGCCCGGTCGTGTCGACGATGCGGTAAGGGAGAGCGCGCGGATCGGGGGCAGAATAGCGGCCAAAAATGGCGGCGATGCGCGGCGCGAAGGTCTCCATTTCCGGGACCATGATGAGGATGTCGCGCGGGTGCAGGCTGGCATCGCGGCGCAGCGCCTCGAGGATTTGGTCTTGCAAGATCTCGAGCTCGCGCAAGGGACCATGGGCAACATGAAAGCGCAGGGAGTCATCGCCATCGACCCGTACCGGCGGCCACAAGGCCCGGCTCTCGCCGGCCGGGCGCAGTTGCAGAATGTCGTCTTGTAACTGCTGCAACAGCGTTTGCTGCGGCCCGGGGCTGAAGAGCTCGACGCGCTCCTCGACGCCCAACTCGCTGGCACTGATCTCCAGGGCGGCAAGGTAATCGCGACCGGTCTTGCCCCAGGCAGCCAGGAGCGGGTGGCCGTATTCTGCCACGCTTGGCGCCTCGCTCGCGCCGCGCCGCCCCGGTTTGCGTCCGCGTGCCGCACGGCGCAGCAAATCGTACCCGCTGACGATATCTCCCCAATAGTAGAGGCTGGGGTCGAGGACCAGAATCAATACCGGCACGCGCCGCGCCAGGGCGGCAAGGGCCTGCAGGGTCTGCTGCGGCAGGGAGGAAATCCCGAAGACCAAGAGGCGCTGCGGCAAGCCAAAGAGTTCTGCACTGGGCAGGCGAGCCAAAAACTGCTGATGGATTTTACCGCGGGAGATCCCGGGCGTGGCGGTTTTTTCGAGATCCGCACGCAGGGCACGCCAGAGCTTGGGCTGCCAGAGCTGCTCTGCCGGCACCGGCCGGGCTTGTCCGTCGAGGCCGGGGAGGAGATTGCGCCCAGCCTCCCAGGCGCTCAGCCAATCGGCGCGGTAGACCTGATACTGATCGAAGAGATCGGCAATACGCTGGGCGAGCTGGAAGCGCCGGCGACCGTCGGCATCGCGCGCCAGGTAGCGCTGCAAAGGCGCGTACTCGGGCGCCGAGAGTTCGTCGAGCAGACGAAAGATCCGCCAGCGCAGCCGCTCCTTGTCGAAGGGCGAAGTCTCCGGCACAGCGTCGGTGCCCAAAACCGCGCGATAAGCGCGCCAAAGAAACTGTGCTGGCAACAAAAATTCCAGTCCAGCGGCAATGCCCTGTTCGGCAAAGCCCAGCTTCAACCACTCGGCAATGCCGTTGCTCTGCACCAGAATGGTCTCCGTCGCCAAAGGCGACAGGGGTTCCCGCTCGCACCAGGCACAGAGCAACTGCCGCAAGTCCTCGGCCCGCTGACTGTGCACCAGGGAGAGTCCGGGCGCCAGCATCTCAGCGGCCGGCGACCTGCTTACCGGTGAGGCTCGGCCAGGCGGCACGCAGGTAATCGACCATGCTCCACAAGGTCATCCCCGCCGCCAAAACGAGCAGAATGATACCCACCTCCCGCGCCGCGATACCCCCCGCCAAAGGGCCGGCATACACCAGAAAGAGGATGGCAAGCATCTGCAGGGTGGCTTTGATTTTCCCTAGCCAAGACACCGAGACCTTCTTGCGCTCACCAATTTCTGCCATCCACTCGCGCAGCGCCGAGACGGTAATTTCCCGACCAACGATGATGCTGGTGAGGATGCCGGCGAGGGCAACGGGCATTTCGCCACTGGTGGAGATGAGGATCAAGGCAGTGGCCACCATGAGCTTGTCTGCCACGGGATCGAGAAAGGTGCCAAAGGGCGAGACGCCGTGATAGCGGCGGGCGAGATAGCCATCGGCCCAGTCGGTGAGGGCGGCCAGAGCAAACACCGCCGTCGCCCCATAGCTGCGCTCTGCCCCACCGAGAAAAAAGAGGAGAACGAAGACCGGGATGAGCAAAATCCGTAGCATGGTCAAGAAATTGGGCAGACGGGTCATCACGTCCGTGCTCCCGTATGGAAATGATCGTAGATGCGCTGGGCGAGTTCGCGGCGAATGCCCTCCACCCGCTGCAAATCCTCGACGCCGGCATCGCGAATACCGCGCAAACCGCCAAAGTGCCGCAGCAAGGCGCCGCGGCGCTTGGGGCCAATACCACCAATGGTATCCAACTCCGATTCCTGTCGCGCCTTCTGCCGACGTGCCCGATGACCGCCAATGGCAAAGCGATGCGCCTCGTCGCGGATCTCCTGAATCAAGAGCAGGGTTGGGTCATCGGCAGCGAGTTGGCGCGGCGCCGGCCATTGCGGGGCATGTAAGGATTCCAAGCCGGGACGGCGACTGGTGCCCTTGGATACCCCGCAGAGCTGGATGGTGTCGATACCCAAGTCCCGCAGCGCGGCGGCGGCGCGTGCCAGTTGTGCCGGCCCGCCATCGATAAAAACGATGTCGGGTAGGGCTTGCCCCTCCTCCAGCAGGCGCGCGTAGCGTCGCGCCACCGCCTGCTCCATGGCAGCGTAGTCGTCGCCTGGGGTAATGTCGCGGATGTTGAAACGCCGGTAGGCATCTTTGCGCGCACCATCGCCGTCAAAGACCACACAAGAAGCGGTTGCCGCCTCGCCGCGGGTGTGGCTGATGTCGAAGCATTCCATGCGCTGCGGCATCTCCTCGAGACCAAAGAGCTCCTGAAGCAGCTGCATCCGTCGCCGTCCCTGTTCGCTGCTTTGCTGGCGCGACCGCAGGGCGAGGCGGGCATTGGTTTCGGCAAGCTGCATCCAGCGCTTACGCGGCCCGCGCTGGGGCTGGTCGATGAGAACCCGGCGCCCGGCCAACTGGGCGAGCGCATCCTGCAGGGCCTGGCGATGGCGTGGTAATACATTGAGCAGCAGGTTGCCCGGGATTTCGCGATCGGCATAGTACTGCCCGAGAAAGGCCGTCATCATCTCGGCGGCACGCACCCCCTCGGCATGACGGGGAAAGAGGGCGCGCCCACCGAGTTGGCGCCCGTGGCGCAGAAAACTCAGGTAGACACACCACTGCCCACCCTCTTCCACCGCCGCCAGCACATCGAAGTCGCCACCGCCAGACTGGGCGACATATTGCCGCTCCTGCATCTTTGCCAAGGCGGCAATCTGGTCCCGTAGCCGCGCCGCATCCTCGAAGGCAAGTGCCTCGGCGGCCGCCTGCATGCGCTGCTGCAAGGCCTGCAAGACCTCGTCGCTACGCCCCTGCAGAAATTGCAGCGTCGCCTGGACATCGGCGGCATAGTCAACAGCGCTGATGTGCCCCACGCAGGGACCGCTGCAGCGACGAATCTGGTAATGCAGGCAAGCGCGACTGCGGTTTTTGAAGACGCTGTCCTCACAGGTACGCAGGCGAAAAGCCTTTTGCAGCAAGACCATGCTTTCGCGTAACGCAGTCACCGCCGGGTAGGGCCCAAAGTACTGGCCCTTGGCCCGCTGCGCGCCGCGATGAAAGGCCATGCGCGGAAATTCGCTGCCGGTTTCGATGAGCAAATAAGGGTAGCTCTTGTCGTCGCGCAACAAGATATTGTAGGGCGGATGATGGCGCTTGATGAGCTGCGCCTCGAGCACCAAGGCCTCGGTCTCGGTGTGGGTGTGGATGACCTCGACTCGCACCACCTGCTGCAGCATGGCAACGGTCTTAGGGCTATGACGATTCTTGTGGAAATAGGAGCCGACTCGACGCTTCAGATTGCGCGCCTTGCCGACGTACAAGATCTGCCCGCTAGCGCCAAGCATCTGGTACACACCGGGGCCGGCGCTGAGCTGGCGCAAAAACTCCGGCAGAACGAAGGGCGAGTCTGCCTGCGGTAGCAGTTCTAGCGCTGCGGCCTCCTCATTCTGCGCTGGCAGCATCGAGGCGACGCAAGTATTCCCAAGTGTAGATGCCGGTTCCATGTCCATCGCTGAAGTGTAACTGTACGGCGTAATTGCCAACAGGCTGGATATCCACCAGATCGATGTTTTCCTTGCCGGTGATCTCCTGGGCTTGGTCTGGGGTATGCCCCTTGCACTCGGCACAGGGGCACTCTACCCGCAGCAGCTCGAAAGAAAGACGACTGGTATGACCGTCGCTCCAGGCAATCTCCATCACCTTGCTGCGCATCAGCGGATGTATCTCGAGGGGCTGGCTTGCCATCGTGGCCTCACTGGTCAGGATAAGGGCTCTAGGGTACAATCCGCGCCCAGCAAAGGGAATGCTTTACAGGACCGACCATGAAAATCTCCGCCTTCGATATCCGCCCCGGCAACATCCTAGAATACGAAAAGGGCCTCTGGCGCGTGCTCAAGACCGATTTCGTCAAACCTGGCAAAGGCGGCGCCTTTATGCAGGTGGAAATGAAGAATATCGAAACCGGCACCAAAACCAACCAGCGCTTCCGATCTGAAGAAAAGATGGAAAAGGCGGTAGTGGAGCCACGTAAGATGCAGTACCTCTACAACGACGGCAGCGGCTATATCTTCATGGATAACGAAAGCTTCGAGCAGATGACCCTGAGCGAGGATCTCCTGGAAGGGCAGATCGGCTACCTGCTACCCAATACCGAAATTCAGGTCAACCTGCACAACGACCGCCCCATTGGTGTGGAGTTGCCGCCGGTGGTCATTCTGGAAGTAGTCGAGGCCGAGCCCTCCATCAAAGGGCAGACGGCGACGGGTTCCTACAAGCCAGCGCGCATGGAAACCGGCATTACCGTGCAGGTGCCGCAATTCGTCAACAACGGCGAGAAAATTCGCGTCAACACCGTCGACGGCAGCTATATCGATCGCGCCTGATCGCGCCACGGCAGCCAGGAAAAAAGCCCGCATTTTGCGGGCTTTTTGTTGTGACATTGGGATGGTCTCAGGAATTACTGGGAGTAGAGCGGGGGATCACCCAAACAAAAATCTCGTTCTTGCCCACCAAGCCCAAGTTACGCCGCGCCAAACCCGATACCGCACCGGCATCATTCTGCAGGCTCAGCACCTCGGCAGCGAGTTTGTCATTGCGCTCTTGTACCTTTTGCACAGCGCTCTGCCGCTGTTCCAATTGCGTATGCAATTGTGCGACATTCCACCAGCTTCCCGTACCAAACCACAAAAAATACTGCAGCAAGAGAAACAGCGCGAGAAGAGCGAGGTCGACACGACAAAGGCCACCGATGCAAGAAGCCACCGCACGCGCCGAACCCAAAGAACCTTCCCAGACAACAGCCATAAAGCCCCTTGCTACAAAACGTTACTCAATAATTCGTACTTTTAGTCCAAATTGTAAAAAGCTGCAAGTCCCGGGAAGCGCGCGGCATCGGCAAGCTCCTCTTCAATACGCAACAAGCGATTATATTTGGATACCCGATCGGTACGCGACAGAGAACCGGTTTTGATTTGCCCGCAACCGGTAGCAACCGCCAAATCGGCCAAGGTGGTGTCTTCGGTTTCACCAGAACGGTGAGAGACGATCGCCGTGTATGCATGGGTCTTGGCCATCTCGATAGCCGCCAGAGTCTCGGTCAGCGTGCCAATCTGATTCAATTTAATCAGAATACTGTTACCCACCCCGCGATCAATTCCCTCGCGCAGGATGCTGGTATTGGTGACAAAAATATCATCGCCAACCAGCTGCAAACGATCACCGAGACGATCGGTAAGCTGCACCCAGCCCTCCCAGTCATTTTGGTCCATACCGTCTTCAATACTGAGGATGGGATACCGATCGACGAGGCCATTGAGATAATCTACAAACTGGCCGCTATCGAGGGCCCGTCCTTCGCTGTGCAGCTGGTACTTGCCGTCTTTGAAGAATTCGCTCGACGCCGCATCAATGCCGAGCCATACGTCTTCACCCGGGGTATAGCCCGCTTGGGAAATAGCCTCGACCAGAAGCTCGAGAGCTGCTTCGTTGGAGGGCAGATTGGGGGCAAAACCACCCTCATCGCCAACGGTAGTGGCCAAACCGCGACCATGTAGCACCGCCTTGAGGCGGTGGAAGACCTCGACACCCATCTGCAGGGCCTCGGAGAAGCTCTCTGCCCCCGCGGGAATGATCATAAACTCCTGCATATCGATCGCATTGTCGGCATGGGCGCCGCCGTTGATGACGTTCATCATCGGCACCGGCAATTGGATGGGACCCAAGCCACCAATGTAGCGGTAGAGAGGCTGGCCAGAGGAACGCGCTGCCGCATGCGCACAGGCCAAAGAGACACTGAGAATCGCATTGGCACCCAGGCGGGATTTGTTGGGAGTACCGTCGAGGGCGCAGAGCTCGGCGTCGATTTCCTGCTGGTTTTCGACTTCCATACCCAGAAGGGCGTCCTGGATTTCACCGTTGACGTTCTCCACCGCCTTGCGCACCCCCTTGCCGGCGTAGCGCTCGCCGCCATCACGCAACTCGACGGCCTCCCGCTCGCCGGTGGAGGCGCCACTCGGCACGATGGCCCGCCCCATGGCACCATTTTCGAGGGTCACATCAGCTTCGACAGTAGGATTGCCTCGGGAATCGAGCACTTCCCGGGCATGGATCTGAACGATGGCGGTCATGGTAGCAACTCCTCTGGGTGGTCTTCAGGAAAATCTTGCGCTTTAACGGCTGCATCGATGCGCTGCAACACCCGCAACAGGGACTCCATTTGTCCCAAGGGCCAGGCGTTGGGACCGTCGGAGAGGGCGCAGCGCGGGTCGGGATGGGTTTCCATGAACAAGCCCGCCACCCCCGCGGCCACCGCCGCGCGAGCGAGCACGGGCACGAACTCGCGTTGGCCGCCAGAACGGTCCCCCTGCCCCCCCGGCAACTGCACTGAGTGGGTCGCATCAAAAACTACCGGGCAGCCGGTCTTGCGCAGTACCGCTAGGGAGCGCATGTCGGAAACCAGATTGTTGTAGCCAAAGCTCACGCCTCGCTCGCAAACGAGGATCTTCTCGTTGCCGGTGGTCTTGGCCTTGGTCACCACGTTGACCATATCCCAGGGGGCGAGAAACTGCCCTTTTTTGATGTTAACCGGCTTGCCCGCCGCCGCTACCGCGTGGATGAAATCCGTCTGCCGACACAGAAAAGCCGGGGTCTGTAGGATATCCACCGCCTGCGCGACTGCCGCCACATCTTCTTTCTCGTGGACGTCGGTAAGTACCGGCACGCCGATTTCCGCATGCACCTTTTGCAAGATCCGCAGCCCCTCCTCCATCCCCGGCCCGCGGAAGCTGGCCCCGGAGGAGCGATTCGCCTTGTCGTACGAGCTTTTATAAATCAGCGGGATATGCAGCCTATGGCAGATTTCGCGCAGGGTGGCGGCGCTACGCAAAGCGAGCTCTTCGCTCTCGATGGCACAGGGGCCAGCAATGAGGAAAAAGGGCTGCTGCAGACCAACCGAAAAACCAAGAAGTTCCATCAGCGTCCCTCCCGGAGGCGATAGGCTTGCGCGGCAGCGACAAAGGCGTCGAAGAGGGGATGTCCCTGGCGCGGGTTACTGGTGAATTCCGGGTGGAACTGACAGCCAAGAAACCAAGGATGGTCCGGCAATTCCACTACCTCGACCAGAGCGCCATCGGCCGAGCGCCCAGAGAAGCGCAAGCCCGCTGCCGCCAGGGGCTGCAGGTAGCGGTTGTTGAACTCGAAGCGATGACGGTGGCGCTCTTCGATTTCCCGCCGCCCATAGGCGCGCTCAGCCAGGCTGCCGGATTCGAGCACGCAGGTTTGTGCCCCCAGGCGCATGGTGCCGCCCAGATTTCCCCCTTCCTCTCGGTAGGCAATCTGGCCGCCGGGATCGGTCCAGCGCTGCATCAGGGTGATGACCGGTTCGGGGGTGGCGGGATCGAGTTCGGTGCTGTTGGCAGCCGCTAAATGCGCACAGTGGCGGGCAAATTCCACCACTGCCAATTGCATGCCGAGGCAGATGCCGAGATACGGGATTTTCTGCTCGCGAGCATGGCGGATGGCGCGAATTTTGCCTTCGGTTCCGCGCCCGCCAAAGCCGCCGGGTACCAGGATGGCATCTGCAGCCGCCAAGCACTCCGGCCCTTTCTCCTCGATTTCTTCGGCATCCACAAAGAGAAAACGAATCTTGCGCCGTGCCCGCAGACCAGCGTGCAGCAGGGCCTCCGACAAAGACTTATAGGACTCCGTAAGGCCAACATACTTGCCGACCAGGGCAATGCACACCTCGCCCTCGGGGTGCTCCAGGGCATCGATAATCCCCAGCCAATCGGAGAGATCGGGCTGATTGGCCTGCAGTTGCAGTTCCTCTACCACTAGGTCGTCGAGCCCTTGGGCATGAAAGAGCAGCGGGATGCGGTAGATGCTGTCGGTATCGATGGCGGAAATCACCGCCCGATCGCGCAGGTTGGAAAAGAGGGCGATCTTGGCGCGATGATCTTCTGGAATGGGGCGATCGGCGCGGCAGAGCAAGACGTCGGGCTGAATACCAATGGCGCGCAGCTCGCGCACCGAATGCTGGGTCGGCTTGGTCTTCATCTCTCCCGCCGAGGGCAGGTACGGCACCAGGGTCAGATGCAAAAACAAGCTGTTACCCCGCGCCTCCTCCACCGCCATTTGGCGGATGGCCTCGAGGAAGGGCTGTGATTCGATATCACCCACCGTGCCGCCAATTTCGACAATGGCAACGTCTACCCCCGCCGCCCCCAGCCGAATGCGGCGCTTGATCTCATCGGTAATATGGGGGATGACCTGCACCGTGCGGCCGAGGTAATCGCCGCGCCGCTCTTTCTCGATCACCGTCTGGTAGACGAGACCGGTGGTGAAATTGTTGCGCTTACTCATGCGCGTGGAAAGGAAACGCTCGTAGTGGCCGAGATCGAGATCGGTTTCGGCGCCATCGGCGGTGACAAAGACTTCGCCGTGCTGGAAGGGGCTCATGGTGCCCGGATCAACATTGATGTACGGATCGAGCTTGAGCATGGTCACCCGCAGCCCGCGCGCCTCGAGCAGCGCCCCTAGCGCTGCCCCGGCAGCTCCCTTGCCAAGCGAGGAGACGACTCCGCCGGTGACAAAAATATACTTGGTCATCGTGCCCCCCGGCTGCGCTGGAAAAACGCCTGCATGGTAGCCAATTCAGGCCGCACAGACAATGCGGAATCGTTGCTCGGCGCCGGTTAGGCCCTCCCCCAAAAACCGCAACGGCCGCCAAGGGCGGCCGCTGATGTCGGAACGGGAGTAGCTTGTGCCGACTATTGGAGGGTGCTCATATCGATCACGAATCGATACTTAACGTCACTCTTGAGCATCCGCTCGTAGGCGGTATTGATGTAGTCCATGGGAACGACCTCGACATCGGAACCAATGCCATGCTCGGCGCAGAAATCGAGCATTTCTTGGGTCTCGGCAATGCCACCGATGAGCGACCCCGCAAGACTCCGCCGTTTGAAGATGAGATTGAAGACTTCCGGCGAGGGATGCGGCTCCGCTGGTGCCCCCACCAGAGTCATGGTGCCGTCGCGCTTGAGCAGGCCGAGAAAGGCATCCAAGTCATGGGGCGCCGCTACCGTATTGAGCAAGAAATCGAAACTATTGGCATGCGCGGCCATCTGCTGCGGGTCCTTGGAAATACAGACCTCATCCGCCCCCAAGCGCTTGGCGTCCTCGACCTTGCTGGGCGAGGTGGTGAAGAGCACCACATGGGCGCCCATGGCGTGGGCCAATTTCACCCCCATGTGCCCCAGCCCTCCGAGACCAACGATGCCAACTTTTTTCCCCGGCCCTGCCTGCCAGTGACGCAAGGGCGAGTAGGTGGTGATACCAGCGCAGAGCAAGGGCGCCACTGCCGCCAGGTCTTTTTCGTCGTGGCGGATGCGCAGGACAAAGCTTTCTTTGACGACGATACTCTGGGAGTAGCCACCGTGGGTGTTCTCACCGCCAAAAACCGGGCCGTTGTAGGTGCCGGTGAAACCATTTTCGCAGTACTGCTCCTCGCCATCGTGGCAGGAGCTACAATGGCCGCAGCTATCCACCATACAGCCCACTCCCGCCAGGTCACCTACCTGGAATTTCTTGACGGCACCGCCCACCGCCGTCACCCGCCCGACGATTTCGTGGCCAGGCACCGCCGGGTAGATGGTGTTGTGCCACTCGTTACGGGCGGTGTGTAGGTCGGAATGGCAGACGCCACAGTAGAGGATCTGGATTTGTACGTCGTCGGGATGGAGGTCGCGGCGCTCGATGGTCAACGGCGCGAGGGGGGATTGGGCATTTTGCGCGGCGTAGGCTTTTACTTGGGTCATTCGTATCACTCCTTTTCATACCGAACGGTCGGTCTTCAGCCTACCGCCTTCCCTCCCTAAGCGTCAATCGCTCAGCAGATCCACTTCTACACTCGTGCCCAGCATCGCGGTCTCCAGGGTTTTGATCTGATCGCGCAGGGCAGCGGCTTGCTCAAACTCCAAATTGCGGGCATGGCGATACATCTGCTCTTCCAGCGCCTTGATCCGCTTGGCCAATACCCTGGGATCGTCGCTCTCATAACTGGCTGCTGGCTCTGCCGCCTTCTGCCGCGTCTTGTCTTTGCGGTGATACACGCCCTCGAGAATATCCGCCACCGGTTTAACGATCCCCTTGGGCGTAATGCCATGCTCGGCGTTGAAAGCGAGCTGCTTTTCCCGCCGCCGCTCGGTCTCGCGCATGGCGCGCTCCATCGACCCGGTTACCACGTCGGCATAGAGAATGGCACGCCCATTCAGGTTACGCGCCGCGCGGCCGATGGTTTGCACCAGAGAACGCTCAGAGCGGAGGAAGCCTTCTTTATCGGCATCGAGGATCGCCACCAGGGCGACTTCCGGCATGTCCAGCCCCTCACGCAAGAGGTTGATGCCGATGAGGACATCAAAAACGCCAGCGCGCAGGTCGCGGATGATCTCCACCCGCTCCACGGTCTCGATATCCGAGTGCAGATAGCGACAGGCTATGCCCAGTTCGTGCAAATAGTCGCTGAGGTCTTCGGCCATGCGCTTGGTCAGGGTGGTGACCAAAACCCGCCAGCCGCTGGCGATAACCAGATGGATCTCGCTGACCAAATCATCCACCTGTCCGCGCGCCGGGCGCACCTCAACTAGGGGGTCAACGAGGCCGGTAGGTCGCACCAGCTGCTCCACCACCTGTCCGGAATGCTCGAGCTCATAAGGCCCCGGGGTGGCGGAGATGAAGATGGTCTGCGGCATCAGCCGCTCAAATTCCTCAAACATCAAGGGGCGATTATCGAGGGCCGACGGCAGGCGAAAGCCGTATTCGACCAGGGTTTCCTTGCGCGCACGGTCGCCCCGGTACATGCCACCAAATTGGGGCACGGTAACATGCGATTCATCCATAAAAAGCAAGGCATTGGCGGGCAAGTAGTCCATCAGGGTGGGCGGCGCCTCGCCGGGGGCCCGTCCGGAGAGATAGCGAGAGTAGTTTTCGATGCCCGAGCAATAACCGAGTTCCGCCATCATCTCCAGATCAAAACGGGTCCGTTGCTCGAGCCGCTGCGCCTCCACCAATTTGTTGGCCTCGCGCAGCACCGTGAGGCGCTCGCGCAGCTCGTCTTTGATGCGGTCCAGCGCCGCCAAAATCGTCTCGCGCGGCGTCACATAATGGCTTTTGGGGTAGACGGTGTAGCGCGGCAAGCGGGTGATCGTCTTGCCGGTGAGCGGATCGAACAGGGAGACGCGCTCGATTTCGTCGCCGAACAATTCTACCCGTACCGCCTCGTCTTCGCTTTCCGCCGGCCAGATGTCGATGACATCACCATGGACACGAAAAGTACTGCGCTTGAGCTCCAGCGGATCGCGGCTGTATTGCATATCGGCCAGCCGGCGCAGGATGGCGCGCTGCTCCATCTGATCGCCCTCGCGCAGGTGCAGAATCATTCGATGGTAGGCCGAAGGATCGCCCAAACCATAAATGGCCGATACCGTGGCAACGATAATGACGTCCGGGCGCTCCAAAAGCGCCTTGGTGGCAGACAAGCGCATCTGATCGATGTGGTCGTTGATCGACGCATCTTTTTCGATAAAGGTGTCGGAGGAAGGCACATAGGCCTCGGGCTGGTAGTAGTCGTAATAGCTAACGAAATACTCCACCGCATTATGGGGAAAGAAAGCGCGCAGCTCGGCATAGAGCTGTGCCGCCAGGGTCTTGTTGGGAGCCATGACCACTGCCGGGCGCTGGGTGCGCGCGATCACATTCGCCATGGTAAAGGTCTTGCCCGAACCTGTTACCCCCAACAGCGTTTGAAATGCCTCGCCGGCCTGCAGCCCCTCGACAAGCGCAGCAATGGCCTTGGGTTGATCGCCCTGCGGAGGAAACAGACTCTCCAGTTGCAGCGCCCGCTTCTCCATCTCCCACCTCCTCGCCAGTGCACCGTCTAGAGTATTCGCCTCCACCCCACAAGGCAAAGACCTGCTCGTGGATGCTGTCGGGAGGCCCGCGGCCAATTGACGAGAAGCAGGCCTGCGGGTAGTATTCGCGTCTCAAAGCGCTCGTAGCTCAGCTGGACTAGAGCAACTGGCTACGAACCAGTAGGTCGGGAGTTCGAATCTCTCCGAGCGCACCAGTAAAGACAGGCACTTAGCAAAGATAGCTAGGTGCCTTTTGTTTTTCGGACCAACCCAGAGGACGAAGCTGGCTTACCGCATGCCGCCTGTCCGTCACGTTTTGGCTTACTCATGATCGTGCCGCTCGAACACTAGCAACCGCTGAGATACGGATCAGCAACCAGAAAAGAATGGCTGAGGGCAAACGGTTACTGACAAACCAAATGCTTTCAAGAGATTCTCGTGATTGATTTAGCCGTTAAACGCTCCAGCCGTTCCCCCCCCAGTTTACTATAGTAGAATTACTGATTTCGCCTGTAATCTTTCGGTGCTGATTGGAAATTAGTATTTTAAGGCAGTCAAACGCAGGAGTAACTGTGATAATAGCCGTGGCAGGTTACGCAAATTTTCTAGAACCCAAAAGCACTTTTCCCCGAAAATCCTCTTAACATATCGATCTGCACTCGGGTCGAGACTAACGCAAAAAATTTGCACTCCACGTCGGCGCGCATCGATTACGGCATGGCGCGCATCCAACAACAGATGTTCGGGATCGAAGACGTCGATATCAGAAGGTTCGCCGTCGGTCAGGATCAACATTACCCGATTGTGCACGCTCCGCGTGAGCAATAACCCGGTCGCATGCCGGATCGCGGCCCCCATTCGTGTGGAATAACGCCCGTAAAAACCGGCAAGGCGCGACTTGGCCGCCGCATCGAAGGGCTCATCAAAACTCTTGGCAATCTGGTAATCCACCAGATGACGTCCTTGGGAGTGAAACCCGGCCAAAGACAGTTCTAAACCAAGATCTGTCGCAGCCTCAGCCAACAGAAGAATAGCTTCGCGAGCCAAATCTAGAATGGAGCGACCAGTAATAGGATCGGAGTTGCTCACAGATTCAGAAAGATCGAGCAGTAACGACAACGCGAGAACCTGATCGTCCCGCCGTTGGGTGCGAATGAACACGCGAGGATCCGGTTCCTGCCCGTTCCGGATATCCGCCATTGCTCTCAGCGCCGCATCCAGATCCAGATCATCGCCAGTTTCCTGTTTGCGCGATAACTCACGGTGCCGACTACGCAAGGCACTGACTACGCGGCGTAGGTTGGATAGCAACGGGAAATTAGCCGTGATAACCGCAGGCGCCCAATCCATGTCGCCATCTTCCGCATTTCGTTCGTGCACGGCGCACCAATTCTCCCGCTTAACACCGAGTCGGGAGAACCATTCCGGGTAGCGTGATGGATGCGCTTCCTTATCTTCGCTGGTCTGAAGGAAGGTCAATCGTGCTTCTTCCGTAACCCCCTCGATTTGAAAGCCTTTCTCGGTACCTCTAGACACCTGAGGAACTTCGGTGAAAGCCAATGATTGCCGTCCTTCAGAAGCTTCTTCGAACTGTGCGCCGACTTGCATGCCTTCAGTCGCCTGATCGGCGGCCGTTGTAACTTCGGGCAACGGTTGCTCCTCGTACCAAAGATGCTGATTGTCATCTCTATAAACGGCCATCGGCGGCAGGCTGCCCTCATCCATCGACAGACGCATCTGGCCGATGTCGTGGGCCAAACGCAATCCGATTTCTCGAGCCACCCTTACGTCCCCGGTATCGGTAATTCTCTCCTGGAAAAGTGTGGTGGCCTTGCGCACCAAAAATTCGTCGTCCGTGGACATCTCCAATTCCAGCAGCCCTCGGGAAAGACGCCACATCATTGTCGTGAAAGGCGTAGGATCCGGCGGTACCCGGGGATGCAGATCCAGCCAGAGCCGACGCAACCCCGGGAAGTGCGAAAAGGCGAGGTACTCTACCCGAGCATCCTCGATCAGTTCAACCAGATATCGCTGGCGCGCGTTTAGTGACGCGGGGTTCAACGGTTGGCTGTACATGCGATGGGCGGCCGCATGGGCTGCCGCTGCAATATAGACTCTTTGTGCGGTCACTTCCCCTTGCGAAGACAGTAAAGACGGCAGTCGAATATGTGTGTGATCAATACGGGGGCGAACACCGGCAGGACCCGACGTGGACGAAATGACAGCCAAATCGAAAGGCTGCCCCCACAATGCGATCAGATACAAGTTTAATACATGTCGCATGTCCTCAAAGGAGTGGAATGCCACGACAGATTCCGCCTCTATATTGTTGAGACATGAGATTGGCCAAAGGAGTCTTTATAGAAACTGACATTAGAATTTGGGATTCGCTTAATAATGCAGTACTTAAAATTCTTGTCCAATTCAGGGTGCTTGGTTTGCTGTGACCTTCCACCCACCATGATAACATATATAAGCTAGATAGCCTTATTTGTGGCCGCCATTATCCTGCTGGTTCGGAATACCCTGGATCGGGCATTCGGCCGTGCCGGGTGTCGAACGCGTGATCTTTTCGACGTTTTCTCGCGCCTTCGCTGGGTCGGTAATCCAGGTCTTGTAGAACTCGTAAGGGCATTCGCCAGCGCCGTTCATGTCGTCGTGAATCCCCCCGGTTTCCGTGGAGGCTCTGAAGTGTGAAAAAATGGAGCCATGAATACCATGAAATCGAGTCAAAAGTTTTCGCAGGAAGTACGGTCTC
>JAWNZB010000053.1:0-15621 GCA_038447835.1 Candidatus Igneacidithiobacillus chanchocoensis | reverse complement strand
GGGCAGGGATACCCGCCAGCGATTCAATCCATTGCCGCCCCACCAGACTTGCGTAATGGCTGGTTCCGGAGGCGAGGAGTAGCACCCGATCGATCTGCCGCAGGCGCTCCTCGGCCCCTTCGCCCCAGAGCTGGTCGATGGAGAACTCGTCGCCCAGGGCGCCCTCAAGGGTGTCGGCAATGGCGCGAGGTTGCTCGTGGACTTCTTTCTGCATGAAATGCCGATACGGTCCAAGGTCGATGGCGGCGGAGCTGAGCTGGCTCCAGTGCTCCTCCCGCTGCAGCGCCACGCCATCCACATCCTGGAGCTGAAAATGATCTTGCGCCAGCGCAGCAAAATCACCGTCTTCCAAGTACAGCACCCGCCGCGTTACCGGCAGAAGTGCCGCTACATCCGAGGCAAAGTAACGCCCCCCCTCCGCCACGCCCAGCAGAAGCGGGCAGCCACGTCGGTGCAGAATGAGGGTGCCGGGGTCGCGCCGGCTGAGCACGGCAAAGGCATAAGCGCCCTGGAGCTCGCGACTGGCCGCCTGCACCGCCGCCAACAAAGTCGGCAGCTGGCTGCGATACCAGTGCACCAGGTGGGCGATGACCTCGGTATCGGTCTCGGAACTGAAGGCGTAGCCCAGGGCCTGCAGGCGCTGGCGCAGGTTCTGGTAGTTCTCGATGATACCGTTGTGGACGACGGCAATCTCTTCCGAGGAAATGAGGGGATGGGCATTCTGCTCCGCGATACCACCATGGGTTGCCCAACGGGTGTGGCCAATGCCGATGCCGCTGGCAAAGCCCTCGGCGGCGTGCAGTGCCGCCAGCTCGGCAACCCGTCCAACGCTGCGCCGCCGTTGCAAGGCTCCGTCGGCATCCAGAAAGGCCAGGCCCGCCGAATCGTAACCGCGGTACTCCAGGCGCCGCAATCCCTCCAAAATGACGGGGACCACATCCGCTGCGGCAACGCCGCCAACGATTCCACACATACGGGGCTCCTAAGGTTTCGGTTTAGGCAGGTGTACCGGATTTTTTCGGCCGTCGCCAGTGGGCGATCGACTTTTGCGGGCTACGGCTCAAGGTCAGCCCGCCAGCCGGAACCTCGCGGGTGATGGTACTGCCGGCACCAATGGTCGCACCAGCGCCGACTTTTACCGGGGCAATCAACTGGGTATCGGAGCCGACGAAAACCTCGTCCCCAATTTCCGTGCGGTGCTTGTTGGCGCCATCGTAATTGCAGGTAATGACACCAGCTCCAATATTCACTCCCTGGCCGATTTCAGCGTCCCCCAGGTAACTCAGGTGATTGGCCTTGCTGCCGGCCCCCAGAATTACTTTTTTGGCTTCGACGAAGTTGCCGATATGGGCGGCCGCACCAATCTCCGTTCCCGGACGGATGCGCGCAAAGGGGCCAATGCGCGCCGCCGCACCAATCTTCGCCCCCTCCAGGAGCGAATAGGGCAGGATTTCGACATCGTCGGCAATTTCGACGTCGCGCAAGATGGCGCCAGCACCAATCCGCACCCGGTCACCCAACACTACTTGGCCCTCGATGATGACGTTGGGTTCGATCCAGCAGTCGGCGCCGAAGCGAAGCTCGCCGCGCAGATCGAAGCGCGCCGGATCGGCACAGCGTAAGCCCGCTTGTTGCAGGGCGGTAAGCTGTCGACGCTGATAGAGGCGCTCCACTTCGGCGAGTTGCGCGGCATCGTTTACGCCGAGGGCCTCTTGCGGATCCGGCAGACAGAACGGCTCGACCGGGATCCCTTCTGCGACCGCGAGGGCGATCAGATCCGTCAGGTAGTATTCCCCCTGCGCATTGGCGGGTTGCAGCTGCCCAAGCCAGCGCGCCAGCGGGGCCGCCGGTAGCAGCAGAATGCCAAGGTTGACCTCGGCAACTTGCCGCTCTTTGGGGCTGCAGTCACGCTCCTCGCGAATTGCCTGCACTCGCCCATTGGCCCCGCGCAAAATGCGACCGTAGCCGTGCGGGTCCGTTACGATGCCGGTGCAAAGACCCAACGCGTTTTCGGGCACTGCCGCAATGAAATCCTCGAGAGTTTGCGCTCGCAGAAGCGGAACGTCTCCATAGAGCACCAGTATGCGCTCGGCCGCGTGCAGACCCGATAGGGCCGTCCGCAAAGCGTCGCCGGTACCGCGCTGCTCCGGCTGTTCGTGCCAGAGGATATTGATGTCTTTGGCAAAGGCGTTGCGCACAGCCGGCGCGCCATGACCGATGACCACGTGCAGCTGCCGCAAGCCGCGGATGGCACGTGCCGTGGTCAGGACATGGGCCAACAAAGGCCGTTGTGCCAAGGGCTGCAGCACCTTTGGCAAGGCCGAGCGCATGCGCGTACCCTTGCCAGCCGCCAGAACGACAACGTCGATGCTCATCGGATTCTCCAACAAAGAGGCCCCAGTACGCGACTGCGCTGGGGCCATGGGGGTACGCTAGACTTGCAGACCTTAGCGCAAAATGCCTTGGTCCCGGAGCCGCTGTAGTGCCTTGAGACGTGCTACCTGCTCGAGGAGCTCCGCCTGGGCTGCAGCATAATCCATCGCGTCGGTGTGATTGGCCATGCGTGCCTCTGCCGCATCCTTCGCGGCCCTGGCCTTGGCCTCGTCGATGTCCGCTGCCCGCTCTGCCGAATCAGCCAAAACCGTTACGCAATCCGGCTGGATTTCGAGAATCCCCCCATTGACGAAGAGATACTCGGTTTCCGCACCATTTTTGATGCGCAACTCGCCGGGCCGCAGGCCGGTGAGCAGCGGGGCATGTCGAGGCAAAATCCCCAACTCCCCCATCTGCCCCGGCGCCACGACCATTTCGGCCTGGCCCTCGTAGACACTGCCCTCGGCACTCACCACGCGCACATCGATTTGCATCGCCATGGCGTCGATCAGCCCTGCTGCAGCTTCTGGGCCTTGGCCAGGGCTTCGTCAATGGTACCCACCATGTAGAAGGCCTGCTCGGGCAGATGGTCGTACTCACCGCTAACGATGGCTTTGAAGCCGCGGATGGTTTCTTTGAGGGAAACATAGGTACCCGGGCTGCCGGTGAAAACCTCGGCCACGAAGAAGGGCTGCGAGAGGAAGCGCTGAATCTTGCGCGCCCGTCCCACCAAGACCTTATCGTCGGCGGAGAGTTCGTCCATGCCAAGAATGGCGATGATATCCTGCAACTCCTTGTAACGCTGCAGGGTTTTCTGACAGGCGCGAGCGACGTCGTAGTGCTCCTGACCAACGATTTGCGGGTCGAGCTGACGACTGAAAGAGTCGAGGGGATCGAGGGCGGGGTAGATGCCGAGCTCGGCAATCTGCCGCGACAACACCACCGTCGCGTCCAAGTGGGCGAAGGTCGTGGCCGGAGAAGGATCGGTGAGATCGTCTGCCGGCACGTATACCGCCTGTACCGAGGTGATGGAACCCACCTTGGTGGAGGTGATGCGTTCCTGCAACTTACCCATTTCTTCCGCCAACGTCGGCTGGTAACCCACCGCCGAGGGCATACGCCCGAGCAGCGCCGATACTTCGGTACCCGCCAGGGTGTAACGGAAAATGTTGTCGATAAACATCAGGATGTCGCGGCCTTCATCGCGGAAATGCTCCGCCATGGTCAGGCCCGTAAGCCCAACACGCAAACGGTTGCCTGGTGGCTCGTTCATCTGCCCGTAAACCAAGGCCACCTTGTCGATAACCTTGGACTCCGTCATTTCGTGGTAGAAGTCGTTGCCCTCGCGGGTCCGCTCGCCAACGCCGGCAAAGACCGAGTAGCCGGTATGCTCAGTAGCGATGTTGCGGATCAGCTCCATCATCAACACCGTCTTACCCACGCCAGCGCCACCAAAGAGACCGACCTTGCCGCCTTTAGCGAAGGGGCAGACCAAGTCGACAACCTTGATACCGGTTTCCAGCACCTCGGTGCTTGCCGCCAGCTCATCGAAGGCGGGAGCGGGGCGGTGGATCGCCTTACGCTCGTCACACTGTACAGTGCCCTTACCGTCAACGGGGTCGCCCAGAACGTCCATGATCCGGCCAAGGGTGCCATGGCCAACGGGAACACTGATGGGGGCACCAGTACGACGCACCGCAAGGCCGCGCTTGAGTCCCTCGCTGGAACCCATGGCAATGCCGCGGGCCACGCCATCGCCCAGCTGGCTCTGAATCTCAATAGTTAGGTGACGATCGTCTACCACCACCGCTTCCATGATTTCCGGCACCTGTCCCCGGGGAAAGGCTACGTCGATGACCGGTCCAATCACTTGGACGATATGGCCTACCGCCTGCTCTGCCGCTTGTGCTTCGCTCATGCTCTGCTTCCTCAATAATCCAAAAAATTACACCGCCGCAGCGCCAGCACTGATCTCCGCAATTTCCTGCGTGATCGCTGCCTGACGCGCCTTGTTGTAGGCCAGCTGCAACTCGCCCACCAGCCGCTTCGCGTTGTCCGAGGCATTTTTCATGGCCACCATACGCGCACTCTGTTCGCAGGCCAGATGCTCGACAACGGCCTGATAGATGATCGACTCGACGTAGCGCTGCAGGAGATGATCGAGTACCGGGCGTGCTTCCGGCTCGTAAATATAGTCCCAACGCTCGGCCGCGACCGTACGCTGCTCCGGTTTCTTGACCGGCAAGACCTGCTCTAAGCTCGCGCGCTGCAGCATGGTGTTGACGAAGCGCGAAGAGACCAAGTAGAGGGCGTCGATTTCCCCATTGCGGTAGGCTTCGGTCATGACGCGGATGGGACCAACCATGTCCGCAAGCCCCAGACGATCACCTAAGCCGGTGAGTTCAGCACTGAGCTGCGCACCATGACGACGCAAGAAGCCGACTCCCTTGTTACCGATGGCCGCCACCCGAACTTCTACGCCTTTGCCTTCCAGTTCGTGCATCTGCTGCACGATAATACGCAGGACATTGACGTTGAGCGCGCCGCACAAACCGCGATCGGAACTGACCAGGAGAAAACCCACTCGCTTAATCGGACGCTCTTGCAGGAAAGGATGCGCGTACTCGGGATGTGCCTGCGCCACATGGGCCAGCACTTCCCGAATCTTATCGGCATAGGGACGCGAGGCGACCATGCGTTCCTGGGCACGGCGCATTTTGCTCGCCGCGACCATCTCCATGGCCTTGGTGATCTTGCGCGTATTTTTTACGCTCTTGATCTGGGCGTTGATTTCCTTCGCCTTTGCCATTGCCTTTCCTTAGTAGCTTGCGGTGGACTTGAATTGCTGCAAGGCCGCGTCGAGCTCACTCTTAATCTCGTCCGTCAACGCCTTTTTGTCCTCGAGGGCATCGACCGTCGCCTGATGATTCGAGTGCATATAGGCAAGCAAGGCCTTTTCAAAGGAGCGGACCTTGGTCACTTCGACGTCATCGAGGGCACCGGCACTGGCGGCAAAGAGCGAGATCGACTGCTCGGCCACTGACATCGGCGCGTACTGATCCTGCTTGAGGAGCTCGGTAACGCGCTTGCCGCGCTCGATCTGCTTGCGGGTGATTTCATCGAGATCGGAAGCAAACTGCGCAAACGCGGCGAGCTCGCGGTACTGGGCGAGGTCGAGACGAATACCGCCGCCCAGCTTTTTGATGACCTTGGTCTGGGCCGCACCACCAACGCGCGACACCGAAAGACCGGCGTTGATGGCCGGGCGAATACCGGCATTAAACAGATCCGACTCCAGGTAAATCTGCCCGTCGGTAATGGAAATCACGTTGGTAGGCACGAAGGCCGAGACGTCACCCGCCTGGGTCTCGATGATCGGCAGCGCGGTGAGCGAACCGGTCTTGCCCTGCACCGCACCATTGGTCTTTGCCGCAACGAAGTCGGCATTCACCCGCGCCGCGCGCTCGAGGAGACGGGAGTGGAGATAGAACACGTCGCCGGGATACGCTTCGCGACCCGGCGGACGACGCAGCAAGAGGGAGATTTGTCGATAGGCCCAGGCCTGCTTGGTGAGATCGTCATAGATAATCAAGGCATCCATGCCGCGATCGCGGAAGTACTCCCCCATGGTGCAGCCGGCGTAGGGCGCCAGGTACTGCATGGCAGCCGAATCGGAAGCGTTGGCGGCAACCACGATGGTGTACTCAAGCGCGCCATACTCCTCGAGGGTGCGCACCACGTTGGCAACGGTAGAGGCCTTTTGGCCAACCGCTACGTATACGCAGTACACGCCTTTGCCCTTCTGATTGAGGATGGCGTCGACGGCAACCGCAGTCTTACCGGTTTGCCGATCTCCAATGATCAGTTCGCGCTGACCGCGCCCGACCGGCACCATGGCATCAATGGCCTTGATACCGGTCTGCATGGGCTCGTCAACGCTTTGGCGGTCGATAACGCCGGGCGCAATTTTTTCGAGGACGTCAAATTCCTTGGCGTCGATGGGTCCCTTGCCATCCAGGGGCTGCCCGAGGGAGTTGACCACTCGCCCGAGGAGTTCCATGCCGATGGGGACCTGCATCACCTTGCCGGTGCACTTGACGATGTTGCCTTCTTCGAGGCCGGAGAACTCCCCCAGCACCACGGCGCCGACATTGTCGCGCTCGAGGTTCATGGCCAGGGCATACTTGCCGCCCGGCAGCTCCAGCATTTCGCCGTACATCACGTCTTCCAGACCGTGAATACGGAGAATACCGTCGCTGAGACTGGTGATTGTACCTTGCGAGCGAGTTTCGACCCGCCCTTCAAAACCCGCTATCCGCGCGCGGATCAGGTCACTGATTTCCGAAGGATTCAGTTGTTGCATGCCATTACCTCAATTCAATTGCGAAGATTTTGCGCCAGCTGCTGGAGCTGACCGCGCACGGAAGCATCTATGGATTCGTCACCGGCCTGAATCATCAGACCGCCGAGCAGGTCGGGATCGATTTCTTCCCGCAGGGTAATGCGCATGCCGGGATGACGCCTTTCCATGGCTGCCGCCACTGCCGCTTTTTGCGCGTCATCGAGAACAAAGGCGCTAGTGACGAGAACGTCGAGCTCGCCCTTGGCACGACGCAATGCATCGCGGAAAAGGTTGGCGATCTCACGGGCAAGCAACCAGCGATCATTGTGAATGAGCAACTCGACAAACCGGCCCCAAGCCTCGCCATCTACGGCAACAGCGATACTCCGCAGCAGATGGACTTTATCGGCATCGGAGCGTTCTGGATCGGCAAGGAAGGAACGGGCGTCGGTGTTGTCTACCCAAGACGCCAAGGCCTGCAAGGCATCGTCCCAAGCGCTGGTTGCCGCACCAGCGGTGGCCATCTCGAAGAGGGCCTCCGCGTAAGGGCGCGCCAGGGTATTGAAATCGGACATCGCGGCCTCCGTCAGAGCTGCGCAACCATACGATCGACAATGTCGCGATGGTTGTCGGCGTTGATTTCCCGATGCAGGATCTGCTGCGATCCGTCGATGACCAGACGCACCACCTCACCACGCAATTGCTCCCGGGCCCGATTGCCTTCGACCTCGATCTCTGCCCGCGCCGCAGCGATGATACGATCCGCCTCTTCCCGCGCCTTGGCCTGCGCCTCTTCGCGCATCTCGATGCCTCGGCGTTCGGCCATGGCAATGATCTCGCTTGCCTTTTCCTTTGCTTCGCGAAGGATTTCGGTGGCGCGCTTCTGCGCTAGGTCGAGCTCTTCCTGACCGCGCTCGGCAGCAGCGAGACCATCGGCAATCTTTGCCGACCGCTCATCCATCATCCGCCGCAACGGACCATACAGATACCGATAGAGCAGAATCACCAGGATCACGAAAGTGATCAGCTGGATGACCAGCGTCCCATTAATACTTACTGGATTCATGTCGTCCTCTCTTGCACGAGGGCCAGCTCAGCCAGCCCGACGCATTAGCCCACGAAGGGATTGGCGAAGAGGAACCAGAAACCAAAGGCGAGAATGATGAAGGGGAAAGATTCCATCAAACCGGCAAAGATGAAGGTATTGACCAGCAACTGCGGGCGCATTTCCGGCTGCCGGGTGATGCCCTCGATGGTCTTGGAGGTGATAAGACCCCAGCCAATGGCAGAACCGAGACCGGCGGCACCAAAGATGATGCCCACCGCGATGGCCGTTGCTGCAACGATAATGGTATGTGCGTCCATGTCGATACTCCTCAGAATATAAATGAAAGGGAAATCAATGTTCTTGCATGTTGGCCATGCCGAGGTAGACGACCGTCAGCACGGTGAAGATAAAGGCCTGCAGCATGATGATTAAAGACTCGAAGCCCGACCAGACCACCCCGAGAATCATGTTCCCCCACCAAGGCAAGAGTGCCAGGAGCAAAAACACTAGCTCACCGGCAAACATGTTACCGAAGAGTCGCAGCGCCAAGCTCAGGGGCTTGGTGATCTCTTCGATCAAAGTCATCACGATATTGATAGGCATCAGGTACTTGCCAAAAGGATGGGTCAGGTAGGTCTTGAAGTAGGCAAAGCCTTTTACGCGCAAGCTGGTAAAAATGGTCAGCCCGAACACCGTCAGCGCCACAGCAAAAGTGGTGTTGAGATTGACGGTAGGCGTAATGCGAAAATGCTCAATACCGAACCAAGCAGCAACCGTCCCCGGCAGATAGGCAGGGATCAAGTCCATGCTGTTCATGAGCAGGATCCACAAGAAGACGGTGAGGGCCATGGGGGCAATCAGCGGATCCCGCACCGGAAAGCTGTCGGTAACGAGTTTGTCGATAAACTCCACTACGCCTTCCAACCATGCCTGCATACCAGCAGGGGCGCCAGACTGCAGCCGGCTACCGACAACCATGGCAGTGATTACCAAAATCGCTGCCATGACCCAGCCCATTAGGATGGTATCAAGATCGAAGGTCCAGAACCCTTGGCCAGCGGTCCAGTTGGTCAAGTGGTGGGCGATGTCGCCAGATGCCACGTTTCATCTCCTTTTCCTGCTGCGTTCCCGCAGCATGAAGCCTAAGTACACAAAATGTGCGAGCAAGAGCCCGATAACGAGGCCGAGAACCGGCAAACGCAACCAAGCAACCGCCACCAACAGCGCAACGATGGTGAAGACCCAGCGCTGCAACACCGCTCCACCCAAGCGCTTGGCAGCAGCTGCGGGTACAGCGGGGAGCGCCAGCAGGCGACTTCCCAAGATGAGCATGTTCATGACGCTCAATATGGCGGCGTAGAGCACCGCCCAGCCCTCCCGCTGGTTCCACCGCCAAGCGAGCACGGCGGCAACAAGAAGGGAGGACAGCAGCACCCACGCGGCAACCCTGCCCACATACGCGGAGATTGCCCAGGAGGCCGTTGTTGCGGGTTTTTCTTGCATCGGCCTCACCGCAAATTGGCAGGGAGTCTAAACAGGCACTCGGGCAAGGTCAAGAGTCCGCGGCGGGATCGTCAAGCAGCCCGAGGCGCTGCCACAGGGTGTCGGCTTCGGCAGCAGTACGCCAACGAATGCAAAGCTCTCCCGTCTCGCCTTGGCGGCGCAGACGGACCGCAAGTCCGAGGATCTGCTCGACCTGCCGCTGCAATGCCGCTTGTTCGACATCCTTGGCTGCTGGTCGCGGCGCCGTTTCCGCATTGAGGCGCTGCACCAGACGTTCGGTTTGCCGCACGTTGAGACCGCCAGCGACGATATCCGCCGCTGCCCGCCGCTGCAGCGCGGGCGGTAAGGGGAGCAAGGCCCGGGCGTGGCCCGCGCTCAGGGCACCAGACGCAAGCTGTGGCGCCAGGGAGGAGTCGAGACGCAGCAAACGGAGTTGGTTGCTGATGGCCGCCCGGGAGCGCCCCAGGGCCTGGGCCAAGGCCTCATGGCTAAGGGAAAACTCCGTCAAGAGTCGTTGCAAGGCGGCCGCTTCTTCGAGGGGATCGAGATCCTGACGCTGAATGTTTTCGATCACCCCGATGACCAAGGCCTGCTGCTCCGAGGCCTCGCGGATGAGGGCCGGGATTTCCCGCAGCCCAGCCAACTGAGCCGCCCGCCAGCGGCGCTCGCCGGCAAGTAGCGCGTAGCGGCCATCGGCCTCGGCACGCACCAAAATCGGTTGCAGCACGCCCTCAGCGCGGATGGAGTCCGCCAATTCCTGCAGGGCATCTTCGGCAAAATGCCGGCGCGGCTGCTGGCTACCGGGGTGGATCAAATCCAGAGGCAAATGGCGCAAGGTGCTGCTCTCCCGGCTGCCGGCAAAGAGGGCATCGAGACCACGCCCGAGGGCGGCGGGTTTTTTGCTCATGGGCGCTCCTCCCGGAGCAGAAATTCTTGCGCCAGGAGCCGATAGGCTTCCGCCCCGGCACAACTGGGGTCGTATTCGACGGCCGGACGGCCAAAGCTTGGCGCCTCGGCAAGCCGTACGTTACGGGGAATGATGACGTGATAGAGGCGATCTGGAAAATGGCTTTCGAGTTCGCCGCTGACCTCCGTGGAGAGGCGATTGCGGGCGTCGAACATGGTGCGCAACAGGCCGTCGACCTCCAAACCGGGGTGCAACTGGGCACGTACCCGACGCAGGGTGTCGAGGAGTTGGGTCAGCCCCTCTAGGGCAAAGTACTCGCATTGCATGGGGATGAGAACACGATTGGCCGCGACGAAGGCGTTGAGGGTGAGCAAGCCGAGCGAGGGCGGGCAGTCGATCAAGACATATTCCCAGTCGTTGTCGCCTTGTAGGGCATTACGCAATCGGAATTCGCGCTCGTCGCTACTGGCGAGCTCCAGCTCCACGGCCGCCAAGTCCGAGCTGGCAACCAGAAGAGAGAGCTGACCACGTTGGAGCAACGCGCTGCGCAGATCGACCTCACCCATCAGCACGTGGTAGGCATTGGGCCAACGCCCTTTCTCCATCCCAAGGCCGGTGCTGGCATTCCCCTGGGGATCCAGGTCGATGAGCAGGACCCGCTTGCCGAGGGCCGCGAGGGCGACGGCGAGATTGACCGCCGTTGTGGTCTTTCCGACCCCCCCTTTTTGGTTGGCAATGGCCACAACCCGCATTTTCGTTCTCTCCAAAGCAAACTGCGGGTCAAGGATACCGATTGCCGGGGGCGCCGACTAGGGAGGATGGGCGGAAACTGGCCACCACGACGCTAGGCCTTCTTACGCAATGCCTCGACTTCGCGCTCCAGCTTTTTCACGCGGGTGAGGACCGGGTCCGTGGCCGTCGGTCGCCGCGCTGCCAAAATTGCTGCAGTAAGGGTATCGAGGCGGGCATCCAAACGGGAGAAGCCGTCTTCCATTCGCTCGGCGAGATGGTCGACGCGGGCGTTGTGGCCGGTACCGAGGGCATCGACCCGCGCATCCAGACGCGCAAAGCCATCATTCATCCGCTCGGCGAGGGAGTCGACACGGGCCGCGAGGTGATCGACGCGCCCATCCAAGCGATAGACGCCTTGCCCGCTCTCCCGCACTTCTTTTTCGAGGGAGTCGAGGCGAGAGCGCAGGGATTCGACGCCGGGGGCGATGACGCCCTCGAGCACCTTCCGCACGCTATCGATGGTTTCTTGAATGTCCATGGCATTCAGTCTAGTACTATCAACCTGTTGCTGCCAGGGGGACTTGCGCCTCGAGGAGAAAACGCTGGGGTTGGCCAGGAACCGCAATGGGATGCGCGACAAAGCGTGGCTTCCATTCTTCGGGTAACCGGGCAAGCTCTTGCGGCCAAGCCGGGCCTTTTGCCAAGAGCAACAGGGTACCAGGCTGCAGGCAAGTCGCCACCATTTGTAGAAAATCGGCGAGCTCGGCGGTGGCACGGCTGACCAAAACCATTTGCGCGGCGGGAGGTAGTTTTTCTGCCCGTTGCGGGAACACCGTAACAGCGGGCAGCCCCAGCAGCGTGATGCTGTGGCGGAGGAAGGCGACGCGCTTGACCGCTGGCTCCACCAAGGTAAAGGCCTGCTGCGGGCGAGCAATGGCCAGGGGGATTCCGGGAAGCCCGGCACCGCTGCCAATGTCATAAACGGGCCTATGCGCCGGCAGGAAGGGCAAGAAACTGAGACTATCGAGAAGGTGACGCTCGACGGCCACTTGCGGGTCTTGGATAGCGCTCAGGTTATGCACCCGGTTCCAGCGCAGGAGTTCGGCGAGATACTGCAGCAGGCGCTGCCGCGCCAAGGCGTCGATTTCTGCGTCCAGGCCCATGGCGACCAGCCCCTGCTCGAGATACTGGCCTAGCTGGGTAAAAAGTGCTGGTGCAGACACTCAGCTCGCGGCCGCCCAGTGCTGGCGTTTCACGTGAATCAAGAGCAGGGAGATCGCCGTGGGGGTAACGCCGCTGATGCGGCTCGCCTCGCCGACGGTTTCTGGGCGCTGGGCGCGCAGGCGTTGCCGCACTTCGGTAGACAGCCCGTCGATGCCATCATAGTCGAGGCTCGCAGGGATGGGCAGGGCTTCCCAGCGCTGGTTGCGCTCGACTTCTTCCTCTTGTCGCTGCACATAACCGGCGTATTTGCAGTCGATTTCGAGGACCTTGGCCAAAGATTCGGGCAGGGCATCGCCCACGCCGCAATCTTCCAGCAACTCGGCGTACGAGAGCTCGGGCCGACGCAGCAGCTCCCAAAGGCTATGGTCGCGGCGCAGGGGTTGCTGCAGACGCGCCGCCAATTGCTGCGCCGCGGCGCTATCGGGATGGATACGCTGCCCCTCGAGACGCTGCCTTTCGGCCTGCAGAGCCGCTTGCTTGGCAACGAAGCGCTGCCAGCGCTGGTCATCGACCAAGCCCAGCTCGCGCCCGACGGGGGTCAGACGCTGGTCGGCATTGTCCTCCCGCAGGCGCAGGCGGTATTCGGCGCGACTAGTGAACATGCGATAGGGTTCATCGAGACCGCGGGTGACGAGATCGTCGACCATCACCCCTAGGTAGGCCTCGTGGCGCTCGGGGCACCAGCCGGGTTCCCCCAGCGTCCAGCGCAGGGCATTGATACCGGCGAGGAGGCCCTGGGCGGCGGCTTCTTCATAACCGGTGGTGCCATTGATCTGCCCGGCACAAAAAAGCCCCGGCAAGAGTTGGCTCTGCAGCTGCCGGGTGAGGGCTCGGGGGTCCAGATAATCATACTCGATGGCGTAGCCCGGACGCAGCAGCACGGCTTGTTCGAGGCCCAGCATGCTACGCACCAGGGCCTCCTGCACGGCGAAGGGCAGGCTGGTGGAGATGCCGTTGGGATAGACCTCGCGGGTTCGCAGCCCCTCGGGCTCGAGAAAAATCTGATGTGCCGCTTTGTCGGCAAAGCGCACGATCTTGTCTTCGATGGAAGGGCAGTACCGCGGCCCCTTCGACTGGATATGGCCGCCGTAGAGGGCGGAGCGCTGCAGATTCTCGCGGATGATGCGATGGTCTCGACGTTGGTGTAAGTGATATGACAAGGCCGCTGTTCGACGGTGATGGCATCGGTGAGGAAGGAGAAAGGCGGCGCTGGATCGTCGCCAGGTTGCTCCTCGAGGCGAGAATAATCGATGCTGCGCCCGTCGATACGCGGCGGCGTGCCGGTCTTTAGTCGCCCGACCGGAAAATCGAGGGCACGCAGACGCGCCGCCAGGGCATTGGCCGGGGGGTCGCCGGCGCGGCCAGCGGGAGTGCTCTGGTCGCCAATATGGATGCGCCCGGCAAGGAAGGTGCCGGTGGTCAAGACCACGGCGGGGGCGTGAAAGCGTTGCCCATTCTCGAGCTGCACCCCGGCAATTTGCCCGTCTTCGACCAGGAGATCGCCAACCGTACCCTGGAAAATCTGCAGGCTAGGGTATTCTTCCAATAGCTCCCGCACCGCAGCCTTATACAGGCTACGATCCGCCTGGGCGCGGGTGGCGCGCACCGCCGGGCCCTTGCGCGCATTGAGGATGCGGAACTGGATGCCGGCGCGATCGATGGCGCGCGCCATGATGCCGCCGAGAGCATCGATTTCCTTGACTAGGTGTCCCTTGCCGATGCCGCCAATGGCAGGGTTGCAGGACATCTGCCCGATGGTGTCGATATTCTGGGTAAGAAGCAGGCAGTGGCCGCCGGCGCGCGCTACCGCCGCCGCCGCCTCGATGCCCGCGTGCCCTGCTCCTACCACAATGACCGAAAAGCGATTTTCCATGGCGCAATTATGCGCAGCGCGGGGTGCACGGACAAGCGCCGCGCATCAGCGTTCGTTACGGATACGCGGGAGGAGCTGGGTAAGGTTACAAGGCTTATGACGGATGTCGAGCTGGGGAAGGATGATTTGGCTGATGCCGGTTCGTACTGCCCCCGAGGAACCCGGCAGCAGGAAGAAGAGGGTGCCGGAGCAGATGGCCGCCTCGGCGCGGGATTGGATCGTGCTGGTGCCGATCTCCTGGTAGGAGAGGTAGCGGAAGAGCTCGCCAAAGCCGGGAATGGGTTTGCTCACCAGAGGTGCCATCGCCTCGGGGCAGACGTCACGGCCGGTGAGCCCGGTACCACCGGTACTGACGACGACGTCGATACGCGGGTCATCGATCCAGGCCTGCATCTGGGCGCGCAATTGCAGGAGATCGTCGGCAAGGATCTTGCGGTCGATGAGCCGATGTCCGGCTTCGGTGAGCAGGGCTTGGGCGAGATCGCCGGATTTGTCGGTTGCCGCCGTGCGCGTGTCGGAAGCGGTAAGGATGGCGATCCCCAAGGGTTGCAAAGCGCTTTCTTCCATCAATCCTCCAAATCTTCGTCGCCGCGGCGCTCGCCGCGCAGCCCAATGCCCAGGTTTTTCAGTTTACGATACAGGTGGGTACGCTCGAGCCCTGCTACTTCGGCGGTGCGGGCGATGTTCCAGTCGTTGCGGGCAAGATGATATTCGAGAAAGGCGCGTTCAAAACGCTCCCGCGCCCGCTTCAGGGTACCGCCAAAATCATCGCCACTGGCATTGCCAAGGGGGGCGAGCCGCTGATCAAGCCCAAGTGCCCCTTCCACTTCCTCGGCGCTGACCTCCGGCCCTTCGCTAAGGATCATCAGGCGTTCGACGAGATTCTGCAGCTCCCGCACATTGCCGGGCCAGGGGTAATGCCGCAGCACCTCCATGGCCTCGGGAAGAAACTGGCGCCGACTCAAGCCATCACGGCGGCGATGCAGGTTCATGAATTCTTCGACCAGCTCGGGGATGTCGGCACTGCGCTGGCCCAAGGTGGGTACCTGCAGGGGCAGGGCGTGCAGACGATAGAATAGATCTTGGCGAAAACGACCCTCGGCGACAGCCTTTTGCAGATCCCGCGCCGTACCGGCGATGACGCGCACGTCGAGGGCTACGGGATGGGTGCCGCCCACGCGCAGTATGCGCCGCTCTTGCAGGGCAGAAATCAGGCGCGCTTGGCTCTCGAGGTCCATGTCGGCGATTTCGTCGATGAAGAGGGTGCCGCCATGGGCCTGCTCGAGCCGCCCACGCTGGATCCGGCCATCCTGCTCGGAGCCAAAGAGCTCTATGGTCACATTGGGCTGGGCAATGGCACCGGCACGCAGGTCGATGAACGGACCTTCGGCCCGCCGACTCTGGCGGTGCAGATAGCGGGCCGCCACCTCCTTGCCGCTGCCCGGCTCACCGGAAAGGAGCACCCAGGAATCTACCGCCGCCACGCGCTCGATCTGCTCGCGCAATTGGCGAACCGCGCTGCTCTGGCCGCTTGGTCGCTCCACCAGCCCGCTCTGCTCGCAGCTGGCGATTGTCGCGCTGCAGACGGAAGGCCTCCAGAGCATGCCCAACGCTGAGCA
>JAWNZB010000151.1:0-2917 GCA_038447835.1 Candidatus Igneacidithiobacillus chanchocoensis | reverse complement strand
CCTCGACCACCTTTTGCGAGGGATGCGGGCCGGTCCATATCTTCCAGGGAGCCCCGTCTCACGTCACCGCCTGCCCATGGTGCGCCAATCGCGTGCGGGGCCTACCAATCCCGCGCCCGCCTGTATCGTGCGCCACCTGCGCCCTCTGGCGGCCCGATCCGAGGGAACGTGGGGCCCTGGTCTCTTGTGAACACGCGAAGGCCCGGTATCCCCATGAGGGGCGCGGTTGCGGGTACTGGAGGCCAATGGCATGAACATTAGGAGGACGCCATGACCGATTTTGAAACCGTCGAGAAACCGAGACGAGCAACACTGACGCCCAAGCAAGAGCAATTTTGTCTTGCCTACGCCCGATTGAACGATGGGGCCAAGGCGGCGAGGGAAGCGGGATACGCGGCGCGGTCGGCGCGGGTAACGGCCTGCGAACTCCTAACAAAAGAGAACATTAAGCCCAAGTTGCCCCGAAGAAAATATGTTTTCCTGTGACCTTTCAAAGCCTTGCGAGAGAATCAGTGTTCCGCGTCCTGCCTACACGGCGAGGGTGTCGATGAGAGCCATGGCGCGCGCTTGCAGCGGATTGGGTTGGGTCGTCACGGTAAAGGTCGGCGCATCGGCTTCAGCGGATGCGCGGCACGTGTTGCGCACGATCGTGGCGAGGTCCGCGAGGAGCGTCGGGAAGCTGTGGATCGGAGTACCGTCCGCGTGGCATCGACGCGCAATCTTCGCTTTCGCCACGGCCGAGCGCTCGGCAGGTGCGACCGGGTCACGGGTGGCCTTGGCCGCCTGGTCCTCGTCGGCGAAGAGCAGTTCCCGCCAGGCCTCGCGCAGATGCCACTCGACGTAGTAGGCGAGCATGCAGAGGAAGATGTGGGCGCGGACTCTGTCGCTCAAACGGTGGTGGATGGGGCGGACCTTAAGGTCGACCGTCTTCATCGATCGAAAAGCGCGCTCGACCTGCGAAAGCGATTTGTAATGGCGCACGCAGCTCGCGCTATCCAGACGTTCTGCGTCGACCGAGGTGCGGATGACGTAGATCCCATCGAGGGCCGCCTCGGCGGCAATGGCATCCTCCTTGCGGGCGTAGGTGAAAGTGGTATCGGTGATGGTGAGCGTGAGGTGCTTGGCCATCTTGTGGCGATTCACGACGCGACCGACCGCAAGCCCGATCTTGTCCTGCCCCTTGAGGCGGCCGGCGGCGATGCGGGTCTGGATCGTGAGGAGCGCCTCTTCGGTAGCACCGAGCAGATCCTCGCGCTTATGTGCTCGGAGTTTCGCCAATTGCGGGTTACGACAGGCGATGAGGCGCTCCCCCGGATAGTCGGGGTGGGTGATCTCGCAGAGATTGGTCTCATCGAACAAATCGGGCTGAAGGGTCTTGTCCTCGACCAAGGCGCGGATTGAGGTACTCTTCAAGGCCGTGATCCAGTCGATGCCGCCTTGATCCCGGAGAGTCGTGATCGCCGTACTGCTGATCATGCCGCGATCCCCCACCATCACGAACTGCGCGATGCCGAAATCCTCCTTGATGCGGGCGATCTCAGGGCTCAGGGTCGTGGGGTCGGCGGTGTTGCCCTCATGCACCGTGACCGCCACCGGGCAGCCCCGGTCATCGGTCATAAGGCCATAGTTCACCTGCAGGGTCCCGCGTCGGCCATCGCGGCTATACCCCCGACGCGCGAGAGGACAGGTCGTCCCTTCGAGGTAGCTGGAACTCAAATCATAGAGCACCAAGCCATCGGCCTTCAGATGCCGGGTCGCCAGCCTCTTCTGGATCCGATCCTGGCGGGCCAGGAGCCAGTCCATGGCGGCATAGCAATCCTGCTCATCGGCCGCGGTGACGCCAAAGGTGTCGGCAAGCGTAGAGGCCTGCCAGGAACGGGTTGTGGCCAGTTTGGTTTGAGGGTCGAGGATGCGCGCGGCGATCAGCGCGAGTACGCGGTCCCGTTCGGGGCAGGATTTGCCTGCGATCATCCCAGGCAGCCCCAAGCGCTCCATCATCCGATGCACTGCATCCACATGCCCTGCGGGCTGTGAGCGCTCTACCACGAATCCGAGCCCCGCCGGTTGCAGATCCGCGCCCTGAAAGATCGCGCGCAAAAGTTCGACCTGATGCATCGGCAGATGCGAGAGATTGGCAATCGTGCGCTTCTTGACCTTTTTCCCCTCGCGATAGGATTCCCGCAGCAGGATGGTAGGGCGTGAACCGCGATTGGGCACGATATGGATATGCATGCCTACTATATAGCACACATAACGGCACATTGACAGCATTATTACAACTATTACATGCCTACATTCCGACAGACCAGAAAGTGCCCAAGCGCTTGATTTCCTGAGCGTTAGGGGGCTTTTTTAGGGGGCTTAAAGGGGCAACTTCAGCCTAAACTGGCGTATCAGAAGCCCCACAACTGGCAAGTCCAAAAGCTGTCAGGCTGATCTCATTGCCCGCGGAGCGGGTTATCAGAACGCTTGGCCAGATCATCGAATGGCGCGGCAAGCTGCTGGCAATCCGTAGCGGACAGTACGCTATGAACGGCTATCGCAGTACCTGTGGCAAGATCCGGCAGAGGTGCTGTTATCCGCACCACGCAGTGGATGTATGACTACAATCACGACGGTCGACACAGGGCCTTGGGCGGAATGACGCAGAAACCGCGGTTGGCCATGGCCTCTTAACTCGACTTCCAGCTCCCGCTAAAAATGGGGGGATTGTCGTAATTTAGTGGATTGGGATAGATGGTTGTGGATTGGTATAGACAGAGAATACTTTGATGTTTAAGGATTTTTCTGGCGGTAGGCGAAAAAAGCCCCTGGAATCAGGGGCTGACTTTTTGTGTATGGCGGATAGGGAGGGATTCGAACCCCCGGAAGGTTGCCCTTCAACGGTTTTCAAGACCGCCGCAATCGACCGCTCTGC
>JAWNZB010000052.1:0-15874 GCA_038447835.1 Candidatus Igneacidithiobacillus chanchocoensis | reverse complement strand
CCGCCGAAAATAATTTTTACCAACTGAGGAGTTTCTCCCATGGATGATATCGCAGCACGTGTGAAAAAAGTGGTCGTTGAGCAGTTGGGCGTCAATGAAGACGAAGTGACCAACGAGGCTTCTTTTGCCGATGATCTGGGTGCCGACTCCCTCGATAACGTCGAGCTGGTGATGGCCCTCGAGGAGGAATTCGATTGCGAAATCCCCGACGAAGAAGCCGAAAAGATCTCCACCGTTCAGCAGGCCATTGATTACGTCAGTGCCCATCTCCCCAAGCAGGATGCCTGAGCGCATTTTTGCCTGAGTTTGGAGAGCCCTCTTTGAAAAGACGTGTTGTGGTTACCGGCCTGGGAATCGTGTCTCCGGTCGGGATTGGTGTACCCACTGCCTGGGATAACATTGTCCATGGTCGAAGCGGCATTGCGCGGGTCACGCGCATCGACCCCGAACCTTATGCCTCCCAAATTGCCGGAGAAGTCAAAGGCTTCGATGTAGGCCAATATTTGTCGGTCAAAGAAGCCCGTAAGATGGAGCTCTTCATCCACTACGGCTTGGCGGCAGCTATGGAAGCCATGGAAGATGCGGGCCTGCAGATCACGCCCGCGAATGCCGAGCGGGTGGGGGTGTCCATCGGAAGCGGCATTGGTGGCCTGCCCGGTATCGAGGCGGAACACACCGTTGTCGTCGAAAATGGTCCACGACGCATTTCTCCCTTCTTCATCCCCCGCTGTATCGTCAATATGGTGTCCGGGCACGTCTCTATCCTCTATGGGGCCAAGGGTCCTAACATTGCCATGGCCACGGCCTGCTCCACGGCAACCCACTCCATTGGCGATGCGGCGCGACTCATCGAGTACGGCGATGCGGATGTGATGATTGCCGGTGGTGCGGAGGCAGCCATCAGTCCTCTGGGATTGGGCGGTTTTTCGGCAGCGCGAGCCCTCTCTACGCGTAACGACGAACCTGAAAAAGCAAGCCGACCCTGGGATGCAGATCGCGATGGTTTCGTCCTTGCCGAGGGCGCCGGAATTCTCGTTCTCGAAGAATTGGAATTTGCCCGCCGCCGCGGGGCACGGATTTATGCCGAAGTGGTCGGATATGGCATGAGCGCCGATGCCTTTCACATGACGCAGCCGGCTGCTGGTGGCGAGGGTGCCGCTCGCTGCATGCGCGTTGCTCTGCAGAATGCCGGTTTGCCGGTGGAAGCTGTCGATTACATCAACGCCCACGGTACCTCCACGCCTCCTGGTGATCTCGCCGAGACGGAAGCCGTCAAGGCTGTCTTTGGGGAGCATGCCCGGCGTTTGGCGATGAGTTCGACCAAATCCATGACCGGACATTTGCTGGGTGCCGCCGGTGGCATCGAGGCGGTATTCACCACCCTCGCTCTGCACCATGGCGTGTTGCCGCCCACCATCAACCTGGAACAGCCGGGTGAGGGTTGCGATCTCGATTATGTTCCCAATCTGGCGCGCGCACGCAATATCGAGGTGGCTCTCAGTAATTCCTTCGGGTTTGGTGGCACCAACAGCAGCCTCGTCTTCCGCAAATATCACGACTGAGGAGGCATGGCCGTCCTCGCCTGCAGTATCGATGGGGTAATCCAAAGCGCCCCATTTCCCCTCTTCCGTGCCGTGCAGTTTGGCGATGGTCTTTTTGAGACCATCGCTATCATTCGCGGGCAGCCGCTTTTTTGGACAGAGCACATGATTCGCCTGCGGCGCGGCGCCGAGTTGTTGGGGATCGATCTGCTCGATGACGCTCAATTGCTCACCCACTGGCAGCAGTTACGACAGACGCTTCTCCAGGCCAAAATGCCGGCTGCCCTAGTGTTGAAAATCGTGCTGGCACGTAGGGAGGGCACGGGCTATGCCACACCCCCAGACAGCCCGGGCGAGTTGCTCTTCGTGCTCCAAGATTGGCCGCAGCGCCCAGCCGCCTATTGGCAAGAAGGGGTGGTGGCTGGGCTATCGACGGTGCCTCTGCAAAGTGGAGCTCCTTACCTGACCCTAAAATCCCTGAATCGCCTTAACCAGATCATGGCTCGTCGTAGTCTGCCACCGGCATGGCAGGAGGCAGTACTCTGCGACCGCGAGGGGTTGCTGCGCGAGGGTATTCAAAGCAACCTATTTTGGCGGCAAGGTGCGCAGATTTTTACCCCAGACCTGGGTGATGGCGGCATTACCGGTATCCAACTCGCAGCAATTCTGCAACAGTTGGCTGCCTGGGGCTGGCAAGTGCATCGGCTGCATTTGGCACCGCCAGCCCTGCTCGCTGCTGAGGAGATTTTCTTTTGTAACAGCCTCATCGGCTTTTGGCCGGTCCGGCGCTGGCAGGAACGGGAGCTGCCGGGGGCTTCGGGAACTTTGGCCCAGCGCCTTGCCGACTGGCATCGTCAGTTGGGCCTTTTTCCGGAGGCGGCATGAGGCGCTGGATACTGCGCCTGCTGGGCGTGCTGCTGCTTGCCACGGCGGCGGTCTGCGGCTGGGTGTTTTGGGCTCTCTATCACCCTCTATCTCTGCCTGCCGCTGGGGTTACGGTACCCATTCGCCAAGGGGCGAGTGTGGACGCCAGTATCCGCAGCTTGCAGCGGCATGGATTGCTATCCTCGCCCCTCGTTTTTCATTTGTACTGGCGCGCCCTGGGACGCCCACCCCTGCATGCTGGTCTCTATGTCTTCCACCGCGGCGTAACCCTCTCGGGAGTATTGTCGGCCCTCCGGGAAGGACGCTCGCAGCCGCTAAATTTTACCATCGTGCCCGGCGCGACCCTACGCCAGGTCTATCAGCAGTTGCAGCATAGCCCCTATCTGGAGTTGCAGGGTTTGCCGCCGGCGTCGCAGTTAGCGGCACACTTGTCTTCCCTCTGTACCGACCGTAAGTCGGCAGAAGGGTGTCTGCTCCCGCAGAGCTACCGCTATGTACCGGGGGAACCTGCCCTGCGGGTACTGCAGCAGGCTGCCCAGGCCCTGCAACAGCAACTACGGGTGGCCTGGCAAAAACGTGCTACGGAGTTGCCTGTGCAGAACCCTTACCAGGCCCTCATTTTGGCTTCCATCGTGCAGCGCGAGGGCGCGCCGGCGAGCCAGCAGCAACGCATTGCCGCGGTCTTTCTCAATCGGCTGCGGGCGGGGATGCCCCTGCAGTCCGATCCTACGGTCATTTATGCCTTGGGTAAGGACTACGATGGGCACCTGCAACCCCAGCAGATGCGGGTGCAAAGTCCCTACAATACCTACCTTCACCCGGGGTTACCGCCAAGCCCGATTGCCATGCCCTCCATCCAGGCCCTGGAGGCGGTTCTTCACCCCGCACCTAGTGACGATCTGTACTTCATTGCCAAAGGAGCCGAATATCACTACTCCAAGGGCTATGCCGAACATCAGCAACAGATTCAACGCTATCTGCAACCGGGACGCACACCATGAGTCAGACAACTGGCATCTTCATTACCCTGGAGGGCATCGAGGGGGCGGGAAAAAGTACCGTCCTGCCTTTTCTGGCGAAGCAGATCGGGGATTTGGGCTATATGGTAGAGTGCAGTCGAGAGCCCGGGGGCGGACCGTTGGGCGAGGCGCTGCGTGGAGTCTTTTTGGATCCGCAGTTGCAGCTCGATGCCGAGGAAGAGCTGCTGCTACTGTATGCGGCACGCTACAACCATCTCCGCACACGCATCCGGCCGGCCCTGGCCGCTGGCAAGGTGCTGCTCTGTGATCGCTTCGAGGACTCGAGTTTTGCCTATCAGGGTGGTGGTCGGGGCCTACCGGCAACGCGCATCGCGGCTTTGTCGCAGTGGGCGGATATCCGTCCGCAGCCGGACCTCACCTTCTGGCTCGATATCGACCCGGCAATGGCAGCGGAGCGCATCCGGGAACGGCGACCCGATCGATTGGAGCAGGAAAGCATTGCTTTCTTCCGTCGGGCGCGGGCAAGCTTTGCCGAACGGGCAGCGGCCGAGCCGGAGCGCTTCTGGCGAATCGATGCGAGCTTACCCTTGCCGGAAGTGGAGACGCAGCTCGAGAGTGCCGTGCGGGCAAGGGTTCCCGCTCGTCGTGCAGGCGATGTCTAAGCACCCAACGGATTTTTTTGCCCCTCCTGTTTGGCTACAAGCCGATCAGGCCCGGCGGCTCTCGCAGGCCCTGCTTCTGGAAGGAGCGCCTGACGGCTTAGCAGCGGATTGGAGCGAGCAACTGCTGCGCCTCTGGCTCTGCCGGGCGGAGCAGGAGCGGGCCTGCGGTGTCTGCCCTTCCTGCCGCCTGCTCGCCGCCGGTACGCACCCCGACTATCTAGAACTCAGCCCCCAGGGCAGTAAGGCCTTGGGCATCGATGCCATTCGGGAAGGCCTCGAGTTTCTCGCTTTTGCTCCCCAGTTGGGGTCGGTACGGGTGCTGCGCATCCTCGCTGCGGAACAAATGCGCACGGCTGCTGCCAATGCTCTTCTCAAAGGCCTGGAGGAGCCGCCGCCACGTGCACGGATTTTGCTGCTGAGCAGTGCGCCAGCACGTGTGCTGCCAACCATCCGGTCGCGCTGCCAACGCCTGCCCATGCCGGCGGCTGCAGCCGCAGCCTGCGCCGCCTACTTGCGCGCCAGCGGCTTGTCAGAGGATGCGGCAGCGGTCCTTGCCCAGCGCTATGCGGAGCGTCCTGACTATGCCCTGGCAGTGTCCGAAAGTGCCCTATGGGCAGAAGTACAGCAAACGCGGCAACAGTTGCTCGCGCCGCAGGTGCAGAGTGCAGTGGTGTGGGAGCTCGCGACACAATGGAGCAAAGACGAGGAGCGCGTCGGTTTACTGCGCGATCTGATGCTGGATTTGCACGCCGAGATTTTTCGACTACTTCACAACGTAGGTACGGTACAAACGGAATTTCCCAAGAGGATTCTCGTTCGTTCTGAAGACGCCATCTGGGAAGACTACCAAGCCTGGTTACGATTGGCGCAGGAGCAGCGGCAAAACCTGCAGATCTCCATGCGCATGGAACGCCTCTTGTGGCGTTGGTTTTTTGGAGGTGAGCAGTCATGAGTACGATTGATCCGGCGGCGCGAGCACTGTCGGTGGTTCTGCGCGATGCCGAGTCGGTGCAGCGCTATTTTCTGCCCCTAGTACGGGGCGGCGGTATTCTCGTCGAAACCCAGAACCTGCTGCCTATGGGGGCGGATGTGCTGTTGATGATCACGCTGCCAGATAACGGCCAGCGCACACCGGTGCAGGGAAAAGTCATTTGGATCATGCCCAAGGATAATCGCGACGGGAATCCGCCGGCCATGGGGATTCGCTTTACCAATGATCGATCCGGTATTCTCACGCGCATCCAAAGCATCATCAGTTCTCTGCCCCCGGGGCAAAAGCGGGAGATCCTCGCTTTCTAACCGGCGCTTCGCAGCTTGCCAGAAAGGGCGGTGACGTTTACAGTCCCGCCTTGATTCTTTCGGCATGGATGGTAGATGACCGATAACATGGGTTTGGCCCCAGAACGCAGCGACCGCGAAGCCTTGTTGCGATACCAAACTGCGAGTCTGCAGCAGGTTTCGCGCACCTTCGCCCTCACCATTCCCTGCCTTCCCGCCGGTCTGCAAGAGGCCGTCGGCAACGGCTACTTGCTCTGCCGCATTGCCGATACCATCGAAGACGATCCCTTGCTGGATGGCGAGGAAAAGGCGCATTGGCAGAAGGTCTTTTTGCAGGTACTGCGTCGGGAAGTACCGGCAGCAGAGTTTGCTGCTGGTTTTGGTGCGCGGATGGCCACAGAAATGCCGGCGGGCGAGCATGATCTCATTGCCCACAGCGCCGAAGTCGTTGCCCTGACCCATTCTTTCAATGCGGTGCAGCAGGCCGCCCTGATCCGCTGTGTGGAGATCATGGGGGAAGGGATGGCGGAGTATCAGCATCGCGCCTCGCGCGCCGGGCTCATCGATCAGGCCGATATGGATCGCTACTGCTATGTGGTGGCCGGTGTTGTGGGGGAGATGCTGACCACCCTGTTTCTCGAGCATGAGCCCCGCATGCGTGATGGCGGCGCCCCTCTCGAGGCGTTGGCAGTTTCCTTTGGTCAAGGTCTGCAAATGACGAATATCCTCAAGGATCTTTGGACCGATTGGGAGCGCGGGGTGCTGTGGTTGCCCCGGGATCGCTTGCAGGCCCATGGTCTGGAGCCGGAGGCGCTGCAGCCGGGTATGCGTGACCCACGGTTTCAGGGTTTTTTACAAGAGATGCTTGCCCTGGCCGCGCAGCACCTGCACGACGCCCTGACCTTTACCCTGCAGATTCCTGCAGAACAAACCGGTATGCGCGATTTTTGCCTATGGGCCTTGGCGATGGCCGTGTTGACCCTGCGGCGGATTGCCGAAAATCCGGGCTTTCGTAGCGGTGCTGAGGTCAAGATCAGCCGCGATAGCGTGCGGACGATGATCCTCCTCTCGCGCCTGCTGCACCGCTTCGATCCCTTGTTGGATCTCGCCTTTCGCGTTGCCACCAAGCCCCTGCCGCGAGCCCCGCTATGTTGATGCCGACCACTCGGTACGGCACCGCGCAGGCACCGCGCGCGCGCCTGGAGCAAGTGATCGACTTGGCGCATCAGGCCTTGCTCGCCCTGCAGGCCGAAGACGGCCATTGGTGCTTCGAGTTTGAGGCAGATTGCACCATCCCTGCCGAATATATCCTGATGATGCACTACATGGATGAGCGCGATGCCGAACTACAGGCAAAGCTTGCCGTCTACTTGCGTCGTCATCAGGCCGATCATGGCGGCTGGTCGCTCTATTATGGTGGGCGTTTTGATATGAGCGCCTCAGTCAAGGCCTACTACGCCCTGAAAATGGCGGGCGACGCTCCCGACGCGCCGCACATGCAACGCGCCCGTGCCGCCATCCTCGCCCATGGCGGTGCCGAACGCTCCAACGTCTTCACCCGTATTACCCTTGCCTTGTTCGGTCAGGTTCCTTGGCGCGCGGTGCCCTTTATTCCAGTGGAAATCCTGCTCTTTCCCCGCTGGTTTCCCATGCATATCTACAAAGTGGCCTCGTGGTCACGCACGGTCATGGTGCCGCTTTTCATCCTCTGCAGCCTGAAAGCGCGGGCTAACAATCCGCAGAACATTGGGATTGCAGAGCTGTTTTCTACGCCGCCCGAAGCCATCAAGGATTATTTCTCCTGCGCGCGTAAGGGAATCGTGGCGCGGGTATTTCTCGCTTTCGATCGTTTGGGTCGGGGAATCGAGCCCTTCCTGCCGGGCGCTCTTCGCCGTCTTGCCATTCGCCGTGCCGAGGCCTGGTTTGTCGAGCGTCTCAACGGGGTTCATGGCGTCAACGGCATCTTTCCAGCTATGGTCAATGCCCATGAGGCCCTTGCGTTGCTGGGGTATCCTGCCGATCATCCCTATCGGCTGCAAACCAAAGAGGCGTTGCGTAGGCTCGTCGTTGACCGTGCCCAAGAGGCCTACTGTCAACCCTGTGTGTCGCCGGTTTGGGATACCTGCTGGGCGCTGCGTGCCTTGCTCGAGATCGAGGCGCAACCGAATGCTGCTGCCCTTGGCGCCATGCGCTGGCTGCTCGAGCGTCAGATTACCGATGCCCCGGGCGACTGGCGCGAGAGCCGACCGCAGCTACGCGGTGGCGGCTGGGCCTTCCAATACGAAAATCCCTACTATCCTGACCTCGACGATACGGCGGCGGTCGCCTGGATCTTGCTCCTCGCCGGGCGAGCGGAAGATCGCCCCGCTCTGGAGCGGGCGGCAGATTGGTTGGTGGGCATGCAGTCGCGTAATGGCGGTTTTGGCGCCTATGATGTCGATAACACCCGCTACTACTTGAATGAAATTCCCTTTGCCGACCACAAGGCCCTGCTCGATCCGCCCACTGCGGATGTGAGCGGGCGCGTGCTCGCCTTCCTTGCCGCTTTGGGGCGCCCCCAGGATCGCCCTGCCATCCAACGGCTGGTGCGCTATCTACTCGCCGAACAAGAGCGCAACGGCTCTTGGTTTGGTCGTTGGGGGACGAATTACATTTATGGAACCTGGTCGGTGCTCACTGCCCTCGGCGAACTGCGCGACCCTAGTTTGCAGCCGGTCATGGAGCGAGCCGCAGACTGGCTGCGGTCCGTGCAGCAGGGCGATGGCGGTTGGGGAGAAAGCAACGATTCCTACGCTGAGCCGGGTCTAGCGGGGCAGGGGCAACCGGCAACGGCGGCCCATACCGCCTGGGCTTGCTTGGCCCTGATGGCAGCCGGTGATCGTGACAGCGAGGCTCTTCGGCGCGGTATCGCTTGGCTGCAGGAACACCAAGCGAACGATGGACAGTGGCATGACCCCTGGTTCAATGCACCGGGATTCCCGCGGGTGTTTTACATTACCTATCACGGTTACAAACTGTATTTTCCGTTATGGGCGCTCAGCCGCTATCAGAAGCTCCACGCCCACGCTTAGGTCTCTGCGTGGCCCTGGCCACGGAGGCTCAAGCGCTTGGCGTCGGCGTTCATGACCCACGGCGAGTACAAGCCTATGCGGGCAATAACTACGCGATTCTTGCAGGTATGGGACCGGAGGCGGCCCGTTCGGCGGCCTCCGCCTTGGTAGCGGCGGGTGCGCAAGCACTGCTCAGTATTGGTACCGCCGGTGCCCTGCGGGAGGATTTTCATGCCGGGGACTTGCTCATTCCGGAAGCGATCTTGTGGGAGGGGGCCGAATATCCCACCAACCCCCGTCTGGCTCAGCGTTTTCGCGCGCATTTCCCGGCGGCGCCGAGGGGTGCTCTGTTGACCTTGGCGGCGCCGCTCGCAACGCCGGCCACCAAGGCGCAGGCAGCGGCCCAGGCCCTGGCCGTCGACATGGAGAGCGGTGCCATAGCCGCCCTGGCACAAGAGCTGGGGATGCCCTTTCTGGCGCTACGAGTGATCGTAGACAGCGCCGATAGTCGTTTGCCGCAAGCGGTGCTCCGCGGTGTCGACGCCTTTGGGCGTCCGCGTCTGCCTGGGTTTGTCTGGCAGCTCTCACGCCGCCCACAAGACATCCCGGCCTTACTGCGCCTGGGTAGACAGATGCAGGCGGCGGCAGCGACCCTGCGGCATTTGCGTGGTCCTTTGCAGGGGAGGGCGGAACAATGCGTGCTTTGATCACTGGTGCCTCGGGCTTTGTGGGTGGTGCCGTGCTGCGGCGCCTGCACTTGGAGGGTGTACAAGTACGAGTACTGGCGCGGCCCCAGGCCGATGATAGCAATTGGGCGGGGTTACCGAATATCGAAGTCGTCGAGGGTGACCTCCGTGATCCGGCCAGCTTGCAACGGGCGGTAACCGATTGCCGTTGGGTATTTCACGTTGCTGCCGATTATCGTCTTTGGGTTCCCGACTCGGACGCTATGTACGAAGCCAATGTGGCAGGCACCGAGGCCCTTGTCCGCGCCGCACAAAAGGTTGGAGTAGAGCGCATCGTGTACACCAGCAGCGTTGCCGTGCTGGGTTTTCGCGCCGATGGTCAGCCCAGCGATGAGGAAACCCCTTCCTCCCTAACGGATATGATCGGGCATTACAAGCGCTCCAAATTTCTCGCGGAGGAGCGGGTGCGAGCTCTCTGCCGCGAGGAAGGCGCGCCCGTGGTTATCGTCAATCCGTCCATGCCCATCGGTCCCGGCGATCGCAAGCCTACCCCCACCGGGCGCATGATCGTCGAAGCCGCCGCTGGCAGGATGCCCGCCTTCATCGATACCGGTCTCAATGTCGTGCATGTGGATGACGTGGCCATGGGGCACTGGCTCGCCCTCCAGCAGGGTCGGGTTGGCGAGCGCTACATATTGGGCGGCGATAATCTCTCCCTGCAGGCCATCCTTACCCGCATCAGCGGATTGACGGGCCGACCGTCGCCGCGCTTGCGCCTGCCGCGGCGACTACTCTTTCCTGTGGCCTGGTTGGCGGAGTCCTGGGTGCGCTGGCGGGGGAGAGGGGTTCCTCTCGTAACCCGCGACGAGTTGCGCATGGCGGCGCACCGCATGTATTTCGACTCGCGCAAGGCGGAGCAGGAACTCGGCTATACCCATCGCCCGGCAGAAGAGGCCTTGCGTGATGCCGTGGCTTGGTTCTCCCAGCACCAGTATTACTGACGCGTGGCGTACCTGATTGGTTTTCTTGCGGTACTGGTAGTTTTTTCGGCTATCTACTGGGCCTTGGCTTGGTGGCAAATCGAACGCTGGCAGCCACGACTCCCCGAAGATGGAAAGGCGGATAGCCCGCTAGTGGAAGCCCCCGGCGTCAGTATCCTCAAGCCATTGCATGGGTTGGAGCCTGAGCTGCTCGAAAATCTGCGCAGTTTCCTCGATCAGGACTACCCCAGCTACGAAGTCGTCTGCGGGGTGCAGGATCCCACAGATCCGGTTCTCGCCCTGTTAGAACAACTGTCGCCGCGCGCAAACCTGCATATCGTCGTGCACCAGCAGGATCTGGGCGGCAACCCCAAGGTCAGCAATCTCGCCGGTATCTATGCCCAGACCCACTATCCGCTACTGGTATTGGCAGATGCCGACATCCGCGTTGGCCCGGCTTACCTGGCGCAACTGGTGAGCGAATTACAGAGGCCCGGGGTTGGCGTGGCAAGCTGTTTATACCGAGCGCGGGTAGCTGGCGCTTTCTGGTCCCAGGTGCTGGGTGTGCAGATTCAGGAGCACTTTCTGCCCTCGGTACGTGTAGCCAACTCCCTTGGGCCCAATGTCTATTGTGCCGGAGCCAGTATTGCCATCCGTCGGGAAATCCTCGATGCCTGCGGGGGCTTTCCCGCCATTGCCCCGGCCCTGGCCGATGATTATGCCATCGGTGCGGCGGCGCGAGCACAGGGCTATCGCAGTGTCGTCAGCGATTATGTGGTCGAAACCATAGTGGCAGAGCCGGATTTTGGCAATTTCTACCGCCATGCCCTGCGCTGGGCGCGCACTACCCGTGCCGTGCAACCCTGGGGGCATGCCTTCTCTTTTCTCACCTATCCGCTGCCCCTCAGTCTTCTCCTGGTACCCTTTTTAGGCAAAGCCGGCGCGGCCTTGCTGGTGCTGGTTCTCGCCTTGCGCCTCGTGTACCATTGGCGGATTGTACGCAAGCTGCGTTCGCCGCTGCCCCTGTTGGCGGTGCTTTTGGCCGACGTCCTCGGCTTCTGGATTTGGGCGCACGCGCAGGTAGCAAGTTCAGTGCATTGGCGCGGTAGGAATTTTTCCATCGACGCCCATGGGCAATTGCATGACGGAGTAGAGCGATGACGATGAAAACCCTGTTTCTCCAGGCCCCTTCCTTTGAAGGCTTTGACGGCGGGGCGGGTTCCCGCTATCAGGCGAAACGAGAGATTCGCTCTTTCTGGTTTCCCACTTGGTTGGCGCAGCCGGCAGCCATGATTCCGGGCAGCCGTCTTCTCGACGCGCCCCCAGCCGATATTACTGTAGAGGAAACCCTACGCGTCGCGGCGGGCTACGAATTGTGCATCATGCACACCAGTACGCCGTCGTTTCCTTCGGATGTGCGCATGGCCGAGATGCTTAAGGCCCACTATCCCAAGATGATGATCGGCCTGGTCGGTGCCAAGGTGGCCGTTGAGCCCGAAGAGTCGCTGCAGGCCTCCCCCGCCATTGATTTCGTGGCGCGAGAGGAGTTTGACTATACCCTCAAGGAAATTGCCGAGGGTCGTCCTCTGTCCGAGGTCGACGGCATCAATTATCGCGACGCCAATGGTTTACTGGTGCGCACTCCCGACCGCGCCATGATTGAGGATATGGACGCCTTGCCTTTCGTTTCCGAGGTCTACAAGCGCGATCTACGCATCGAAGATTATTTCATCGGTTACCTCAAGCATTCCTACATCTCGTTTTATACGGGCCGCGGCTGCCGCTCCCAGTGCACCTTTTGCCTTTGGCCGCAAACCGTTGGCGGACACCGCTACCGCACCCGCAGTGCTGCCAGCGTCATCGAGGAAGTCAAGTACATCCAGAAGGCCTTCCCGCAGGTGCAGGAGATCTTCTTTGATGACGACACCTTTACCGACGATCGGCCGCGGGCCGAAGAAATTGCTCGTGGTTTGGGCAAGCTCGGGGTAACTTGGTCTTGCAATGCCAAGGCCAATGTTCCTTACGAAACCCTCAAGGTCTTGCGCGACAACGGCCTGCGTCTCTTGCTCGTTGGTTACGAGTCGGGTAACCAGCAAATTCTCAACAATATCAAGAAGGGGCTGAAAGTTGAGGCGGCACGCAAGTTCACGGCCGACTGCCACAAACTCGGCATTACCATCCACGGCACCTTCATTCTCGGCCTACCCGGCGAGACCCAAGAAACCATCCAGCAGACCATTCAGTTCGCCAAAGAGATCAACCCCCATACCATTCAGGTCTCCCTGGCGGCTCCCTATCCGGGTACCTACCTCTACAATCAGGCCAAGGAACAGGGCTGGTTGACGGAGGAAGACGAATCGCATTTGGTAAACGACCGTGGTGTGCAGATCAGCCCGATGAGCTATCCGCATCTCAATCATACCGAGATTTTTGATTCTGTAGAGGTTATGTACAAGAAATTCTACTTCCGGGCGGGTAAGATTGCCGAAATCACCGGCGAGATGCTGCGCAGCTCGCAAATGATGAAGCGTCGCCTGCGTGAAGGGGTCGAGTTCGTACGCTTTTTGCGGCAGCGCCATGGTTGAGTGTGGTTGGCGAAGCTAGAGTCATCTTCAATGCCGATGATTATGGATTGGACCCCGCGGTTAATGCCGCGGTGGCTTCGGCCCATCGGCAAGGTGTACTCACCAGCGCCAGTTTGATGGTGGCGGCTCCGGCGGCTGCCGAGGCCGTATGTTTGGCTCGAGAGCTACCAAAGCTTGGCGTCGGCTTGCACCTGACCTTGGTCGACGGTTCCCCGATTTTGCCCGCGGAGCAGGTGCCAGATTTGGTTGATGCCCAGGGACGTTTTGCTGCGGACCTCTGGCGACGTGGGTTTCGCTACTTCTTCCTACCGCGGGTGCGGCGCCAACTCGAAGCGGAAATTGCGGCACAATATGCGGCCTTTGCCGACTTTGGCTTACCCCTCGACCACGTCAATGCGCACAAACACCTCCATGTTCACCCCACGGTTCTGCAGTTGTTGATCGAAATTGGCAAGCGCTTTGCGCTACGTTCGGTGCGCATTCCGCGCGAGCCACTGTCGTTGGCGCGGCAACTGGCGCCCGTCCAAGGCTCTGCTGCCCTTGGCGTTCGGCTGCTCACGCCCTGGGTTGCCCGCATGCGTCGCGTCATTCGATCCCATGGCCTGTTTTGCAATGATCTCCTACTGGGCTTGCAGTCGACAGGGCAGATGGATGGCGAGCACCTTCGGCGCGCTCTGGCTATTGCCCCCGCCGGTCAGGTGACAGAGCTCTATTTTCACCCCGCCGTGGAGCAGAGCCCGAGCCTACGTGCCCTCATGCCCGACTATCGGCCCGTGGCAGAGTGGCAGGCGCTTTGTAGCCCAGACTTGCCAGAAATTCTGCAGTCGCAGCACATACGCAAAGGGACCTATCGTGATTTCGCCCGCGGCTGAGCGTTTTCTCGCCCGGCTCGGGGAGATCTACATGCGGTGTCTTTGCCGCCTGATGCAGTGGAGCGTGCAACGGGCGCGGCTGGTCTTGCTCTTGTACGCCGTTGCTGTGGTCCTGGGGAGCATCTTCATCGCTACCCATTTTGCGATGAATACCAACACCAGTGATGTTTTGTCTCGTGATCTACCTTTCCAGCAAGAGCAACGCGCCTATAACAAGATTTTTCCGCAGGATCGCGACAGCATTGTTGTGGTTTTGCAAGGCAAGGATGCCAGTGCCACCCAAGCCGCTGTTGGGCGTGTGCAGAAATGGGCGCAGGCGCAGCCGCACTATTTCCACAGTGTGTATGTACCAGGTGGCGGTACGTTTTTTCAACGCAATGGCCTCTTGTATCTGCCGGTTTCTCAGGTGCACGCGTTTGCCCAGCGGATCACCGAAGCGCAGCCCCTCATCGCCAGCCTTTCTGCCAATCCTAGCTTGGCTGGATTGAGCGATTTGCTCAGTGAGGCCGTCGATCAGCGCCTCTCGCATGGTACGGGCGTGCAAGGGCTCACCCCGGTATATGATGCCTTTAGCAAAAGCATCAATAGCGAGCTGGCTGGCAAGCCGGAGCCGATTTCTTGGGCTCATCTGATGGGCGGCAGCCTGGCGCAGCTCGGCCCGAAACAAGGTTTCGTCATCCTCGAACCGGTGTTGAATTATGCCAGCCTGCAGCCGGCGGAGGCGTCTATTCAAGCCTTACGCAAGGGTCTGCACTCCCTGGGTATTGATGCCCAGCACGGGCTTGATGTTGGCATCACCGGCCAAGCGGTTCTCGATGCCGAGCAGCTCAAGACCGTGAGCCAAGGTGCTTTCAGCTCCCTTGCCCTGACTCTAGGTCTCGAGGTTCTCTTGCTGATCATTGCCCTGCGCAGTACCCGTTTGGTAGTTGGGGTACTGCTCAATCTGGTGGTGGGAATTTTGTTGACCACTACCTGGGCGCTGCTCGCCATTGGTCCTTTCAACCTGATTTCGGTGTCGTTCGCGATCTTGTTCATTGGCTTGGGCATTGATTTTGGTATCCAATTCAGCCTTCGCTTTCGCGAGGAGCTTTTCAACGGTACCAGTCACGAGGAAGCCATGCGGCGGGTTGCCCGCGGCCTGGGAGCGGCTCTTTCTCTGGCGGCAGTGGCGGCGGCAACCAGCTTCTTTGCCTTTGTGCCAACAAGCTATGCCGGAATCGTGGATTTGGGATTGATCTCCGGTTCGAGCATGCTTATCGGCTTGCTGCTGACGATCACTTTGCTGCCCGCCTTTCTCACCGTTTGGCCGCTATCGCTGCAGGCCCGTAAGCGCGTTGATTTTCCGCACTTTCGGCGCGTACCGACCCTGACTCGCCATCCCATTCATCGCTATGCCTGGATGGTGTTGATTGCGGTCGGCCTCCTGGCGGCGGCAGCGATTCCGGCAGCGCTGCAGGTGCGCTTCGATTTCAATCCCCTGCACATGATCGACCAGCACGCCGAGGGGGTGCGCGTCTTCGAATCCTTGCTTGCCAATCCCGACACTGCACCCTACCGCATCGACATCCTGGCGCCGAACCTACAACAGGCCGAGCTAATCGCTAAACGCGTACGTAAGGTGCCAACGGTCGCCAGAGCTATCACCCTTGCCGATTATCTACCCGCGGATCAGGAGCCCAAACTCGCTATCCTCAATAATCTACAGATTCTGGTGCCGCCATTTTCGCTGTTGATGCCGGCGACGATTGCCCCGCCCGGCCCAGATACTGCGAGCAAGCTACAAAAACTGCAGGCAAAGCTGCAAGAGTTGGCGGCTCGGGAGAAGACGCCCCAGGGAGTCGCTGCCGGAGCCTTGGCTGATGCCCTGCAACACTTCCTGGAAAAAGACGCGAACAATGCACAGGCCCTGGCATCGCTGCAGACTACGCTTTTGGGCACCCTGCCCGGTGAACTCCAGCAACTCGGTCAGGCGCTCCTTGCCTCGCAAGTCACCCTCGATACCCTGCCCCAGGACCTGCGCAGCCGATATCTGGCGGCCGATGGCCAGGCGCGGGTTGAAGTCTTTCCCAAGGAAAATCTCGCTAATAACCTGAAAATGCTGCAATTTGTGAATAGCGTGCGGCAAGTCGAGCCACGCGCAGTGGGAACCCCAGTGATGCTGGTAGAGGGCGGGGAAGCGGTGCTTGGTGCCTTCCAAGAGGCCACCTATATCGCCGTGGCGGGTATTGCCTTCCTGCTGCTGATTTCCCTGCGCCGCTATCGCGACATGCTGCTGATCGTCTTGCCCCTGCTCCTTGCCGCTCTCTTTACCGTAGCGGCTATGTCTTTGCTAGGGGTGAGCTTCAATCTGGGCAA
>JAWNZB010000051.1:0-15989 GCA_038447835.1 Candidatus Igneacidithiobacillus chanchocoensis | reverse complement strand
CGCACACCACAACACCATACTCACATATAGCATCACAGCGCACGCACAGCTATCAGGGCCTAAACCCCACACATCTCCACTCGGTTGCGAAAGAACAAGTACATCGTTTGCTACAAAATTTTGGTAGCGGGGGTAGGATTTGAACCTACGACCTTCGGGTTATGAGCCCGACGAGCTGCCTGGCTGCTCCACCCCGCACCGGGTCTTACACAATAGCTTTCACTCTTACCGCATGTCAACCCTGTGCAGGCTGACTCTCGAGTCGATGAGCTGCCATCGCGTCGAGGAGGCGCACTATACCGGCCTCTCCGGCTCTTGGCAAGCACCGCTCGAGGGGCAATTCTGCGGGCCATGTTCCGCCACGCCCGCTAAAGAACTGAGCCTGCGTCCTAGCTGCTTACGATAGGCTTTGGGTGCGCGCAACCGCACTCAGAAGGGCAAGTGCGAACAATAAGAGGATGAAGAGCCATCCCCAGGGCCATACGCTTGCCCGTAGGGCAGCTTTAAACCGGCCCTTCTTGATCAGCAAAGTGACTACAAACACCAACGCCCAAGAGGCAATTAGACGCCCTACAAGATTGCCCCAAAGATATGCCGACACGCTCCTCCTCCTTTGTTAGCCACAATAGCACCCACGTTATCTTTTCAACTATATGAATTATAATAAAAATTTTCTTGATCCTAAAATTTGCATCGATAATCTGCATTTATTATAGTCAGGCGATAAAAGGTAAGGAAGGGAGCGCTCGTATGATCGTCATTGCCTCGTCGTGGGCGCACGGCAAGCAGAGTCGTCGGCAGTTTTTGCAACGCATTTTCGGGGTAGCTCTTGCCGCCACCGTTGCGGATTGCCCGCAAGCGGGGGCTGCGGACGATGAACCCAGCGAAATCTTCCGGGTGAAGGGACATGCACGGAAACGATTCCTCGCGCGCTCCTGGCGAGAGGGACAAACTCTGGCAGCTGTTCGAACAGGCCCAACTGACGTACCGAAGCTGGTGCAATTCATTGATCCGCTCTGTCCATTGTTCCAACGCCAGTGGTGGGCATTGCGCGCCTACCGCGAACAGTTGCGCATCCACTGGATTCCTGTAGCTTTCGTCCACCCGCAGAGTCTGCCAACGGCTGCGAACATTCTTGCCAATGCGTATCCTGCCGATGCTCTGGAGGAGGCAGCACAGAGGGCTGGAACGCGACCACCATCGGGTGCCTCTATCGTACCATCGTCAAAAGCTGCTGTGCGGCAAGTGCAGAGCAATACCCAATTTTGGTTAGAACGCTTTGGCGTACTGCCTTTGCTGCTCTATCCGCATCCGCGCGGCCCCCATGCTGCCATGGGACCGACTTCGCCTGGTGCCCTAGCCGAGATTTTCCGTGCGGCCTGGGCGAGCCAAGGCAAGCCCGTTTCCCCCTCGCCAATGCCCGATTACCACCCCGGCTCGTAAAGGTCACAGGAGTTTTAACGATGTTGCGACGTCTTGCCAAATACCGCCGCCTGATTGCGCTGGTGTTGCTAATGACCTTTTCGAGTCAGGCACTACTGGCAGAGGCAGACTGGTACTATTCCCAAGTCGACACCAACGAAAAAACGGCGTTCTGGCTCCCTTCTACGGATACTTTTGTACGAGAGCCGGAAAACAACCATAACGTCTGCGTTAGCCATAACAATCTACCCGCCCTTGCGGCAGCAAATGATCTCGACTGTGTGCAGCGCACTGTGCAGGAAGTGAGCAAGGGTCATCCTCTAGATCCTGCGTCTACAGTGCAGTTGATGAAAGCTTACGGGAACCCAAGCTTTCTAAAAGGTGTGGCTGAAGGCTTCTGGGGAGAGCTGAAGGATCTCTGGAAACTGCCGAGTGAGTTGAAGGAACTACCCGACAGCATTCGCGCGGTGATCAACAACCCGAGCTTGCTGCGCTTGGCCCTAGAGAAGGCGCTGCTAGATTCCGTCACTACCATTGCCACCTATATTTGCGAGCCCACCGATGAACATGCCGAGAAAATGGGCGATCTGGTGGGACGCACGCTGTTTTCGATTGTGCCGTACGGGGCAGTTGCCGGCGCAGTCGGAAAAGTTGGCAAGATCAGCAAAGTCCTCAAAGAAGTACTCGATCAATCTGCCAAGGATCTGAAAAGGATCCCCGATGGCGCTCACCACATCGCCATCCGTGGTAATACCCTGGACGCCTTTCAGGAAGCATTTAATCTGCACAAGAAAGCGAATGTGGTGAGCTACCTCTCCTACACCACTCGAGATGGTAAGAGCCACCTGCTGCGGGTGGTGCCGGCGAATCTGCATGGAAGAAAGAATCAGCAATTGGTCATAGAACGAGCAGACGGAGGGCCGGTGCCTTTTACGGTCGTCGAGGATGTGTTCAAAGACATCGCGCAAACCGAGAAGTTACCATCGCCTAAAATACTGTCCATGAAACAGGGTCAGACCATAGTCGGCGATAGGCCGGTGCTATACGTAGCGGGTGACTCAGGTCAAGGGGTATCTCTGCGAAATTTTGCCACCTCCGCTGGAGAGTCTGGCCCAGTTTGGACGCTGGATGTCAGGAGACTGACAGAGAACAACTTTGAGGAAATCAAATTCAAAGGATAACTGCCATGGACTGGGAGAAGCTTTTCAAGTTGACAACGACCGGGGACTGGGAGACTTTTTGTAGACGTTTTTTTACGTGTCATCTTGGTCATATTGAAGGCACTCTGCGCCTCGGTTATAGGCTGGAGGAAACCCGAGAAAATACTCTTGCCATCATAAAACGCCTTCTGGAAGAGGGCCGCCTCGTGCACGCAAAACCCGGCAGTAGCTTCAACGAATTGCGTGACTCACCCCTCCGCCCCATGCCCATGTGGAACGCACCGCCTGTGGTCATGGTGGACTGCTACCTCCTGCATTGGCCCTCGCTGGGCGACCTCGATTACGAGTCCACGATCTATATGTATTTTTACGACATGCAGTTCGCCTGGGTCGCCTGGGATATGCAGCTTCTTATCGACCAGGGGCTGCAGGAGGACTACAGACCCGGCGGTCTGTGGTATGACAGTTACGAATATGCCGAGGCAGGGGAATGGGCGCTCATGCCACGCGAGGCAGACTCAGCCTCTGTGGTGAGCAGCTTGGCATTGCAAAGGCACCTCCACAGCCTTGGCTTCGACTCCGTGGATGCCTTGGCTCGCTACCACTTCGGCTCTCCCTTCGACCGCCTGCTCCGCGAACTGAAGCTCGAGACTCTGCCGAGGGGGGAGGTACAGGAACTCGTGCTGGAGCTCGTTCATATCCTCGTGCATCGCGGTTGGCTAGTCCACGCCGACCCAAAAGAACTCTGGCCGCAGCAGCTATTGAAGGGTCAGAAGCCCTTGCGCCGCTGGCAAGCGCAAGCAAGAGATATTGTCGATTGCCTGCGCGTCCAGTGGCCTTACACCCTCAGCCGGGAACCCGAAACATGCTCCTATTTTCTCTGCGATCTCTTCGATTTCGCCAAGGTCTATTCCTTCGCCTGGGTGGCACAAGGACGGCACAAGGGCAATTGGGTCAAAGAAGGCGACGACACTCCCGGCAGCCTTTGGTACGACGGCGTGGAAATCGCTAAACCGGGAGAGTGGGAGTGAGGTGATTTCGCGCGAGCGGCTGACCCCTTGGTGCGGCATTGCGGGCATAACTACAGAGCAGGGTACCATGCCCCTTCTCAGGGGCTTGCACTCCTCGACGACCAGGCGCCCACCGACCGTCAAGGACAGTCTGCTGACTATGGCTCGACAGAGGGAGCTTTTGCACCGGGTGGAGTGGCTTGATTGGCGTCGGCACCATACGGAGCAAAGCGGTAAGGTTCAGCGGGCAATTGATCGACAATGTCTTGCAGGCTTGGGGAGTTGACGTCGATGGGGGTAGGGATGGTGTTGGGCTTTTGTACCAAGTCGATCACCCGCTGCCAGTCGACCACGAATTGGGTGTGCTGCGCGCTCTGATATGCGCTGATGGCGCTCACCGCCCGCTGCTGTGGTGACAACGGATTTTTGTAGGCCTCAATGGGTGCAAAGCTTTGTAAGTAGAAGTGACTATTACCATCTGTGCCAACGAGATAGGGTTCATCGATGCTGCGCACCGGCGTGCCCACCTTGACCATCTTGAAAAGCTGGACCTCATTTTCCGGATAGACATGAAAGCAACCATGACTTACCCGCATACCAACGCCCCAGGGTTTATTGGTGCCGTGGATGAAGATCTGCGACCAGCCCGTCTCCAAGGCGAGTTCCCCCATCGGGTTGTCCGGACCCGGCGGAAAGTAGGCAGGAATGGGTTCCCCGGCCTTAACATGCTCTTCCTGGATGTTTTTCGGTACGGTCCAGCTGGGATTCTTCACCTTGGAAATTATCCGGGTGCTACCCAATGGGTCTGGCCACTTGGGGCGGAAAATGCCGACGGGAAAGGTATATACAACCTTTTGCCCGGCGGGAAAATAAAATAACCTGCGCGCCGGGATGTCGATAACGATACCTACCCAAGGCTTGGGCGGGAGAATATACCACGTCGGGACCACCACATGCGTCCCGGCGCCCGGCAGCCAAGGATCGACACCAGGATTGGCGGCACGAATTTCGTTGTAGCCGACGTCGTAGTGCCGAGCGATATCGAGCAAGGTATCTTGGTGACGGGCAATGACAACCTTGAGCCCTCCAACCATGTTTTGCCCGGCAGGAGGCAAAGGAAATTCGGCGGCGCGGGCAACACCGAGCAGACAGAATAACGGTAGCCAAGCTAGGACACTACCCCAACGCATATGGTGCTTCATTGATTTCCTCAATTATCAGTAAATCCAGGCAGAGCAGTTCTCCTGCCCGCGCTCCATCCATTTTCCACAACAACCATTCACGGCCCATGGCCGACCAGACATCGACCGCCCACCCCTGCCAACGTCGACCGTCCAGCAAGCGTAGGCGACAGCGCGTGCCGCGAAGCACAGATAGCTCGAGCTCGCTATGCAGGGCGCAGGAAACCGGCGTATAGCCTTCTTCCACCGGCTCTACTCGCTTACCGTACCAAGGTATTCTTGCCCCCCCAAATAGGGCTGCAGGACCGCAGGTATGCGCACTCGCCCATCGGGTTGGAGATGGTTTTCGAGCAGAGCGACCAGGGTTCGCCCTACCGCCAAGGCCGAACCGTTGAGGGTGTGGGCCAGCTGCGGCTTACCCTCGGCGTCGCGGTAGCGCAACTGCAAACGCCGCGCCTGGAAACTCTCAAAATTGCTGCAGGAGCTGATTTCCCGGTAGCACTGCTGGCTGGGCAGCCAGACTTCGAGATCATAAGTGCGGGCAGCGGCAAAGCCCATGTCGCCGGCGCAGAGGAACATGACTCGGTAAGGCAACTCCAGGCGACGCAGAACCTCCTCGGCATGGGCCGTGAGCGCCTCCAAGGCAGCGGCAGAGTCCTCGGGGCGCACGATTTGCACCAGTTCGACCTTGTCGAATTGGTGTTGCCGAATCATCCCACGGGTATCGCGACCGGCAGAGCCTGCCTCCCGACGGAAGCAGGGAGTATAGGCGCAAAAGCGCTGCGGCAGTGCGTCGAGAATCTCCTCCCGCAGGAGATTGGTGAGGGGCACCTCGGCGGTCGGAATCAGGTAGTAGGGGTCATCCCGCAGGGCAAAGAGATCCTCCTCAAACTTGGGTAACTGCCCGGTACCCAAGAGCGATTGCGCGTTCGCGAGATAGGGCGGGGCGATTTCCTCGTAGCCATGCTCGCGGGTGTGGAGATCGAGCATGAGCTGGATCAGGGCCCGCTCGAGGCGGGCAGCATCGCCACGCAGCACGACGAAGCGCGCACCGGCGAGCTTGCTGCCAGCAGCAAAATCGAGAATTCCCAGGCGCATACCGATGTCGACATGGTCCTCTACCGGCCCCGCAGCTCGGGCAGGCTCGCCCCAGTGGCGTAGGCAGACGTTGTCCTGCTCGTCTTTCCCATCGGGAACGCCTGGCTGGGGGATGTTGGGCAAACTGCGGCTGAGTTCTTCCCAGGCCGCCAAAGCATTGGCAAGGTCTCCCTCGCGCGCCGCTAGCTCCTGACTAACCTGTGTTGCCCGCTCTTGTTCCGCTGCTCCGTCTCTTCCTTCGCGCCGGGCGAGGCCAATGGCTTTGGACAAACGATTGCGCTCATTACGCAGGCCTTCGATATCGATCTGTAGGGCCTTGCGCCGCTGATCGAGGGCGACCAGGGCATCGACATCCAGGAAAAAGCCGCGCCGGGCGAGGCCCTTGGCCACTTCTTCCGGTTGTCCGCGCAATAGATTGGGATCCAACATGACTCAGTCTCCTTGCCGCTTTCGGTGGGCGGCAATCCAACGCAAACGCTCGCCCATTTGCTGTTCAAAGCCCCGTTCGCTGGGAATATACCAACGCATGCCGCGCAAGCCCTCGGGTAGATAGCTCTGCTCCGGGGCAATGGCATCGGGAAATTCGTGATCGTATTGGTATTCCTTGCCATAATCCAGCGCCCGCAGCAGCTTGGTTGGGGCGTTGCGCAGATGCAGGGGAACCGGCCGACTGCCATCGCGGCGCACCTGGGAGCGTACCGCATTCCAGGCCTCCTCGATGCGATTGCTCTTGGGAGCACTGGCCAAGTAGACAGCGACTTCGGCCAGGGCAAGCTCGCCCTCGGGACTGCCGAGAAAGGCATAGGCATCGCGGGCCGCGATCGCGAGCGGCAGGGCACGCGGGTCGGCAAGGCCAATGTCTTCGCTTGCCATGCGCACCATGCGACGCGCCAGGTAGAGGGGGTCGGCGCCACCGTCGATCATGCGCGCGAGCCAGTACAGGGCGGCATCGGGGTCGGAGCCGCGCAGCGACTTGTGAAAGGCGGAGATCTGATCGTAGAAGTTTTCGCCTTGGCGATCGAAGCGGCGCCAATATTGGCCGATGGCACGTTGAATATCCTCACGCTCGATTTGGGCGTTTTGCCGCGTTCCGGCAGCGGCTTCGAGAATTCCGAGCAAGCGGCGGGCATCACCATCGGCGGCCTGGAGAAGCAGCTCTTGCGCCTCGGGCGGCAATGTGAGGTGCCGTGCACCCAAGCCATCTTCCAGATCCGTCAGGGCACGCGTGAGGATCTGCGCCAGGGCCGCTTCATCGAGGGGTTCGAGTACCAGCACCTGGGTGCGCGACAGCAGCGCCGACCCGAGGGCGAAACTCGGATTTTCGGTGGTTGCCCCAATCAGGGTAAAGCGCCCCTCCTCCACATAAGGGAGCAAGGCATCCTGCTGACTGCGATTGAAGCGATGGATTTCATCGACGAAAAGCACCGTAGCCTGACTCGCCGCTTGCGCTGCCTGCTCGGCGACGGCGCGCAGATCCTTGACGCCGCTCTCGACGGCGGAGAGGGTAAGCCAGTGCGCCCCCGACTTAGCCGCCAGCAGACGGGCGAGGGAGGTTTTGCCGACCCCTGGCGGACCCCAAAGAATCAGCGAAGGCAGCGAGCCGCCATCGAGGAAGGCGCGCAGCGACCCTTGCGGACCGAGCAGGCGCGGCTGGCCGACGAAATCCTCCAAGCGCCGAGGGCGCAGGCGCGCTGCCAGGGGCCGTTGCGCCATCATTGCGTACTCGTGACTATAAATCAGAAGCTGCGGGCGAGGGCAAATCCAAAGGTAAACTGACTGGCCTTGTAGTTGGCTGCCGGGACATCTACAGTGTTGGACAGCGGATACGCAACCCCGGCGGCCGTGCCGGAGAGGGCATAAGCAGCGCCGATGTCGTAGTGCCAAGGGCCCAGACCGATGCCCAAGCCAAAAGCGGCCTGGTTGGAGGCAGTAGCCGGTACCGCCAACTGTACGGCCTGCGCACCCGCAGGGCTATCCTCGTGGGCGATACCGCCGCGGATCTCCAAATCTTGGTTGAGGTGATAACTGAGCCCGACGCGATAGGCAAGGGCCGACTTCCAACCCAAGTTTCCGTAGTAGGGTAGCTGGCTGTTCTGCCAGTCGGTCCAGTCGATATCCAATTCTGTGGCAAAGGAGGGTGTCCAGCGATAGCGCAAACCCGCCTGTAGCTTGCCCGGCAGGCTAATTTTGCCACCGCCGGCGCTGATGCTCGCGGGAGAAATATAGCTTAGCCCAACGTTATAGCCTTCGGTGCTGTAGAGAAGGCCGATCCGCCCACCCACACCGCCACCATTGGCAGACAGCGGACCAAATTTGCCGCCAATGCTCTGGTAATAGTCTAGCCCCACCGCGACGCTGAGGTCCGGCAAGAGCAGGTAGGCAACACTCGGATTGATATCGATGATGCGTAGTTGGGTCTGTAGCTCTGGGTTGTTGACGCCGAGGGTGTCCGCAGCCCAGGTGTTGTGGGCGATGTAAGGAGAGGTGATACCGATGCCGACCGCCAGAGGCATCTGATCGAAACGGTGGGTGTAGTAGAGATCGGCCAAGATATTGGTTTTGGTCTGCCCGCCGATACTCGTGCCGCCGCCATCAAAGGTATAGGAGGGGCGTTGCGCGAGAATCTCGAGAGCGGCACGGCTGCCCGGAAAGAAGGCCATTCCCGCTGGGTTATACGAGTAATTGCTCACCGGCTGGCCGTCGGCAACAACGGCACCGGCCTCGGAGAGGGCCGCCGCTCCAGTGGGCGCAGAAAAAGTATTGGCGGTCGCCAGACCGATACCTGCCAATTCGAGCAAGCCAGCAATAGCCAGATACAGCAAGGGATTACGCATGAGTACTCCGCTTCAGGGATTTTTTAGGACATCTACCCCGGCAGGCGGAGTAAAGTGAAAGGTCTGGCTCGAGATCGGTATATTGGTGCGTACCTTTTCGAAATGCAGCACGGTTTGCTGTTGAAAGGCATCTTCCATCCACATTTGGCGCAGCTGTCCGGCGCTATTGAAACCCATGCGAATGGCGGTAAAACCTTGGGCCTGCCCTTGCTTGGGCTTGAGCAATACCCAGTCTAGCCCGTCTTTGGCCGGTAAGGCACTGATGTCGAAATCCGTGGTCAGAACATCGCGCCCGGCAATGAGGGCGGCCGGCGTGCTACCAAGAACCTTGCCCAAGGGTTGGACGGTGACCTGCTGCAAGGCCGGCTCGTAGAGCCACACTTCCTTGCCATTGGAGACGATGGTCTGCCCATTTTTGCCGGCGTAGTCCCAACGAAAACGCCCGGGGCGGGAAATCCAGAGTTTTCCCTGGGCGCGCTGCTCGACCACACCGCCGTGGTTGAGCACCTCTTGCTGAAAATTGGCAGTGACCGTTTTACTGGACTGAAAGAACTTTTGCAGGAGAGCCGCCGGCGCCGCCGCCCACGCTGCCGTCGTCATTCCGACAGCAAGCAACCCCAGCACTACGCCAACAAAGCGCTGCCGGATCTTAGTCACGGGGCGGCGCGGCTGCATAGACTTCTCGACTGCCATTGCTTTGTAGGGGTCCAACGATGCCTACCCTCTCCATTTCCTCGATCATTCGAGCTGCCCGATTATAACCGACTTTGAGTTGGCGCTGCACATAGGAGATGCTGGCCTTGCGGCTGCTGGTGACGATGGCCACCGCCTGGTCGTAGAGCGGATCGCTTTCCGCATCGCTATCCCCACCTTCCCCGCTGCCACCGTCTTCTCCCACCCCAGCGAGGATGTCTTCGTCATATTCCGGGGCACCGAGTTGTCGCAGGCTCTCGACCACCCGATGGACTTCGTCGTCACTCACATAGGCGCCATGCACCCGCAGGGGGTAGCCGCTGCCCGGCGGCAGGTAGAGCATGTCGCCCTGACCGAGCAGGGTTTCGGCCCCCATCTGATCGAGAATGGTGCGAGAATCGATACGCGAAGACACCTGAAAGGCAATACGGGTTGGGATGTTGGCCTTGATGAGACCGGTAATCACGTCTACCGAAGGGCGCTGGGTCGCCATGATGAGGTGCAGACCGGCAGCACGCGCCTTCTGCGCCAGCCGGGTTATCAGGGTTTCCACTTGCTTGCCCACCACCATCATCAAGTCGGCAAATTCGTCGATGACCACAACGATGGCTGGCAGCGGGCGCAGGGGAATGGCATCACCGTTGAGGTCCTTTTCTGGCCCCGCCAGGGTTTCGCCACGCGCTTCGACTTCGCGCAGCTTTTGGTTGTAGCCGGCGAGGTTACGCACCCCCGCATGGGCCATGGCCTTGTAGCGTCGTTCCATCTCCGCCACACACCAACGCAGGGCATTGGCTGCTTCCTGCATATCGGTGACCACCGGGGCGAGCAGATGTGGGATGCCCTCGTAGACCGAAAGCTCGAGCATTTTCGGGTCGACGAGGATGAGGCGCACATCCTGGGCCGTGGCCTTGTAGAGGATACTGAGGATCATGGCATTGACGCCAACCGACTTACCGGCGCCCGTAGTGCCGGCAACCAGCAGGTGCGGCATACGCGCAAGATCGGCAACGACGGGCTGGCCGCTGATGTCTTGTCCAAGCGCCAAAGTAAGAAAACTTTTACTCTGCACGAAAACCGAGCTGCCGAGAATTTCCGAAAGACGCACGACGCGGCGCTTGGGATTGGGCACCTCGATGCCCATGGTCGCCTTACCGGGGATGGCCTCGACGACGCGCACCCGAGCAGTGAGTACTCGTGCCAAATCCTTGCTGAGACCCGCCACCTGACTCACCTTGACGCCAGCTGCCGGCTCGATTTCGTAGCGGGTAATGACGGGTCCCGGATGGGCATCGACGACTGCGGCACTCACGCCAAAATCGGCAAATTTTTCCTCGAGAAAGCGGGAGCGCGCCGCCAACTCCTCGGGCGAAGGCAGGAGAGTGGGGTCGTCGGCATCGGCGGCGTCGAGCAAGGTCAGGGAGGGCAAGCCATCGGCTTGGGGCGGGCCGACAGGTACCGGTAGCGGCAATTGTGCCGGCTTGGCCTTCTCCATACTCCGCGCCCGCACCGGCGGCTGAGAACGAGGCTCTGGCTTCGGTACGCTTGCAGTCTCGGGACTAGCAACGCTTTCCGACGGTGCCGAGGGACGCGCTTTTTCGACCGTTGCTGCGGCTCGCCGCAGGCGGAAGCGCGGCCGTGGCAGCGGCGGTAGGCGCAGCTTCGGGAGTGTAGGGAAGCGGAGATAATGCACCCACTGGGTGGGGCTAGTGCGGGTCAACAAGGCCAGACCAAGCACAAATACGGCAAGAAAGACCAGACTCGCCCCCACCGTGCCAATCATGGGCGCCAGGAGATGGGTGAAGGCAGCGCCAATGATGCCCCCCGGGCTCTGCCCGGCAACGGGCCACCAAGCGAGAGGCCAGAGCAGCGCCCCGAGAACGCTGATGCTGGATAGCAGGAGTAGCCCACCAAAGGTACGCAGGCGCGGCAGCGGGGCCTGGCGGTGCACGCGTCGAAACCAGCTCCAAGCATGCGCCAAAAAGGCGAAAGGCAGCAGCCATGCGGCCAGACCAAAGGTTTGCACGAGGAAAGCCGCCAACTCCGCCCCGAGGGTGCCGCCCCAGTTGCGCACTGGCTCGCCCCGCCCGCTGTTGAACCAGCTCGGATCGAAGGGATGGAAGCTAAGCAGGGCAATACCGGCAAAGACCCCGGTCAAGACAAGGAAAAAGATCCACAACTCCCCCCGCCAGGGATAGCCCGACCCGGCCGCTTTGCTTTTACTCTGCGGAATTTTACCCGCAGTTGCCCCACGCACTTTCGACATGGTCGCAAGCTATCCGAGGCTTCCCTTTATTGTCAAGGGATTGCGCTGCTGCGTCGATATCGTCCTAGCGGGGCGAGGAATGCTACACTCTCCCCATTCCCATTGCTCAGGAGCTCTCATGTCGGAAAACAGCAAGCACGCACGCTTACTCATTCTGGGCTCCGGCCCAGCAGGCTACACGGCAGCCATCTATGCCGCCCGCGCCAATCTCCAGCCGGTTCTCATTCAGGGCATGGAGCCCGGTGGTCAGTTGATGACCACGACGGATGTCGACAACTGGCCGGGCGCGGCCGAGGGCATCATGGGCCCGGAGCTGATGGCGGAGCTCGAGAAGCAGGCGCGCCGCTTCGATACCGAGATCGTTTTCGATCACATTCAAAAAGCGGATCTGCAGCAGCGCCCTTTTCGCCTGCAGGGCGATCAGGGTAGCTATAGCGCCGATGCCTTGATCATCGCCACCGGGGCCTCGGCCAAATATCTCGGTCTCGAAAGCGAAGAGAAGTTTCGCGGTAAAGGGGTATCGGCCTGTGCCACCTGCGATGGCTTTTTTTACCGCAATCAGGATGTTGCCGTAGTAGGCGGCGGAAACACTGCCGTCGAAGAGGCCCTGTACCTCAGCAACATTGCCAAGACCGTTACCGTCGTCCATCGCCGCGACAAGTTTCGCGCCGAAAAGATTTTGCAAGACAAGCTCTTTGCCAAGGAAAACGTCAAGGTCCTCTGGAACCACAGCGTTGCTGAGGTGCTCGGCGACGCCTCCGGGGTGACTGGCCTGCGCCTACAGTCTGGCGATTCGACTCAGGAAATCCCCTTGATGGGGGTCTTTATTGCCATTGGTCACCAACCGAATACGCAGCTGTTCCAAGGGCAGCTGGAGATGGACGAAACCGGCTACCTGATCACCAAGGGCGGACGCGAGGGCTTTGCCACCATGACCAGCATCGAGGGGGTATTTGCCGCTGGCGACGTGCAGGATCATGTCTATCGACAGGCGGTGACCAGTGCCGGTACCGGCTGCATGGCCGCCCTCGATGCGGAGCGCTGGCTGGAGCAAGCCAGCGCCTAGTGCGTGCGTCGGCACTCTGGGCAGCGGCGGGGTGGTCGACGGACAGCCTCTGTGCCGCCACTCGACGACGCCGAGCGGGAGGAGTTCCGCTCGGCCCTTGCCGACGTACACCCCCTGCCCGCCCCAGAACCGCCGCCGCGCCCACCCGCACCACCGGCACAGGCAAGATATGCCGAGGCCGACGAGCTTGCCGTCTTGGCCGCGCTCGCCCAGGGTACGCCAGAGGAGGGAGAATTCTGGACTGGCGACGACTGGGTCTACCTACGCCCTGGTCTACCCGAGCGCCTGTTGCGTGATTTACGCCGGGGCAAGATGCCTATCCAGGCCGATCTTGATTTACATGGTCTGCGCGTCGACGAAGCAAGAGCGGCCGTAGCCGACTTTTTGCTGGAATCGCGCCGACACCGCCGCACCTGTGTACGCATCGTTCATGGCAAGGGCCTCGGCTCGCCCGGGCAGGTGCCTGTGCTGAAGCGACTCGTTGGCCACTGGCTACAACGCTACCAAGAGGTGCTCGCCTTTGCTCCAGCGCGCCCCACCGAAGGCGGCAGCGGCGCCTTGCGGGTTCTTTTGGGACGCCTGCGGGCCTAACGTCAGCCCTGGGCTTGCTCCAGGGTTTTCTCGACGCCCGCCAAAGAAGCCAGAATTGGGCAACCCTCTACCGAACCATGCCCTGGGCAACGCTCGCTGACGCTTTCCAAGGCATCGCGCATGCGTTGCAGGTCGGCAATCTTGTCTTCGATGTCGGCGATCTTGGCTTGGGCGATTTCTTTCACCGCCCCCATATCATTCTCGGGCCGACTGCTGATATCGAGCAGTTCTTTGACTTCGGCCAAGGAAAAACCCAGATTTTGCGCCCGCCGGATGAAGCGCAGGCGGGCCTCAGACTCTTCGTCATAGAGGCGGTAATTCGACTGCGTTCGCTGCACCGGACGGATCAGTCCGATTCTTTCGTAATAGCGCAAGGTTTCCGCCGCCAACCCTGCCTCGCGCGCCAAACGCCCAATGGTCACGTGATTTTTCATGCTTACCTTCCCAGACTGTCGCTTAGAACTGTGATAATAGTTTATCGTAAAGTATGTACTTATCCGAAACAAGCGCTTTCGGCAGGGGGTACTACGCCGATTGCCTCGAGCAGCACCGTCGCATAGGCGCCCGAGGGCAGAGAAAAAGCGACTTCGACTCGACCGTCGTCCACTTGTCTTACCGAGCCATGTTCCGGGCGACACCGTAGAGCCCGGCGCGCGGCCTCGAGCCCCTGGCGTGCCAGGGCTTCTGTCCAAGCGATACCGTTGCCGGGAGAACCGTCCGTACCTGGCCAAGCAGCGAGAACTTCCCGCTCCAGCGTCGCCACTTCCTCGAGCGGCAGGGTACCGCCCCGCCCGGGCAAGGGTCCCGTGGGGTGCAAATCCCAGGCGCGGAGACGTTCCTGCAATTGCGGCCACTCTTCTGGCGAGGCAAGAAAATGGCTGTGGCTGCCCGCCAATTGCAGGATCTCGCCGGGTAGGATCCGATCCCAAGAGCCGCGCCTTACCCGTTCAGCCAGCACCAGATTGAACAAGGCTGCCCTGGCGCTGGACCAGAACAGGGCGCGCAAATGGTGGGGGATACGACCACGATGCTCGGCGGCGAGCATCTTTCCCGCCGCTGGTAGATTATCGCGGCCAAAGCGCTGCGCCCCGAAATAGTTGGGGAAACCCTGGGCTGCCAGCATGCCGAGGCGATCTTCCCAAATTGTGGCGGCGACGGGAGTCTCGACAACAACGACGAAGCGATTGCCACGATGGGCACCCCGGCGCAGTTTGCGTCGATGCCGAGAAACTTCCAGCAGCTGCATGCCAGGCGCCTGAAATTGCGACCAGTCGGGCTCCTGCCGGCCAGCCAAAGGAACGGTGAAGGCTTGGCGGGTGCGGGCGTGCAGGTCCTTGAGGCCGGCATAGCCAATGTCGCGACTGGCAACCCCGGCAAAGCGGGCGAGGGCACGCACTACATCTTCGGTATTGCGGCCCACTTTCTCCACCCAGAGCCAGGCATGATCGCCCTCCCCGTCGGCCGCGAAGGGAAGGATTTCTTCCACGAAGAAGGTGTCTGGGGAGGAGTGAAACGCGGCTACCAGCGGCGGCAGCTGCGGATAGCGGCGAGCGAGGGGATCAGGCAGCATGGACCAAACAGACGGCCTGCGCGGCAATCCCCTCGCCGCGACCGGTAAAGCCGAGCTGCTCGGTGGTGGTCGCCTTGACGCTGACGGCTTCCATGGCGACGCCGAGGTCCGCCGCCAGATTCTCGCGCATCTGCGGAATATGTGGGGCGAGTTTGGGGCGCTGACAAATGAGGGTGCTGTCGACATTACCAATCCGATACCCCACCCTCTGTAGCAAGCCAGCACAATGGCGTAGCAACACGCGGGAATCGGCGCCGGCAAAGCGAGGGTCGGTGTCGGGAAAATGCTTGCCGATATCCCCCAGCGCGAGGGCCCCCAGGAGGGCGTCGCAAATGGCATGAATGAGGACATCGGCATCGGAATGCCCGGCAAGGCCCAAGTGGTAGGGAACCGTCACCCCGCCCAGAATCAAGGGCCGCTCGGGCACCAGGGCATGCACATCGAAACCCTGTCCAATACGAAAGTTCATGTTTCTCTCCGCGCGGCGAGGATGGCTTCTGCCAGAGGCAGATCCTCGGGATAGGTGATCTTGAGATTATCGGCATGGGCCGCCAAGAGGCGCGGCTGCCAACCGAGGCGTTCGAGGGCCGAGGCCTCATCGGTCACTACGGCGTCCGCGGCCCGCGCATCGTCGAGGGCCTGCAACAAGGCGCCAAGGGGGAAGGCCTGGGGGGTGAGGGCACGCCAGAGCTGGCGACGATCTACCGTTGCCACGGCACGATCTGCCTCGGCACGTTTGAGGGTGTCCGCCACGGGCAGAGCCAGGAGAATACCCTGGGGAGACGCGGGCAAGGCGTCGAGCAGGGCACAGAGATCTTGCTGGCGTAAACAGGGGCGGGCGGCATCGTGTACCAAAACCCAGTCGGCCGCCTCGGCACCCCGCGCCAGCAGCGCCTGCAGACCAAGGCGAACCGAGTCCTGGCGCTCGGCACCGCCCGCCACCGGCGGCAGCAAGCGCTCCGTCTGCGCAGCAACGAGCTCGCGCCAGGCTTCATCATCCACATCCGCCGCCGGCAGGACCAATTGCACTCCCCGGATGCGTGTTTGCTGCAAAAACGGCTGCACGGCGTGGGCCAAGACCGTGCTCCCTGCCAGATGCAA
>JAWNZB010000050.1:0-16174 GCA_038447835.1 Candidatus Igneacidithiobacillus chanchocoensis | reverse complement strand
GAGCAAAGAAGCTGGGCGCAGACGTCCGAGTTGCCACTGCTGGGGATCGCTGATGCCAAAGTGCTGCAAGGTCAGCAAAGCAATCAACAGGATGCAGGCAAGGGAGAACCATTCTACCCAAAGACCCCAACGTGCCGAGATCTCCACCCCGCGCCGCGCGAGGAGGAAGGCGATGGCGAGGGTTGCCAGGGCAAGGGGATACAGTAGGTCCGGGGCTTGGGGAAAGAGGGTGTGCAGGCCAGTGTTGGCAAAGAGCCCGCAGAGGAGGGGAGCGCCAAGAAGAGCACCACCGTAGCCCAGAATCATCGTAAAGCCCGCGACCAGACCCGCCACCGGATGCAAGGCCTTGGCCAAATAAAAGAACAGCGACCCTGGCGAAGGAAAATGCTTGGCCAGAATCCCCAACTGAATGGCCACCAGCCACATCACGAGACCCACCAAGGCATAGGCGAGCCAAGTAAAACTGCCGCCATGCACTGCCACCAAGGCGATGGTTACCGCCGGCATGGCCGAGGGCGTGATATTCGCCACGGCATGGCCCCAGACCTCGCGGGTGCTTACCCGTTGGGCAGAATTCGCCATAGCTCAGTCGCCAGCGATGGTCATTCTCTCGATAAGCACGGAGGGGCTGCCGGTGCCGCCATGGATAAGTAAATCGCTGCCAACGGCAACCATGCCTTGGAACATATCCCGCAGATTGCCAGCAATGGTGATTTCCTCTACCGGGTACTGAATACTACCGTTTTCCACCCAAAAACCCGCTGCGCCACGGGAGTAATCGCCAGTGACGCCATTAACGCCAAAACCGATGAGTTCGGTAACGAACAAACCGCGGCCCATCTTGCGCAATAGGGCCTCGAGATCGTCGGTCCCCGGGGCCAGGGTGAGGTTGTGGGCACCGCCGGCATTGCCGGTGCTCTGCAGGCCGAGTTTGCGGGCGCTGTAGACATCGAGCAAATAGGATTGCAAGACACCTTCCCGAATCAGATCGCGATTACGAGTGGCAACGCCGTCGCCATCAAAACTGGCACTCGCCAGGCCGCGCGGGCGCAAGGGCTCCTCGTAGATGCGAATGTGGTTGGGGAAGAGCGTGTGCCCGAGACTATCCTGCAAAAAGCTTGCCTTGCGGTAGAGACTGCCGCCACTAATGGCCTGCGCAAAATGGCCTAGCAGGCTGGCAGCAACTTGGTTTTCAAAGAGGACCGCAGCGGTGCAAGTAGAAATCTTGCGTGCGTTGAGACGCCGCAAGGTGCGCTCGGCGCAGATGCGCCCAATCTCGGCGGGGCTCGCGAGATCGGATGGCCGACGAGCGACGTCGTACCAATAGTCGCGCTGCATGCCGTGTTCGTCCTCGGCAATCACCGAGCAAGAAAGGCTATGTCGTGCCCCGCGACTGCTGCCCAGAAAGCCGAGACTGTTGGCATAGACGCTGGCCCCCTCGCCAGTGCTGATGCTCGCCCCTTCGGAGTTGCAAATGCGCGGATCGGCAGAGCGGGCGACCTCTTCACATTGGCGGGCAAGGTCGGCGGCGGTATCGGGATCGATGTCCCAAGGATGATAGAGATCGAGATCAGGAAATTCAGTGGCAAAGAGAGAGGGATCGGCGAGACCGGCTGCCGCATCAGCACCCGTGTGACGGGCGATGTTCAGCGCCGCCGCCACGGTCTCCGTCAGGGCCGCCAGGGAAAAATCCGAACTCGAGGCCGAACCCTTGCGCTCGCCCAGGTAGACAGTGACCGCAACACTTTTGTCGCGATGGTACTCCACCGACTCTACTTCCCCCAGGCGCACGCTGAGAGATAAGCCCTTGCCGCTGCTCACCCCCAGCTCCGCAGCACTGGCACCCTGGCTTTTCGCAATTTCCAGACAGCGCTGGGCGACATCCTGGAGCTCTTGGGTTTCGCTGCTGTGCATGGGCAATCCTTTTGGCAATCCTGCGATGACCCCATCTTAAACGCTCGCCGGCCCGCGGGGAAAGGTCGACGATTTTTGCCGCGCGCAAAATCGGGGTACCATGGCGAAGACCGCAGTTTATGCTTGGCACGGATACGACGGAAATGGCAGCAAAAACTCTCTACGACAAACTTTGGGAGCAGCATGAAGTGCTGCGCGAGGCGGATGGCCGGACCTTGCTCTACATTGATCGGCAGCTCTTGCATGAAGTGACCAGCCCCCAAGCCTTTTCGGGACTGCGTGCGGCGGGGCGGCGCTTGTGGCGCATCGATGCCAATATCGCTACGGCCGACCATAATGTTCCCACCACCGACCGGGCGGCGGGCATTGCCGACGAGACCTCTCGCCTGCAGGTCGAGACCTTGGACCGCAACTGTGCCGAGTTTGGCGTGGAAGAATTCGGCATGCTCGACCGGCGGCAGGGCATCGTCCATGTCATTGCGCCAGAGCAGGGGCTGACCCTGCCCGGTATGACCGTGGTTTGCGGCGATTCGCATACCGCCACCCATGGTGCCCTTGGGGCGCTGGCTTTTGGTATCGGCACTACGGAAGTCGAACATGTGCTCGCTACCCAGTGCTTGTGGGCGCGCAAGTCCAAAAACATGCGGATATGGGTCGAGGGCCGCCTACCCATTGGCGTTAGTGCCAAGGACTTGGTGCTTGCCATCATCGGCGAGATTGGCACTGCCGGAGGCACCGGCCACGCGATTGAGTTTGCCGGTCCGGCCATCGAGGCCCTTAGTATCGAAGGGCGAATGACTCTCTGCAATATGGCCATCGAAGCCGGTGCTCGCTCCGGCATGGTTGCCCCCGACGCGCAGACCTTTGCCTACCTGCAAGGGCGCCCCTATGCTCCGCAGGGAGCGCTTTGGGAGCGCGCCGTGGCCTTCTGGCGAGGCTTGCGCAGCGACGCCGACGCGCATTTCGACCGCGAAGTGCGGATCGATGCCAGCGCCCTATTGCCACAGGTGAGTTGGGGCACCAGCCCGGAAATGGTCTTGCCCATCGATGGCTGCATCCCTGATCCGGCAATGGCGCCCGATCCCGTGCGTCGTGAGGCATGGCAACGCGCCCTGCGCTACATGGATCTTTGCCCCGGCACGCCGATAAGCGAGCTGCAAGTCGATAAGGTCTTTATCGGATCCTGCACCAATGGTCGGATCGAGGATTTGCGTGCTGCGGCAGAAGTGGTCCATGGCAAACGCAAGGCCGATTCGGTACGTGCCGTGCTGGTGGTGCCGGGCTCCGGTTTGGTGAAGGCGCAGGCCGAAGCCGAAGGGCTCGACAAAATCTTTCGCGCGGCGGGCTTTGAGTGGCGCGAACCCGGCTGCTCCATGTGTTTGGCCATGAATGCTGACCGCTTGGAACCCGGAGAGCGCTGTGCGGCCACCTCCAACCGCAATTTTGAGGGCCGCCAAGGAGCCGGCGGGCGCACCCACCTCGTCAGTCCCGCCATGGCCGCCGCTGCCGCCATCGCCGGGCATTTTGTGGACGTGCGGCAACTCTCCGCATGAAGGTGCTCTTGCTGCGAATCCTCCTTCTGCTCTTCAGCTGCGGGCTGACGGAGCTGGGGGCCATTGCCGCCAGTCGTGCCGCAGCCAATCAACTCGCCGCCGTCGAGCATGTCGTTCTCAAGCGTATGGAGAAATCCTGAAATGCAAGCCTTTACCAACGTCGATTCGGTGTTGATTCCTCTCGATCGGGCCAATGTCGACACCGATGCCATCATCCCTAAGCAATTTCTGAAGACCATCGAACGCCAGGGATTGGGAAAGTTTCTTTTTTTTGACTGGCGCTATCGTGACGGTAACTTGGGCGAAGAAAACCCCGAATTCGTCCTTAACGATCCGCGCTATCGCGGCGCCCAAGTGCTGCTGACGCAGCAGAATTTTGGCTGTGGATCGAGCCGTGAGCATGCTCCCTGGGCCTTGGCGGATTATGGTATCCGCGCCATCATTGCCCCCAGCTTTGCCGATATCTTCGCTAATAATTGCGTGCAGAATGGGATTTTGCTTATCAGTCTTCCCCAGGAGCAGATCGACTCCCTCTTTGCGGCCACGCAAAAAGAGCTGACGCAGATCCACATCGATCTTGCTGCCGAGGAATTGCGCCTCGACAGTGGCCAGCGCTACGCCTTCAGTATCGCGCCTGGTGCCAAGCACAAACTTCTGCATGGGCTCGACGATATCGAATTGACGCTTGGTCACGCGGCGGCGATTCGCGCCTTTGAACAACAACGTCGGCAACGGATGCCTTGGTTATTTCGCGAGGAAGCACGTCATGACTGAAGAAGAATCAGGATTGCCCCCAATCAGTCCTCACGCCCGCATCGTTACGGGCGAGACCAAACGTGGCAAGCCCTGCCGGGTAGTGGACAACACCGGCAGTGTTGCCGAGGAGCACCTGCAGGAGTTGCTACTTGAACTGGTCGAGCAGGATCTTTTTCAACCCTTGGGATTAAGCTCGACGGGTGGAAACAGTATCCAGATTGGCGCGGCAAAGAATGCTCACGTGCAGTTGGGGAATGACCTCTACCGTTTGATCGTGGCGGACTACGAGGCGCGGGTCGAGAGCTTTTAAATCTGTACCCTAGGGCATAAGGCGTTCAATGCGCCAATCTCTCCCGTCTGCAAAGTACACGAAGCGATCGTGCAGGCGGTTGCTGCGTCCTTGCCAGAATTCAAAGCGCGAGGGCACCAGGCGATAGCCGAGCCAGGCCGCGTTGCGCGGCACTTCGCCGTTGGGATATTCCGCAGCCAATTCTGCTACCCGCGCCTCGAGGGCTGCGCGGTCAGCAATCTCCTGGCTTTGTTCCGAAGCGGCAGCCGCGAGCCGACTACCCAGCGGTCGTTGGCGGAAGTACGCCTCGGCATCTGCCTCGGGGAGGGTCTCGACTCGCCCCTGCAGGCGCAACTGCCGATCGAGTTCCGGCCAGTAGAACACTGCCGCAGCATGGGGATTGCTTTGCAGCTCCCGTCCCTTTTGACTACGGCTATCGGTGTACCAGCAGATGCCCTGGGCATCGAAGTGCTTGAGCAGCACAAAGCGCACGCTGGGTTCGCCGCTGGCGGTCGCTGTTGCTAGGGCCATTGCGGTGGGATCGAAATTATCGGTGGCCGCCGCATCTTGCAGCCAGCGACGCATTTGCTCCCAAGGATCCGGATGGAGGTCCGCCCGACGCAGGGAGCCGCGGACGAAGTCCCTGCGTGTGGAACGATGATCGACTTCGCCTTCCATAGACGCTTATTGCGGCGCGGCGCTGCGGCGAATCACCCCGTCCGGGCTGCCGAGCAGGACCACATCGGCATGGCGCAGGGCGAAGATGCCATTGTCTAGCACCCCGGGAATGCTATTGATTTTGCTCTCCATGGCGGCCGGATCACGAAGATCGAGGCCGACCACGTCGAGGATCACATTGCCATTGTCACTGGTGAAGCCGCTGCGCAGGCTCGGGTTACCGCCCAATTTGACGAGCTGACGTGCCACGAAGCTGCTCGCAAAAGGAATGACCTCTACCGGCAGAGGAAAGCTACCGAGAGCACGGTGATCCTTAGACTGGTCGGCAATGCAGATGAAGCGTTGGGCCGCCGAGGCGACAATCTTTTCGCGGGTGAGAGCACCGCCGCCGCCCTTGATCAGGCGAAAATGTGGGTCGATTTCGTCGGCACCGTCGACGTACACTGGGATGTCGCCAGTATCGTTCAGATCGAGCACGCGCAAACCCAAAGACTTGAGTCGTTCCGCGGTACCAAGGCTCGAAGGCACATAGCCATCTACCGCAATCTTGGCGCGCCCCAGGGCATCGATGAAATGATTGCTGGTCGAGCCCGTGCCGACGCCAACGATCATCCCCGGCTTGATGTAGTCCAAGGCTGCCTCGGCTGCCATTTTTTTCTGTGCATCAATATCCATGTTTGCTTCCTCTATATCGACGATTTTCCTCCAAGCGCCGCAAGAACACTCTTGCCAAGGGAAGGGCGGAAGCGGGATTTTGACCGCTACACAACTGGCGATCCTCCGTGACCAATTCCTGCCAGGGCTCGCCGCCAGCTACGGTAAAACCTGCAGCACGCAGGCGTTCCTCTAGATGATAAGGCCAGTGGCCGGCAAGAGTCGTCTGCTCTTCCTCGCGCTTTTGAAAACAGCTTACCGTAAAGCCAGCAAAAGGGCGATCCTGTCCGGGAGTTGGGCGGGCGAGGAGAGCGGCAGTTCCATGACAAAGGGTGGCAACCGGCAGATTTTTTTGCCGACAGAAGGAGAGTAGGTCACCAACTGCGCTGGATTCTGGAAGGTCCACCAGGGGCCCATTGCCACCGGGGATAAAAACCCCGCGCAGGGAGGGCAGCAGAGGCGCGAGAGAGGCAATGGAGAGGCGGTGGTCGAGGGGGAGCTTTGCCGTTTCTTTATAGAGAGAGGCTTGCTTTGCAACATCGTTTGCCAAGTTTTCGACATCGAGGCTTTGCGGATCGATCTGCGCTGCCTCGCCATCGGGGGTCACGAAGAGCAGGGGCCATCCCGCAGCACATAGTTCTTGCCAGGGGACGAGAAGTTCTTCTGCCCAGACGCCGGTGGCGATGCTGCTTCCATCTGCCAGAGCCAAGCTCTTGGCGCTAGAGAGGAGGACGGCGACAAATGGTTGGCTTGGTAACATGGAACTGAGTATAGCAGAACAAGCGGTAAATAAAAAAATAACATTATATTTTTATTGGCCTGTGTAAGATTGCAATCGAGGCGTTTTTTTGCGAACTGCTGTGACCAATTTTAAGCATATCTACACAATATTGTAAGGCTTGAGTTTGTCGTTTTCCCTCAATCCGCAGAATAATGGGTAATTTAAATATAAGAAAAAGTTAATATGATTATATTGTGATTTTTATGAATTCAGTTTCCTAATCGATCTTCGCTCTACCCAAAAATATTTGAAGTCCTTAACTATTGCGTCTGGGTTTTTGCTGGCATACCTTAGTCGCCTGATCGTAGACTTTGGTAAAAATATAACTTTGTATGAATATTTGCCTGAGTCACCGGGTGCTGTTTTTGCCTCATCGATTCGATTGGCTACCGACATGAATGGTATTGGTTGGGGTAGAAAAGGGAGTGCCTCGTCTAGCATTTGCGGTAGCCAAGACGATTGGTGATATACGTATAGATGCGGAACTTGGAATCCGTCAGGGAGAAAGGTAGGTATGTTCAAACAACAAGCAAAACGACTGGTAGCATGGGGAGGAGCTGCGCTGGCAGGTTTGTGGGCCAGTGTCGCTAACGCCAGTATTTTCTGGATCTTCGATCCCCATGGCATCATGGCTAAAACCAATCTGCAGTATATGATCATCGACGTGGCAGTCATGGGCGCTATTGTCGGGCTCACGACACTGCTAGTGATCTGGTTCATGTGGAAATACTCCAAGGGGAAAAATCGCGGCAAGTACGATGCCCATTGGTCGCACTCCAACGTCTTGGAGGTGGTGGTTTGGGGTATTCCGATTATCGCTGTCGGATTTCTCTCTTACTTTGCCTACAAGGGTACCTTTGAGATTAACCCCTACAATCCCACCGTCATCACCAAGCACATGGCGCCCAAGGGCGATCCGATCCATGTCGACGTGATCGCCACTGATTGGCAGTGGTTATTTGTTTATCCTCAGTATCACATGGCCGTAGCCAACGAATTGGTCCTCCCCACCCACACCCCGGTATTTTTTCGCCTGACTTCTACCGCGGTTACCTCTGGGTTCTTCATTCCGCAGTTGGTCGGCATGATTGACGTTATGCCGGGTATGCGCACCAAAAATGCGCTCGAGAGCGATCGCGTCGGTGAGTACCAAGGCATCGCTTCTGATTATGCTGGTGCCGGTACTTCGTGGATGACCTTTAAGACCAAGATGGTTACCGAGGCGGATTTTCAGAATTGGGTGGCAAAAGTCCAGGCATCGCCAAAAACGATGGACTACGCGAGCTTCAATCGTTTTGCTGAACCGTACATCAACGTGAATCACCATGTGGTGTATTTCTCTCACGTGGAAGACGGGATTTTTGATCATCTCATCATGGAAGTGATGAACGGTAAGACTTGGCCCTTGCCGCCGGCAATGACCGAAAACATGGTGGCTTATTTGCAAAAGCAAGCCGCAGAGCATCGCGACTAGGAAAAAAGGAGAGGTGACGCAAATGCTCGTTCAAGTGCCTGGGGGTTGGAACCCCTTGCTAGGGAGACTGGCCTTAGACCAGATCCCCTATACCAATCCGATCCTCGCGCCACTATTTGTGGCGGTGGTGATCGGTGCCATTCTGCTCATTGGTTTGATTACCTACTACCACAAGTGGGGTTATCTCTGGAAAGAGTGGCTGACCACCGTCGACCACAAGAAGCTCGGGGTAATGTACATCATCCTGGGTTTGGTCATGCTCTTTCGTGGTTTTGTCGACGGCCTGATGATCCGTACCCAGCAGGTTTGGGCTAACGGGCCGCAATCCTCTGGTGTTTTCGGTGCAGAACATGGGTATCTGACGCCGTTCCACTTTGGCCAGGTGTACAGCGCTCATGGTTTGATCATGATTTTGCTGGCGGCAACACCTTTGCTTGTTGGCTTCATGAATATCATCGTGCCGATTCAGGTGGGTGCTCGCGACATGGCCTATCCCTACCTCAACGCCTTGGGTTTGTGGATCACGGCGGCTGCTGTTGGGCTGATCATGGCGTCTTTGTTTGTGGGTGATTTTGCCCACAACGGCTGGTTTGGCTATGCCCCGATCTTCGAGTTGCAGTACAGCCCTGGTGTGGGTGTGGACTACTGGATCTGGACCCTCGAACTCACGGCTTTAGGCACCACCCTCGGCGGTATCAACTTGATTGCAACTATCGTGAAGATGCGCGCGCCGGGAATGACTTGGTTCCGTTTGCCGATTTTCACTTGGGCGAGTCTCTCCGCCAATATCATCGCTTTGACCTCCTTCCCGGCATTGCAGATTGCCTTGGCGCTGGTGGCCTGTGACCGCTATTTTGGTTCGCACTTCTTTACCGCGGGTTACGGCGGCAATCTGATGTTGTATACCAATCTTTTCTGGATCTGGGGGCACCCAGAGGTGTACTTCGTCATCCTGCCGGCCTTTGGCATGATGTCTGAAATCTTCCCCACCTTCTCGGAAAAGCCGCTCTTCGGCTACATCACCATGGTAGCAGCAAGTTTTGCCATTGCCGGTGTATCCTGGCTGGTCTGGCTACACCACTTCTTCACCATGGGCGCCGGACCCGACGTCAACAGCTTCTTCAGTATCGCGACGATGTTGGTAGGTATCCCCACTGGTGTGAAGGTCTTTAACTGGGCGTTTACCATGTACCGCGGCCGTATCACCTACACCGCGGCCATGCTGTGGGCAATTGGGGCGCTCTTCCTGCTCCTCATTGGTGGTCTCACCGGCATGATGCTGGCGATTCCCGCTATCAACTACATGGTGCACAACAGCGTCTTCGTCATTGCGCACTTCCACTCCATGTTGCTGGTGATCGTCTACGCCATCTTTGCCTCGGTGATCTTCTGGTTCCCCAAGGTCTTTGGCTTCAAGCTCGACGAGTTCTGGGCCAAGACCATGTTCTGGCTCTTTAGCGGTGGCACGGCACTGGTCTTTATTCCGATGTACATGCTCGGCTTTATGGGGCAGACCCGGCGTTTGGATTACGTTTTCAATACTGCTTGGCATCCGTATCTGTTGACCGAGGAAATTGGTATTGGCGTGTACTGCCTCTCGGTTGCGGCTTTCTTCGTCCTCCTGTACGTGAGTATCCGCGATCGGGTGAAGAACCGCGTTGGCCAGGATGCCTGGGGTACCTCGCGTTCCCTCGAGTGGCTCACCCATTCGCCGGTGCCTTTCTACAACTTTGCCGTTACCCCCCATGTCAATGCCCGCGATGAGCTAGCTTGGCGGCGTCAGAATGGCATCAACGAGACCCAGCCGGCCCACTATGTCGACATCCACATGCCGAACAACACCGGCGTCGCGGTTTACATCGGTGCGCTGACCTTCGTGCTCGGATTTGCCCTGACCTGGCGTGTCTGGTGGCTTTGTTTGGTCAGCTTGGTAGCAATCATCGTGCTCATGATCGTCCGCTCCTGGCGTGGTGACCCCGGCTACATCATCACCGCCGCCGAGCTCGAAAAAATGGAGCGTGAGGCCATGCGTCGTCAGCAGCAGATAGAAGCAGATCATCTGCCGCAGCACGGCGGGCATGCGGTACCGGGTGGGGCGATGGCCTTTGATGGTCAACGCGTTGCACCTTTGGGTACGCCGCCCAGCGCTGGCGATCAGCACTGAGGATTGTGGGCGTGACCTAGTTCACGCCCCTCTACAAGAGGAATTTTGGTAATGAGTGCACATAATTCACCGGATCCAAAAACGGCCACCCTGTGGGATACCCACTATCATGGCCATGATGTGATCTCTACCCGGACCTTTGGGTATTTTCTCTACCTGCTCAGCGACGGGATGCTCTTCGCGACACTTTTTGCGGCCTATGGTGTGTTGAGCTACTCCCACAGCTACTACAATGGCCCGACCCCAGCGGATTTCGTCCACCCTTGGTATACCTTTACCCAGACCGTGGCCTTGTTTCTGAGCGTTTTGGCCTACGGCATGGGCATGAGCGCCCTCAAGAAGGGGAGCAAAGCCGGCGTCATGAATGGCTTGATCGCTGCTTTTGTGCTGGGCGCCGTCTTTTTGGGCCTGGATATCCACGACATGATGGATCTTGCCGCCCATGGGGTGACGGTGCAGACCAGCGGTGGCGCCTCGGCTTTCATCGTCCTGACCCAGACTCATGCGGCCCACATCTTCTTCGGGCTGATCTGGATTGTGGTGATGATGTTTCAGGTGATGAGCAAGGGCTTTACCACCGATACCGTCGGACGCCTACTCACCCTGCGGATGTTTTGGCACTTGCAGGCCATCATCTGGGTATTTGTCTATGTTTTTGTCTACCTCTGGGGGTACATGTCATGAGTCACGGTCACGACAATCCGATTTTGCACCCGGAAGTGCAGATGGCCAGCGTTCGCGGCTATTTTACCGGCTTTCTGATTTCCCTGTTGCTGATGTTGGCGGCAACGGCCATGGTTTCTTCCCATGCCTTCCCACCCTTTGGGCTGCTGCTGGTGATCACTATTTGCGCGGCAGTCTCCATTATTGCGCAGATCTATTTTCTGCTGCACTTGGATATTTCTGAGCACAATATCTGGAATACGGTTTCCTTGGTGCTCTTCATTCCTCTATTCATCCTTACCATCGGTCTGACTTGGTGGATGTTCTCGCAGCTGTACCTGCGGACCATGCCCATGATGCCGGGTATGGGGATGCACTGAGCGTCTTTTAGGAGTCAAACATGTCTAGCGTCTTGGAGAGTGGTCGAGTAGTAGGGGTAGGCCAGGGGGATATTCCCCATGCCGTTGAGCCGGAGATGACCCCCTTCGTGCGCGCCATTGGCAAGTTTATTGGCCTTGCCCTGGTTGCGGCTGTCGTTGCCGGGGTGGTCGAAGGTGTGCAGGGCAGTGGTGGAGTGGTCGCGGCCTTGGTGCGCGCCCTTTCCACCATCGAGGTGGGATTTGCCATGGTGCTCATCCTCCTCGGTAGCCTCGTGGAAGGCTTTGGTTACGGCCTTTCCCTAGGAACCAAGTGGCCGTACACCCGCAACATTGTTGTTTTGATGCTGCGTAGCGATCCCGAGGCGGCGCACCGCGTAGTGGCTACCTTGGTAGGCTTGGTCGCCCTTGCTCTCGCCATTCTCGCGCCAGACGTCAATACCCTTTCCGGTCTGGGACTCATTGTGGTTACCGCGCTCTTCGGCATGGGAACCCTCTACGTTCTGGCCGGCAAGGCCCCGGCTTTGGTGCATGGCATCCATGGACTGTTGGCCTACGGGGTCTTTTTGATCTTTTTGGTCAATCTCGTCTACCCAGGCATGAATTTTTGGTCTTATCTGTACGCGATGGGTGCCTTGCACGCCTTGCTCTTTGCCGTGCTATTGGGCGGGATGACCACCGGACAGCGTGGTTTTGGTAAGGAGATTGGGTCATTCGTGGCGCCGCGTAAGGCATCGCAATGGACCGTTGCCGCCCACGTTTCGGCGGCACTGCTCCTGGTTGCGACCCTGGGCTGGATGATGCCGGCTTATCCCGTTGCCTTCTATCTGGCGGTGCTACAAGTCGCCGTCGGTTTTCTCCTTTTTCACGCGGTCAATCTCAAACCCAAGGATCCGGGGATTATGGTGGCTTTTCATCAGGGCATGGTGCTTTCCATGAGCCTCGCCATTGTCCTCGTCTGGCGGTAAGGAACAATTATGGCTAAGTCTCTCGGTACTTCTTCCCCCCTGATCCTGCCGGGCCCGAGTGGGGCCGTGCAATTGCTGCGTGATCTGTGGGTGCTGGCCAAGGCGCGTGTAGTGTCTTTGCTCGTCTTCACTGCCCTGGTCGGAGAGCTGCTCGCGCCCGGTGGGATTACCCACTGGCCGGCCGCTCTGGCTGGGCTTTTGGGCATTGCTCTGGCCGGGGGGGCAGGCGGTGTTTTGAATCAGATTGTTGAGCCTGAGCTCGATCAGCATATGCGGCGTACCCACCGTCGCCCGCTGGCCGAGGGACGTATCGGTCGGCGCGGCGCTATCTTGTATGCAAGCGTTTTGCTGGCCACCAGCGTCGCGGTGCTATGGATATGGACCAATCCCCTTACCCTCGCCTTGACCCTATTGGGAACCGTGGGTTACGGCGTCGTCTACACTCTCTATCTCAAGCCCAGTACCCCCTGGAACATCGTTTGGGGCGGTTTGGCGGGGGCCCTGCCGCCATTGATCGGCTGGACCGCGGTAACGGGATCGGTAGCGCTCTATCCGCTGTTCTTGGTAGCACTCATCTTCGTCTGGACACCAGCGCATTTTTGGCCGCTCGCCATTTACTGTCGGCGCGACTATGCCAAGGCCTGCATTCCGATGTTGCCGGTCACCCATGGTATCGACCGTACGCGCAAGGAAATTTTGGTCTACGCCATTGCCACCTGGCTGGTGAGCCTGGTGCCGGCCTTCCTCAGCCACGATTGGATTTACGGTGGCATTGCCTGGGTAGCTGGTGCGTGGTTTGTCGGTATGGCCCTGCGTCTGCGCAAACTGCCGGAGAGTGCGGAGATGGATCTCTACGCGCGCAAGATGTTTGCGTTTTCTATCAGCTATCTCTTTTTGCTGTTTACAGCATTGCTCGTAGGGAAGGCGATTCTCGGCTATGGCCTCCTCTAAGGGTAAGCCACGGCGCGGGCGGCCCGCCGCCGCGCCGATGACGGCGACGGAGAAAAAGGCCGTCTTTGGGCTCAGCTTCATCTACATGACGCGTATGCTTGGGCTTTTCATGCTCATGCCGGTTCTTGCTCTCGACAGTCACTCCATGCGCGACAGTACGCCGTTTTTGTTGGGTTTGGCCGTGGGCATCTATGGTTTGGCGCAAGCGGTTTTGCAATTCCCTTTTGGTAGCGCTTCCGATCGCTTTGGACGTAAACCGGTTTTAGTTTTTGGACTCCTGCTCTTCATTGCCGGCTCCGTGCTGGGCGCGGTAACCAGTAGTATTTGGGGAGTGATCCTCGCCCGGGTCTTGCAGGGTGCTGGGGCCGTTTCCTCGGTGCTCCTCGCCACCGCTGGCGATCTCACCGACGATGCCCACCGCACCAAGGCGATGGCGGCGATCGGTGGCAGCATTTCCATTGCCTACGTTTTGGGCATGGCCCTCGGTCCCCTCATCTATGGTTTTGCCGGTTTGGCGGGCGTTTTTTGGGGCGCTGCCGTACTCGGAATTTTGGCTTTTTTCCCTCTTTATGGGGTGATTCCCACGATTCCTGAGGGGCAGCAGCGCCGTATGGGCTCATTTCGGGATGCCCTGGGCATTTTCTCCCATCCGGCGGTGCAGGCGGCAAGCGTTGGTATCTTCATCCTGCAAATGGTGCTAGGTGCCAGCTTTGTGGTCTTGTCGCCCGAGTTGCTGCGCGCCACCCAACTCACCCAAGGGGCAATTTGGGAAGTCTATCTGCCGGTGATGTTCGGCGGGATTCTGCTGATGCTGTTTCCGGTAATCTATGCCGAAAAGAACAAAGAACACCGTCGCGTGCTGGCGTTAAGCGGTGTTACCATTGCCGTTGGTGCCCTGCTGATGGGGCTCTTTGCCGGTAATTTTTGGGCTGTGGGTTCCGCTGCCATCGTCTTCTTTGCCGGTTACAACACCGCCTCCGCCATCTTGCCGTCAATGATGAGCCGCTCGACCTCGCCCGAGCAGCGTGGGGCCGCCAGCGGCGTTTATTCCTTGATGCAGTTTCTCGGCATTTTTGCTGGTGGTGTGGTTGGCGGCTGGGGTCTGGGCTGGATTGGGGTACAGGGAGTTTTCTATATTCTTACGGCGGTGGGCATCGCCCTCGCACTGCAAAGTAGCGTTGCCGGCGGTGCCGTTGGCAAACTGATGGCCGCCGAAGAGCGGTCGTAACGGCGAGCGGCCTAGAGGCCGCCGTTGCCAATGATCAGCGCAAAAGCACCTAAGAGGATGCAATAAATCCCGAAGGGGCGTAATGCCTTGATTTCGTGTTGATGAAAATAGCGCATCAAAAACCACACCGATGCCCAAGCAAAGATGGCGGATATTACGCCGGCCAATAGAATCACGGGCAGCAGACCATGGCTCAGATGCTGATGCAGGAGCTTGGGTACTTCTAGTAGCCCCGCCGCGCCGATGATAGGGGTAGCAAGGAGAAAGGAAAAACGTGCGGAGTTCGCATAGTCGAGCCCGACGCCAATGCCGGCCACGAGGGTAGCACCGGAGCGCGAAAAGCCAGGGATCAGCGCCAAGGATTGAGCAAAGCCGATAATCAATGCCCGCCGCCAGCTGAGTTTCTCTAGGGTATGGCTGGGATCCCGGGCCCGCAAGCGGTCGCCCCAGATGAGCAGAGCTCCATTCACCATGAGTGCAATGGCGGCAAAGCTAAAGCCGCCAAAAAGATCCTTAATGCGATGGGCGAGGGCAAGGCCGAGCAGGCCAGCTGGAATGCTGGCCAGAATCAAGAGCCAGAGTAGGCGTGTTTCGGCGCTGCGGGGCCGGCCGCGGTCACGGACGAAAGCGCTGATGAGCGCCACCCATTCGCGCCAAAAAAAGCTCAGTAACGCTACCAAGGTACCGAGGTGGAGAACGACGATGAAGGGCAAAAACCAGGGGGCGTCGCGATCGATGGGCCAACGAAACAACGCCGGCACCAGGATGCTGTGGCCGAGGCTGGAGATGGGGAAGAGTTCGGTGACGCCTTGCAGCGCCGCCAGCAAAAAGAGATAAAAATGCTGCAGCATGGGTAGGTTTTCCAGGAGGCGCCCAGGTGGGGCGCGGCGAATTTAGAGATAACGGACGCTGAGAATACTATATTCGCGGGTGCCGCCCGGAGCGTTGACTTCGATACTGTCGCCCTCGTGTTTGCCAATCAGGGCGCGAGCCACGGGGGAGCTGATGGAAATCTTGTTTTCCTTGATGTCGGCTTCGGCGTCGCCAACGATCTGGTAACTGATCTGATTACCGTCTTCGTCCTCGAGTTCCACCGTGGCGCCAAAGACGATACGGTCGCCGGCGTTAAGGGATTTGGGGTCGATGATCTGGGCGTTGGCCAAGAAACCCTCGATCTCGCGGATGCGCCCCTCGATGAAGCCTTGTTGCTCCTTGGCAGCATCGTATTCGGCATTCTCGGAAAGATCACCCTTGGCGCGCGCCTCGGCAATGGCCTCGATGACTGCTGGCCGATCTTTACTTTTGAGGCGTTGCAGCTCGTCGCGCAAGCGTTGGGCACCGACGACGGTCATCGGGATTTTATCACTCATGAAACTTACCTCCGGGAAGGGGTCTGTCTAGCCAGGTCTTGTAAACGAACGACGCTGCGCTCAGAACTGAGCAAGACGCCGAGGGCAGCGGTACCGGCGGTGGCGCCGGCCAAAGTGGTGTAATAGGTGAGACCCATTTGTAGGGCAGCGCGGCGGATGCTGAAAGAGTCGCGCACCGACTGCCGCTCATCGACGGTGTTGATGATGATCTGCACCTTGCCATTCTTGATGGCGTCGACGATATGCGGGCGCCCCTCGGTGACCTTGTTTACCCTCGTGACCGGCAGCCCGGCATTCTCTAATTGCTGGGCAGTGCCGCGGGTGGCCAGGAGGGAGAAGCCGAGACCATGCAGG
>JAWNZB010000049.1:0-16492 GCA_038447835.1 Candidatus Igneacidithiobacillus chanchocoensis | reverse complement strand
AATGGCATGGAATACGCATTAGTATTTGCTAAAGGTTGCAGACGTCCGGAGCGCCTTGTATTGCAAGCATCCTGCAGTCGATACAGAAAATGGCTGGTTGCTGTAGCTTTATAGGAGCGTTGTGAAAAAGAGGATATCTTGAACTGATAAGAAGTTAGATGTAGTCTATATAGGTAGTAGCAAGGCTCGACTGCAAACCACGTTTGGTGCAGGCGAGTTTTTTGCGTCCCAAGAGATGACTCTTATCTCTCTAGTAGTGTTGTTCGTATGACCCTTGATGGGCAGCAGGAGCGGTTATAACAATGCGCAGTATCTCGTGTAGTCCGGCGATTCCGGAGGCGGGGAGCGCGGTACAGCAACAAATAGACGCTCTTTGTCTACTTGCCGAGCGCATCGTGCCGGGGGCTTTGGCAACGGTCATGCTCCTGGGTGCCGAAGAGCGGCTGCGCTTGTACGCGGGCCCCAGTCTCACCCAAGAGTTGTGGGCCTACTTTGATGGCATTCCGGTCATCCCCGGGAATGGCTCCTGCGCCAGTACGGTAATGAGCGGCCAGATTGTGCTGGTGTCGAATGTACGCGAGGATGAGCGCTGGTCGCATCTGCAGACTATTGCGCGAGAACTCAACATCCATGCCTGCTGGTCAGCCCCTATCCTCGATCCCTTGGGGAAGGTGGTGGGTAGTTTCGCTCTGACCAGCTTTTGCGAGGCCTTGGCGAGCCCGGAGCAGGTTGCTCTTTTGCGTGGGGTCACCTCGGTAATTTCCCAGATCCTATTTCAAAATCAAATCGAGCATCGCGAGCGCGGGATCTCTGCTGTTCTGCGTTCGGTGAGCGAAGGGGTCCTGCTAACCGATGCCGAACATCGCATCTTGTACTGCAACAATGCCTTCGCGGAGATTACCGGATATAGCCTTGCCGAGTTGCTGGGGCAGAATTGCCGCCTCTTACAGGGTCCAGAGACCTCCCCAGAGACCATCGCCACGATTCGCCGGCGTCTGAAACACGGCGTCTGTCAAGGTAGTTGTCGCGTCTCCCGGTTTTTAAGCCGCCATTTTCTCCTGTCGTTGCGGATTCAAATCTACTGCACCGACGGGTGTCCAATTGCGTGTGCCGCCTGACCAGCGCGCAGGATTTCTCGCCTTGGCCGCCTCATAGAGGGCATGACGTTTCGCCAGCAGCGCGTGATCTTCGCCCCGGTGACGCTGTGCCGGAGTAACGAAGCGTATACGGCTGTGACGATGCTCATGGTTGTACCAGGCGATGAAGTCACGCACCCAGAGTCGTGCAGCATCAAGATCAGCAAAGCCGCTCTCCGGCCACTGCGGACAGTATTTCAGCGTTCTGAACAGGGACTCTGAATACGGGTTGTCATTGCTGACCCGTGGTCGGCCCCGGGACGGGGTGATCCCCAGATCGTAGAGCTTGGCTAGCAGAGTAGAAGATTTCATCGGGGTGCCATTGTCGGAGTGCAGGACCAAGGGTTGCCGCCAGCATTGCTCCGCCGTCACACCCCTCTGGACGATCGTGGCGGCATGATCGCCGCTCTCCTCGGTATGGACCTCCCAGGCCACCGCCTTGCGGCTGTACAGGTCCTCAAAGAGGTAGAGATAGTAGTACTGCCCCCGCACCGGCGAGGGTAAGTAGGTGATGTCCCAAGACCAGACTTGGTTCGCGCCGGTAGCCGTATGGCTGGTAGGCTGCTTCACCTCGCGAGGTAGATGGGCGCGGCCGCGCCGTGCCCCCAGCCCCTCGGCCTTGAGGATCCGGTAGAAGGTAGACTCAGAGGCGAGATAGATCCCCTCGTCGGCCAGCCGAGGCACAATTTGGGTGGGCGGTAGGTGAGCCGTATCCCGGCGATGGCATGCGTCTAGCACCTGCTGTACTTCGACTTCACTCAGCTTGTTGGCCGGCACCGGTCGTTCCACCGTTGTGCGAGCATCTGCCTTGATCACCCCCGACTCCTCTGTCCATCGCTGGACGGTGCGTAATGATAAACCGGCCTCTGTGCATGCCCGCGCGCGGCGGGCCCCAGCTTCTGAGGCTTCCTGTATCCATGCGACGAATTGTTGCCGCTCTGGGACCGGGGTTAATTCTCCCCGGTGTCGTCTCCCCAGAGGGCGTTCAATTTTTTTCGCAGGATCAACAGCGCCGCCGCTTCGGCCAACGCCTGGTCTTTACGATGTAGCTGCCGCTCTAGCTCATGAATCCGTTTCTGATCTGCACGGCTTTGTGCACCCGCTGCCTGTTTCTGTTGCGCGGCGGTCTGCTGCCCAACGATGCAGGCCTGCTTCCACGCCTTTACCTGCTCGGGGTAGAGTCCCTTGCCCCGACAATACTGACTCAACTCCACTTCCGACAGATGAGCCGTTTCCACCACCGCCGCCAGCTTGGACTCCGCAGACCAACCCTCTGCTGTCTTCTTGGTTACTGCACTCATTTCACCACTCGCCATTGCCTGCTTTCTCCAATAGTACAGCGTACCATCCGGAATCCCTTCCTGCCGGGCCAATTCGGGCACGGGCAGGCTCAAGGGCGGCAACATCTTCCGCAACACAGCGGCCCTACGTTCTGCTGAATACACCTTCATATCTGCCAACTTTCCGTCCCCGGTCTATGCCTTACTCTATTTCGGAGAGGCGACAACTACCCTGACACCGGGGGAACAGGAACGCGGCTTCGAGGGAAAAATCCTCAACTACCGTAAGGATGGCAGTAGTTTCTGGAATCATCTGACCATTACCCCCATACGCGACCACCATGGGAGGGTGGTGCAATATGCCGCAGTGCAGCGGGATTTAGGGCGTGAGACCTTGCCGCGGCTTCTGGAAGGCGACGACGCCCTTCTCCACGACCCTTTGACTGCCTTAATGAATCGACGCGCCTTAGAAGAAGAGCTACCGCGAGCGCGAAACCGCGCCGATCGTAGTGAGCGTCTGCTGGCGATGGTGGTGATCGATCTCGATGACTTCAAGGCGCTCAATGACCGCCTGGGCCGCGATCGTGGCGATCTGATTCTGCAACGTACCGCCAAGCGCTTGCGTAAGGTCTTGCGTCATGGCGATAGCATTGCTCGCTTTGGTGGCGATGAATTTATCCTCCTCCTCGAGGGACTGCGCGACCTCAACCAGCTGGAGAGCGTGCTCGCCAAGGTAGCCGAGCGCTTACAGCGCCCCATCGACCTTGGTGACGACGAGAAGGTGTCGATCGCGATGAGTATGGGGGCAAGCATCTATCCCCTCTCGCATCACGATAACCTCGAGTTGCTCCTGCGCGAGGCGGATCAGGCCATGTTCGAGGCCAAGCGGAATAAGTCTGGGCGCGAGCGGCCTTGGGCCTTTTGGAGTAGTGACGTCGATCGTTATCCCTTGCGGGCCCTATTCCGTTCCGGTGCCTTGCAGGCGTGGTATCAGCCAGTCTGGGATCAGCGACGGCAGCAGGTGGTGGGTATCGAGGCCCTGGCGCGCTTGGTCGATGGTGAGGGGAGGGTCTACTCGCCGGGAGAATTCCTCTGCCAACTCGCGGAGGAGGATCTTTTTGCGCTTACGCAACAGATGTTGCTGCGCGCCGTCGCCGAGTTGCAAGTACTCGACGCCTTGGGATTTTCGCTTTGGGTCTCGGTGAATATCGACCCGCAGCTGGTCGGCGTGACCTGCGTACAATTTCTGCAACGCCTCTTGCGAACGGAAAAAATCGATCCGCGCCGCATTGTGCTCGAGCTTTTGGAGAGTCACGAATTTGCAGACCAGGCTTTGGCCCTCGATCGGCTCCAAGAGCTGAAAAGTTTGGGTTTTCAGCTGGCCATTGATGACGTCGGCAGTGGTTATTCATCTCTCCTGCGCCTCAAGCAGTTGCCTATCGACAAGGCCAAGTTGGATCAGGGATTTATCCGTACCCTCGAGGAACATCCGCGGGATCTGAGCTTTGTGCAATCGGTAGTGGATCTCGCCCGAGGCCTCGACATCGACCTCGTTGCGGAAGGCGTCGAGACCGTAGCCATCCGCGACGCGATTGGGGTTCTCGGCATGCGCTATCTCCAGGGCTACGCCATTGCGCGACCGATGCCCTTTGTGGACTTGCAAGCGTTTCTCTCGCAACAGCAGCTATCGATTTCGGCGCCCTTGCCACCCACCCTTCTCAGCGCCTACGCCTTTCATTTGACGAATTTTTCCCTGCTCGAAAAGGCCTTTGATCACGACCCTGGTCTACTCGATCTGGTCTCTCTCGCCAATGCCGATGCCTGCCAGGAGCAGCAGCGGCTGCTCGCCCTGGGCCTGGTGCCGGAGCATGAGCTCTTTTACTTACATGCCGAGTATCACCAGCACATCCTGGGCTTGCGAGAGTCGGACGGATCGCCTTCCCTGCGCGGTTGGGCGCAACTCGAGGACTGTCACCGGCGCTTTGCGGCGGCCTTATTGCAAGCCTTCCAGCTTTGCCGCGGGGAAAGCTAACGTCGTCTAGGCAACGCTTTCGTCAAAGGCTAAGCCGACCGCTTCGGCAAGGCTGCGTGCTTGGTGCAGGCGGAGCTTCCCGGGTGCTTTCGCGCCGGGGGGAACGATGGCCCGGCGGAAGCCAAGCTTTTCTGCTTCGCGCAGGCGTTCTTCGCTGTGCGCGACGGCGCGTAGCTCCCCCGCCAAGCCCAATTCGCCAAAGGCCACTAGCCCTTCCGCGAGGGGCTGATTGCGAAAAGCACTCTGCACCGCCAGGGCAACCGCCAGATCCGCCGCCGGTTCGAGTACCCGCACGCCGCCCGCAATGTTCACAAAGACATCCTGGTCAAAGAGAAAACTGCCGCCATGGCGGTGGAGGATGGCGAGGAGCAGGGACAGGCGATTGGGGTCGAGGCCAAGGGCAACCCGGCGTGGGTTGGCAAGGGGGCTGGGGGTGACCAGTGCTTGCACCTCGACCAGCAGGCTGCGGCTGCCTTCTTGCGTAGCAAGGACGACACTGCCCGCCACCGGGCGCTGGTGCTGGCTAAGAAAAAGGCGGGAGGGATTGTGGATTTCGCTGAGCCCTTGGGCGTGCATCTCAAAGACGGCCAGCTCGTTAGCGGCGCCAAAGCGATTCTTGATGGCGCGCACGATGCGATAGGGGCTACCAGCCTCACCCTCGAAGTAGAGTACCGTGTCGACCATGTGCTCCAGTACCCGCGGACCAGCAATGGCGCCTTCCTTGGTCACATGGCCGACCATCCATAGGCTCACGTCTTGGGCTTTGGCAAGACGAACCAAGCGCGCAGCACACTCGCGCACCTGTGCCACCGAACCCGGTGCCGATTGCAGGGCGTCGGTAAACAGGGTCTGGATAGAGTCGATAAGCACCACCTGCGGTCGTTGCTGGGCAATCTGCGACTCGATGCTTTCCAGATGATTTTCGGCGAGGACGTCGATGGCCAAATCGCCAATGCCAAGGCGCTGGGCCCGCAGGGCCAACTGCGCAGCAGATTCTTCGCCGGTCACGTAGAGGATCAGATCGTTCTGCGCCATGCCAGCCGCGCTTTGCAGCAGCAAGGTCGATTTGCCAATGCCGGGCTCGCCGCCAAGAAGGATTGCCGCGCCCGGTACAATCCCACCGCCTAGAACTCGATCGAGCTCTTGTAGCCCGCTGCTTTGCCGCCGAATTTCGGCAATCGGTACCGCAGCCAAGCGCTGCGGTGGACTGGCTACCGCATAGGCGCTGCTGCCGCGCTTGCTCGCGTTTGCTGGTGCCCGCTCTTCTACCAGGCTGTTCCACGCCCCGCATTCGCCGCAACGCCCCATCCATTTGGGGCTGCTGGCGCCGCATTCCTGGCAAACGTAGAGGCTGCGCTCGCGGCTCATGGTACTTGCCGGCGCGCCACCCGCCGGGCGATACGGGTGCCGATTTCGTAGGGGATGGTATCGAGGCGGGCAGCGCAGTCTTCCAGGGGTAGCTCTGGCCCGCCGAGGACCTGTACTGGGTCACCCAACTCCGCCCTGATGCCATTCAAGGCAACAAAGGCAAGGTCCATACTCACCCGGCCAAGCAGGCGACTCGCCTGGCCGCGCACCAAGACGGGAGCCTCTTGGGGCCCCAGTCGACGATCGAGGCCGTCGCCGTAGCCGCAGGCGATTACCCCGATTCGGCAATCTTCCGGGGCCTGCCAACTGGCGCCATAGCCCAGCCAGTCGCCGGCGCGCAAGTTACGGATGGCAACGATGCGAGTCTGCCAACGCAACACGGGTGCCAAGCCCAGGGAGCTAGCGCTTTGCCCTTGGATGGGTGCCAGACCATAGAGGAGCAGGCCTGGTCGCACCCAGGGGGTGAACGCTGCGGGTAGGGCGAGGAGGGCAGCGGAGTTGGGCAAAGAATGCTCGCCTACAGTCTCGCTGCCGAAGTCGGCGCAAGCCCGGTGAAAGGCCCCGATTTGCTCGCTATTGTAGGAATCTGCCGGGGTATCGGCGCGGGCTAGGTGGCTGAGCAGGCCGAGTACCCGCAGCGGACTGTGGCGAGTACCGCGCAATTGCGCGAACACCTGGGGCAGTTCTGTGGAGGAAAAGCCGAGGCGGTGCATGCCGCTATCGAATTTGACGAAGACCTCCAAGGGCTCCTGCCAGCGACTCTCTTGTAGCCAGCGCAGCTGATCGAAGTTCTGCAGTACCAGACGATGGCCGTGGGCGGCCGCCAAGGGAATCTCCTCGGCAGCAAAGGGGCCAGCGAGAGCCGTGCAGCGCGGCGTAAGCCCCAGGGCATGAATTTCCTCTGCTTCTTCCATGCAGGCAACGGCAAAGGCCTCGATGCCGGCAGCGGCAAGGATGCCCGCCACCACCGCCGCACCGTGTCCATAGGCATTGGCCTTGATTGCCCCCATGATGCGCGCGCGCGGTGCAGCCTGGCGTACCACGGCGAGGTTGTGGGCAAGGGCAGAAGCAGAAATCTCGACATGATTGGGACGGGTCATGGCGCCATGATAGCAGGGGGATGCAGGGGCGTCCTCTGGCGCAAAAGGGATGGGTTGTGCCTAGGATTCCCCATCCAGGGGAGCATAGTTTTCGAAGCGCGTGTACTCGCCGAAGAAACTCATGCGCACCGTGCCGATGGGGCCGTTGCGCTGTTTGCCGATAATGACCTCGGCAAGGCCTTTTACCTCTTCCTTGTCCTTGTGATAAACCTCGTCGCGGTACAGGAAAAGAATCAAATCGGCATCTTGTTCGATGGCCCCGGATTCGCGCAAATCCGACATTTGCGGGCGTTTTTCGGTGCGATTTTCGAGGCTGCGATTGAGCTGGGAAAGGGCGATGATGGGCAGCTCCAATTCCTTCGCCAAGGCCTTGAGGGAGCGACTGATTTCCGAAATCTCGGCAACGCGATTGTCGCCGCGTCCGGGTACCTGCATGAGCTGTAGATAATCGACGACGATGAGGGAGATGTTGTGCTCGCGCTTGAGGCGGCGGGCACGGGAGCGGAGTTCGGTGGGGGAGAGGGCGGCAGAATCGTCGGCAAAGAGCGGCGCGACATTCAGTTCGCCCACGGCTTGCGCAATGCGCGGCCAGTCATCGCGGTTGAGGCTGCCATTACGTAGACGATGTTGATCTACCCTTCCGCGCGAGGAGAGCGCACGCAGCACGATCTCTTCCGTTGGCATTTCCATGCTGAAGACTGCTACTGCGCGCTTTTCGCTGCAAGCTACGTGCTCGGCAATGTTCATGGCAAAGGCAGTCTTGCCCATACTCGGTCGCCCGGCGACGATAATGAGCTGGCCGGGGTGGAGGCCTGAGGTTTTCTCATCGAGGTCGACGAAGCCGGTTGGCAGGCCGGTAATTTGCTTGCGCTCCTTGGCAATCTGTTCGATGCGATCGATGACGCCGGGCAAGACTTCCTTCAGCTGCTGAAAGTGGGAGCCGTTGCGTTCCTCGCCCTGGGCCAACTCGAAAATTTTGCGTTCTGCCTCGTCGAGGAGGGTGCGTGCCTCCCGACCCTCAGGACGATATGCCAGTTCGGCAATTTCTCGTCCGGCGCGCAGCAGCGAGCGCAGAATGGAGCGTTCGCGCACAATACGTGCATAGGCGTGGGTGTTACTTGCGCTAGGCGTGAGGTTGGCGAGTTCGATGAGATAGGTGAGACCACCGACGCTTTCGATAAGCTCGCGGCTTTCCAGGTGCTCGCCCAGGGTGACGGCATCGAGCTCGCTGCCGGCGTTACAGATTTCCGCAATGGCAGCAAAGATAACCTGATGGCGACGCTCATAAAAATCCGTCACTACCAGCAATTCGCTCACGGTTTCCCAGGTTTCGGGATCGATAAGCAAACCCCCGAGGACTGATTGCTCAGCCTCCCGGGAGTAGGGAGTTGCCTTGATATCGTCGTCCAGAGAGGCGTTCATGGCTCTGCTGCTGGACGTCAGAGGTCAGGCGCGCTCGACAACAACCTGTATGTCGAGTTCGACCTCAGGGTGCAGATGCAAACGCACTGGATATTCGCCGGTACGCTTGATGGGACCTTCCTGCATCCGCACCTCGCCGTGGTTCACACTGTGGCCGAGTTCTTCGAGCAGGCGCGCGACTTCGTGATGGCCAACAGAGCCGAAAAGACGCCCATCTTCACCCGCCTGCAGGGCGATACGTAGAACCACGTCGGCTAATGCTTCGGCGCGTGCCCGGGCAGCGTGTAGACGCTCGTTTTCTGCCGCCTCGAGGCTGGCCTTGCGCTCGGCAAAATCGGCGAGATTTTCTGCCGTGGCAACCACTGCCTTGCCCTGGGGAACCAAGAAATTGCGTCCATAGCCAGGGCGAACTTCGACCACATCACCGAGGCGCCCGAGCTTGTTGATACGTTCCAATAGAATGACTTTCATAGGATTTGTCCTTACCGCATCAACGGATTACATAGGGCAACAACGCTAGGAAGCGCGCGCGCTTGATGGCAGTTGCCAGTTGCCGCTGATAGAGAGCGCTGGTGCCGGTGATTCGGCTCGGCACGATCTTTCCGGTTTCGCCGATAAAAGCCTGCAGGGTCTTCAGGTCTTTGTAATCGATTTCCTTGACACCTTCCGCCTTGAAACGGCAGGTCTTGCGCCGCCGCGAGAAGCCACCACTACCACCACCACGTCGTTCGTTGTCGCTGTCGCGATCTCTTTGAAATGCCATCGTTATTCTCCTTACTCTTCCGTTTCTACCATGGCCCGCTCTTCTGCGCTGGGCTCACGGCGCTCGCTGTCGTCACGCGCCTGCGGCGATGCTTCCGTGACCGCCTCGTCGCGGGCCAGGGTCAGGTGGCGCAGCACCGCGTCACTAAAGCGGAAGGCATCTTCCAGCTCTGCCAGGGCGGCAGCGGTGCATTCCACGCTCATCAATACGTAATGGGCTTTGTGAGCCTTCTTGATCGGGTAGGCCAGTTGCCGGCGGCCCCAATCCTCCAAACGGTGAATCTGGCCGCCATCGCCTTCAATCATGCCGCGATAGCGTTCGATCATCTGGGGTACGAGTTCACTCTGGTCAGGGTGGACCAGAAACACGATTTCATAATGCCGCAATGCTTGCTCCTTACGGATCAGAGAGTCCGAGCGCCAATCGCCCGAACAAGGAGTGACCACCTCTTGGGGGAATGCGTATTCTACCGATTGCCAAAGGGATTACAAGGGATTGCCGAATTTTTCCTGTAATTGCTCGATGCTGTGGCGGAGTTCGACCAGTCGCGCGGTGTCGAGGTGGCTGGGTCGGCCCAGCAGCCGCTCAAGACGAAAGGTTGGCAGTTCTTGACTGCCACAGTGCTGCATCGCCCGGTTGGCAGCGTCTTCGTCATTACAGATGAGGAGCAATTCGCAACCTGCAGCGAGGGCGCTATCGACGCGTGCAGTGATGTCCCCCACCAAGCATGCTCCTGCCATACTGAGATCGTCACTGACAATCACCCCGGTGAAACCCATTTCGCCGCGCAATAATCGCTGTAGCCAGTAGAAAGAGTAGCCCGCGGGTAGACTATCACAGGCGGAATAGCGCACGTGCGCCGGCATGATGGCAGGGATGCCGGCAGCTACCATGCGTCGAAAGGGGCGCAAGTCTTCTTCCAGTTCGCTGCGTGCGCGGGGATCCTCGGGTAGCTCAAGGTGGGAATCGGCGGCAACGTTGCCGTGTCCAGGAAAGTGCTTGGCGACTCCCGTCAGACCCTGGCGATCCATGCCCTGCCAGAGGTGACTGGCGAGTTCGCCAACCAGGAAGGGATCAGGATGCAAAGCGCGGTCGCCAATGACGGAGGAAACACCGGCATCGAGATCAATACAGGGAGTAAAGTCGATATCAATTCCCAATTGTCGCAGTTCATAGCCCAGCAATTCTCCCCAGATCTCCGCGGTGCCGCGGGCCGCATCGAGGCCTTCGCCCTCAGCCATCCGTCCGAGGCTGGCTTGGGGCGGAAAGCGGGTTACTCCCGAACGCAGGCGTTGTACTCGTCCGCCCTCTTGATCGATGGCGATGAGCAGCTGGGGATCGCGCAGGGCGTGGATTTCGGTACAGAGCTCCCGCACTTGCTCGGCACTTTCGCAATTGCGGGCGAAGAGGATGATGCCGCCCACCGCGGGGTGTAATAGACGCTCACGATCCGCGGCCCGTAACTGTGGGCCGGGGATATCGATCATAAGCGGGCCGAGGGGAAGTTTATTCGGCTTGCTCATGTGCCTCGCTTTTTTCCTTGGCATCCGGTTGCACCAGTTGCATGCTCTCGTCCATATCGATGGGTAGGTTGATGTTGGGAAGCTTGCTTGGCATGCCGCGCACATGCACGGGTACGATCATCATGCTGAAGCCATCTTTTTGCAGACGATCTTGGATGATGAAGGAGACCTCATCGTGGAGAATCCCCCAGAGCGCACTATGTTGGCTCGAATCGATTACCCGTCCGGCAAAGAAGATGCTGTTGGGGAAGTAGCGAATGGCAGCATTGGCGAGATCTTCCATCGCTTGAATGCGATCCGTGCCATAGGTAGCAAACCAAGTGGCTGCCATGCCGTGGGAGCGGCAGTAGGCAACATATTGGTTAGCTTCCGCTTCGGTGTAGACCTTGAGTTGCTCCACCGCCTCAATGCCCTTGAACTCGCCCTGGCCCACGATTCCGGCAAGTAGGAACACATAATTATGCACCAAGCCCTTCACCATGCGATGGGCTGTGAGCAGGGTATGCAGGCCAACACCGTCGAAGCGATTGACGAAAAATACCGCCGTGCTCGCCCGTGGATCCAAAGGTAGCACGGGGCCGGGCTCGAGGTTTTCCGGAACCACGTCGAGCATGGTTTCGTCGAGTTCCTGGGTGCGCTTGCCGATGGCGCGGTAATGCCGGTAGATGAAGTAGCCAACGATGATGACGACACCAGTGATCGTCAGGGTGAACCAGCCGCCGGCATCAAATTTTTCGAAGATGGTAATGATCAGAATGCTGGCGGTGACCAGAAGTCCGACAAAGCTCACCATGAGCTTCCACAACCAAGGCTGGCCGCTCTTGCGCTGACTCAACCAATGGCGGCTCAGGCCGGCCATGGTCAAGGTAAAGGTAATGAACACGTTGATGCTGTAGAGCACCACCAGCACCCGTACGTGGCCTTGGGTGGCAAGGAGAATCGCAATGGCAGAAAAGCCGATGAGGAGAATGCCGTTACGAGAGACAAAATTATCGGAGAGGTAAGAGAAGCGCTCCGGCAACCAGCGATCGACGGCCATGTTGGCCATGACGATGGGCGCGGTGATGACACCGGTATTGGCAGCAACGAAGAGTAACAACCCTTCGGTAATCAGGGTAAAGAGGGTGACCCAATATCCCCAGTTAACGCCAAAGGCCAACCAGTTGCCGGTAATGTCGCGGTAGAGTGCGGCATTGAGGGTTTCGCCGCCGTGGGCCTCGACGCGGTAGAGCAGATAGAGAAAAATCAAGCTACCGGCCACTAGCGACAGGGAGCTGGCGAGCAGAGTCATGGTGCGTTGCCCGGTCTGTATTCTGGGCTCGCGCATAATGTGCACGCCGTTGGCCACCGCCTCCAAACCGGTGTAGGTACCGCCGCCAAGACTAAAGGCGCGCATCACCAAAGCGGCAATGAAGAACCATCCGTACTCCATAGTGTCTTTTTGGGCGCCGTGTACGGTAGCCTCGGCAATGTGGGGAAAATCACCGGCGTGGCTCAGTAGCCCCCACCCTAGGACGATGGCATGGGTGAGTAAAAAGGCGACAAAGATGGGCAAGAGAATCTTGATCGATTCCTTCATGCCGCGCAGGTTGATCAATATCAGAAAGAGTAGGATGACGACGTCGAGAAGGATGCGCTCCTGATACCAATAGGGAGGCAGAATGCTAAGCACCGCCTCTGTCCCCGAAGCCACGGAGATTGCTGCCGTAAGGACGTAGTCGACAATCAGTGCCGAGCCGCTGAAGAGGCCAGCGACGGGGCCAAGCAGGGTGGTGGCGGTATGGTAGCCACCGCCCCCCTCGGGGAAGAGGGCAATGACCTGCTTATAACCTGCGGCAATGATAAAGACCGAAAGAGGAATGCCGATCGCCAACAATACCGAGAGATACTCGTGCCCCTTGAGCGCGTAGTAAATCTCCGGGGGACCGTAAGCAGAAGAGGAGAGAGCATCGGAGCCCAGACCTACCCAGGCGAGAAAAGCGGCCAGGGAGAGGTTCTCGAAGAGCTGCGGATTGAAGACATCGACCGCGCGCTTGAAGCGAGGGAAACGAAAACGTGCCATTCAGGTGCTCCTGTTCGGCCGGGGAAAAGGCGAAATAGAATCGGCGATGAGTACGGGAAGCCCCGCGCCGCAACGCGGAAAGAGATCGATGATGGCAGTGGGCGCAAGGCGCACGCAGCCGGCGGAGACAGCGTGCCCTAACTTATCTTCGCGGCCGGTGCCGTGCAAGTAGATATAGCGACGGAAGGTATCGACGTTACCGCCGCGATTGCGGCCTGGCTCCAAGCCACAGAGCCAGAGGATGCGCGCCAGAATGGGATCGCTGTGGGTGCTGCCCGGCCGCCAGCGCTCGCCATTGCGCCAACGGCGTCCGCGCAGTACGGCGTCGGCGGGCAAGCCCGCGCCGATGCGGGCACGTATGTAGTGCCAGCCGCGGGGGGTTTTGCCGCTATTACACTCTTCTCCCAACCCGGCTCTTGCCGTCGATACGGGATAAGCGCCAAGCGCTTCGCCTGCGTGCATCTCCCAGAGCTGCTGCTGGCTGGGTTGCACCCAGAGCCAGTGCGTCGGCAACTCAGCGCTCAAAGAGGGCAACGGACTCGACATGGGCGGTATGTGGGAACATGTTGACGATGCTGGCGGCGCGCAGGCGGAAACCGAGTTGCTGCACCAAAAAGCCGGCATCGCGGGCGAGAGTGTCGGGGTTGCAGGAGACGTAGACCAGCCTGTGAATGTTGGGCCCGACGTCCTTGAGAATTTCGATGGCACCGCTACGCGGCGGGTCGATGAGAAGCTTTTGTACGGCATGGCCGGCCAGGACCTCATCGAGGGGTTCCTGGGTCAGGTCGGCACAGCGGAATTCCACCTGCCCGGCAAGCCCATTGGCAGCGGCATTGGCATTGGCCAAATTGGTGAGGCGACGCTCGCCCTCCACACCTAGCACTTTGGCTCCGGAGCGGGCAATGGGCAGGGTGAAGTTCCCTAGCCCGCAGAAGAGGTCGGCAATTTTTTCGCCAGGTTGGGGATCGAGGAGGCTCAGGGCGCGGTGGATCAGCACCGGATTGATGCTTGCATTCACTTGGGTAAAGACCAGGGGGGTAAAGTGCAGGCGCAAATCGTATTCAGGAAGCTCGTAGTAGAGGGGTTCGGGATCTTTTTCGCTGATGCACTGCAGACTGTCGGGCCCGGCGCTTTGCAGCCAGATCTGCAGGCCGTGTGTACGACCAAAATGCGCGAGCAGCTCCCTATCCTCCTCCGGCAATGCTTCCAGATGTCGTATCACCAGGGCGGCAACGGTATCGCTGCAGGCGACCTCGATTTGCGGGATGCAGCGTGGATTCTGGAGCCGGGCGAGAAGCGCACGCAGGTCTAGAATTCTCTCACCGACCCGCGGATCGAGTACCGCGCAGCTCTCCATCTCGGCAACATAGCTCGAATGATACTCGCGAAACCCGACGAGTACCCCGCGGGTGGCAGGTACCCGCACCGAAAGCCTTGCCTTGCGTCGGTAGCGGTAGCTGGGGCCGGCAATGGGAGGCAGCAGCCGTTCGGCGCGCACTTTGCCCAGTTGCCAGAGCTGCTCTTCCAGATGTCGCTGCTTGACCGCTAATTGGGCCGAGATTTCGAGGTGCTGCAGGCTGCAGCCGCCGCAGACTCCGGCATGGGGACAGCGCGGCGGTACGCGTTGGGCGGAGGCACGCTCGACCCGCAAGAGCCGCGCGCGATCGTAGCGCGGGGTTCCCTCGTACACCTGTGCCTCCACGAGTTCGCCAGGAAGGGCGCCAGCCACGAAGGTGACTTTGCCCTCGTCACGCCCGATCCCAACGCCCTCGCCATCGAGAGTTGTGATTTCCAGACGACGAGGCGGAGCGCCGCGTATCGGTTTGGGTCTGCTCATGGGAAGAGGGAGGCAGGCTTACTTACGTTGCCACTGCCCATTAGGGCCTTGCACCCAATAGCCTGCCGGTGCCTTGGCAATCCAGGCCTTGGCAAAACTCTCCTGAATTTGGCTGGACCATTCCGGATGCCCATTGGCATTGGCAATCTGTGCGTAGAGATTTTGCAGTGCGCTGTTGTAGCTGCTGACGAGGCCCGGCAAAGAGGCGCGCTCGGCGAGCGGCACGGCGGCGGCATCGTGCACGGCGACGAGGCCATCATTCGTGTAACCAATGGCGCCGCTGGCAAAATAGGGGCCGAGTTGCCGCGCCTGCGCCTCGACGCTCGCCTTTGCCGCTTGCACCGCGGGACTCGAGGCATTGAGATTGGCAGCGGCGCGGGCGGTGCCGCTCACCGACTGGAAAACCGCATTACCAAGATAGCCGAGTACCTGCTCCGGGCCGAAGTTTCTGCTGGGGCGCTGCCAAGCACTCGGCGCTGCCGAGGCGCTGGGTGCCGCAGGAGATGCCGCTTGTGGCTTGGTCTCGATTTCCACTCGTCCTTGCTGCGCTGCGTGGTAGACCTGATCGACGACCTGATCGGCAAGCTTCTGCGCTGCGGCAGCGGGAAAATAGATGTTGACCGTGACGCAGGCCGCCAAGCTCAGGGAAAGAGCGAGTACGGCAAGGGCCGCAAGACCCCGACGAATACTGTTCCTCATCACGCTTCAATCTCCAGTGGCAACCGGTGTTTTTCCTTCCATCACAGCGCGCAGGCGACTCAGCAATTCCTGCCAATTACTGCGCCGATTGTACCCGATGATATTCACCTGGGGTACCCCTTGTCCTTTCAATAGGTAAAACCCGCTGTGGGGAGCGTTGGCGACGCCGGAGAGATGGGCGATGCCGTCCTGTAGACGCACGCCGGCACCGAGCTGGGCGTAGCCAAATTCCCGAAAGAAACGCAGATAGATATTCTGAATAAAGCCGCTGATGCCGCCGCCGCCCAGACGCGTGAGTTTTTCGATGGCGGCAGCACTGATTTTCTGCGGAATCTTTGGATTTTTGCGGGTGGCGATCCGGGCATCAAAAGCTACCGGCTGCCAGTTGAGCAGGGTCAGATGCTCGATTTTTCCGTCCAGGACCCCACTGATGTAACCCACGGGAAAGACATCGGTGAGGGGCTTGAGTTGCAGGCCCCGCAGATCGATATTGGTTTTCAGCAACGGAGAAGGGCCGAAGAGGCCATCCAATTGCAGGCCGTGAATATCGATTGTGCCGCCAAAGGCGTCGGCGTGCAGAACGCTGTCGGTGACGAGGTTCCCGTTGTGATATAGCAAGCGAGGAATGACCGCACTCAGTCGGCCCGTAAAATGGGGCCAGCCAAAGGTGTGGGTGAGGGAGCCGAGTTGGATCTGCCGGATAGCGCCGCCAAGGAGAAAACTGGGCGAATTGCCCTGCCAGTTGGCGCGTAGATGTTCGATCTGCAGGCGCCCGCCCAGTACCGATACCACTGCTGGCGTTGTCAACTGCGCCGCATTAGCGCGCAGCAGAAAACGGGCGTCGAGGGGACCAAAGGGGATGTCGTAAAAACGGCCATACAGCCACTGCAGTTGCGCCTGCGACGCGCCCGCGCCGCGTTGCCAGCGCCCGGAGCTGCTTAGGTCATGCAAGGCAAATTGTCCCTGTGGATCGCGCAAGCCGCCCTCGCTGAGTTGCCATTGCAGGGCTTGCAGGCCACCAGCATAGCGGCCCGAGAGCTGCAGCTGGCCCTGTGCCTGCAGGCGATGGGCGAGGCCGGTGTTGGGCAGCAAGGGGCGCAGCCCTGTCTGCCAGAGGGGGCCGAGGGCCAGGGTGGCCGTCTCGAGGTTGACGGTGAGCGGCGTGCGGCCCATCGGTCCGAGAAGGGCAAAACGGGCATCGCCAAGCTCCGGCCAGTGCAATTGCGCCTGCGTAACCTGCCAGCCCATTGGCGTATAACGCCAATCTCCC
>JAWNZB010000150.1:0-3076 GCA_038447835.1 Candidatus Igneacidithiobacillus chanchocoensis | reverse complement strand
CCGCAGTTCTTCGGCGGCAGAACGTAGCGCGTGGCGCCAATCGGACTGTGCGGCGGCATGATCCATGGCGAGGACCATGGCAAAGGCCGCGGTGATGCCAATGGCCGGGGCACCACGCACCACCATGTCGCGGATCGCCTGCCCCACCGCACGGTAATCACGCAGGGCCAGATAGATTTCCTCTTGCGGCAAACGGCGTTGATCCAACAGTTCGAGGGCGTCATCCTGCCAACGGATGGGGCGAATTTGCATGGTCTGCTCCTTGGGGTAACTGGGCCGGCGTCAATATACGAAGTGGGCAGGAAACTGTAAAATCGGGCGCATTCAATTCTAAGGAAAAACCGGCCATGTCCTCACTCCCTGTCCTGCGTCTACGCGCTCATGAAGATCGGCGCCTGCGCGCCGGGCATTTGTGGATCTACAGCAACGAAGTCGATACCGCGCGCACCCCCCTTACCGCCATCGAGCCGGGAACCGTGGTACGCCTGGAAGACAGCCACGGCAAGGGCTTGGGGCTGGCGCACGTCAGCCCACACTCGTTGCTCTGTGCCCGCTTGCTGACGCGCGATGTACGCGAGGAAATCGACGTCCACTTCTACCGAAAACGCATAGCCGCCGCCCAGGCATTGCGCGCTCGCCTGCTGAGCACGCCGTTCTATCGCCTGGTGCATGGCGAGGGCGATGGGCTGCCCGGTCTCCTCATCGACCGTCACGGAGAGTACCTCGTGCTGCAAATCGGCAGCCACGGTATGGAGCGCGATCTGCCCCTCATCGTCTCCGCGCTAGAAGCAGAAATCCCCCAGCGCGGTATCCTGCTCAAGGCCAGCGGTCCGGCGCGCACCCTCGAGCAGCTGCCAGAACGCGTCGAGGTACTTTCTGGCGAGGTACCGGCAGAGATTGCCATCGAAGAAAACGGCTGTCGCTTTTGGATTGATCCCTACGGCGGTCAAAAAACTGGATGGTTCTATGACCATCGTCGTAACCGCGCCATGCTGCGCAGCTTTGCCAGCGGCCGGCGGGTGCTCGACCTATTCTCGTATTCTGGCGCCTTCGCTCTGCCCCTAGCCCAGGCCGGTGCCGCCGAAGTGATCGCCATCGATGCCTCCGCCAGCGCCCTCGCCTTACTGCAGCGCAATGCCGAAGACAATGGTTTAGGCAGCCAAGTGCAGGCGCGGCAAGGAGATGCCCTCGATCAATTGCGCCTGCTGCGTGACCAAGGCGAAAGTTTTGACCTGATCGTTCTCGACCCGCCAGCCCTCATCAAATCGCGCAAGGACAGCAAAGAGGGCACCCAAGCCTATCGCCGTCTCAACGACATGGCATTGCGGCTGCTGCGTCCAGGCGGACTGCTCTTCACCGCTTCTTGCTCGTTTCACATGCCGCGCGACCAACTCCTGCACGAAATTCGCCAAGCCAGCCGTCGCAGTCCCTGCGTTATCCTTGCCGAAGCCGGGCAAGATTTGGACCATCCCGTGCCACCCGCCGTGCCCGAGAGCCGCTATCTCAAAGCCTTTTTGTTGCAACGGCCGGAATATACGGAAGACGGTCCGGACGTTGCCGATGGAAACGCAAACGGGTTTTGACAGGGCAAAGAGAATGCCGCTACCATTCTGCCCTGCAATTGTAGACACCCTTCGCCGTTGTAGCTCAGTCGGTAGAGCAACTGATTCGTAATCAGTAGGTCAGAGGTTCGATTCCCCTCAACGGCACCAAGAAAAACAAGCACTTAGGACACCATCCTAGGTGCTTTTTCTCTTTCTTGGCCCGAGTTTGGCCCGAGTTTTGGTTTTTTGGCGAGCTAGATTACCCCCATCGTGCTCGCTTTTGGCCCGAGTTTGGCCCGAGTTCGCCCACCGCGTGACGCAACATGAGGCAACATGATGTATCATGATGCAACGCGATCGGAGACCGTTTTGGCGCGTTTCTCGCAAGAATTTGCGCGAGTCTCACCTGTCCCGATGCAGGCCTGCTCGCCAATGAGCTAGGCTAGATCGGGTACGTTTTTGGTTGAGGATACTTGGCCGAGAAAGCACCGTGACAGTGGATATTCAGCCCCAATGACTGTGCTTGTAATAGGACGATGGGCAGGCTTGCAAATCGAAGACTGGCTCCAGAATGAATCGATGTGAGATCTATTTGGTCCCTGCGCGCCAGCCGTCCACCTGGCGGCAACGCAAGGTCATTTTTTGGTGACGATATGAGAAAAAGTAGCGCCAAGGTAAGAGAACTGCTGGGAATCTTCCTGCCCCTAGCCCACGCTATCGGGAATGCGCTGGAGCAAGGCCCAGAGATGTCCAGGTTGCTGGCATTGATCTACAACACTCATAGTGCCAAAGAATATGAAGATGGCCGTCGAGGTCTATTGACCGCTCTTTCTTTGCTCGTGAGGTGTCACGCAAAATGCAGTACATTTTGCGTGACACTACTGATGAGACGCCTTCATGTCACGCGAAACCATTTCCATCCGCACCTCCGCCGAGATCAAGCAGCTTTTGCACTTGGCGACTGATCGTAAGCGCCGCTCGGTGGCTTCGATGATCGAAATCCTGGTGCTGGAGTGCGCGCGCACGCACGATCTGCACGCCAATGGCCTCGCGAAAACCCCAGTCAAGAGCACGCCATCCAAATGACGCAAGCAGCCCCGACAATCACCCTCGGTCAACTTGAAAGCCACCTCTGGGAATCCGCCAACATCCTGCGCGGCCCTGTGGATGCGGCTGACTTCAAGACCTACATTTTTCCGCTGTTGTTCTTCAAGCGCATCTGCGACGTCTGGGACGAGGAGTACCAGGAGATCGTTGATGAGACCGGTGACGAGCAACTCGCCTGGTTTCCGGAATCGCACCGCTTCCAGATCCCGGAAGACTGTCACTGGAACGACGTTCGCACCAAGGCCAGCAATGTCGGGACGGCCCTTCAGCGCGCGATGCGCGAGATTGAGAAAGCCAACCCCGACACCCTGTACGGCGCCCCCGGTGTCAGGGTAGTTGTCGCCTCTCCGAAATAGAGTAAGGCATAGACCGGGGACGGAAAGTTGGCAGATATGAAGGTGTATTCAGCAGAACGTAGGGCCGCT
>JAWNZB010000048.1:0-16722 GCA_038447835.1 Candidatus Igneacidithiobacillus chanchocoensis | reverse complement strand
ACGGCGGCTACGCCCTGACCTTGGCAGCGGCAGCTCCATTTTTAGGTTCAGCACTGTTTAGCAATGGCGGCGGCGAGGCCCTGCTTTTGCAGTGGTTGCCCAATATGGACGTGGCCGCGCAGTGGCAGGCAGCAGTGCTCCCAATCGTGCATTGGACCCATACCGGCCAACGTCTGGCTTGGTTTCTGGCTGGTATTCTTACCTTCCTCCTACCCAACGTCGTATTTCTGTTGGGTATGGCACACCTGTATTTGGAAGCGCTCGAACTTGAGGCGCCCAACGATCTATGAAGGACTTCATGAAGAAACTACAACGGCAGTGGGAATTGGAAAAACAACGTTGCCAGAGCTGTGGTATGCCGCTTTGTTTTGATCCGGAGGGCGGCGGTAGCGAGACCGATGGCAGTCGGAGCAAAGAGTACTGCAGTTTTTGTTATGCCAACGGCCAATTCAAAGAGCCGCAGCTAGAGATGGCGCAAATGCAGCAGCGCGTACGCAATCTTTTACGAAAGAGAAACCAGCCCTGGTATATCCGCGCCTACATGGCGCATCGCATCACCACGCTGGCGCGCTGGCGAAAAAAATAAGGGGGCGGAAACGCCCCCATGTGCACGCATTAGATACTGTTGCGTGGACGACGACCGCGTCGCGGCTTGAGCTCCTGCATTAATGCCTCACCGCGCTTATGCAGCTCCTGCATCTTGGCCTCATTACCATCCACTTTTTCGTAGATCTCGGCAACCGCTGCAAGAATCTGCGTTGCTTCCCAACCGCTCGCCAAGCGCGAAATACGGTCAACCAGCATGCGCCGCTGGGCATCGCGCTCACGCTTGAGCTTGGGATTTTCCTGCAAACGACGCTTTTGCTCTTCGAGCTTAGCCATTTGCTCCCGTAACCGCGCTTCCATCTGTTGCCGTTTGGCTTCGAGATCTGCCAAACGCTCTTCCGCCGATCGGCGGTGCCTTTTCCGACTCGTATTTTCCATTTGCTGAGCTCCCTTGTCACATAGCCATGTTGGTGTTTATTCATCAACACCAATGCGAGCGATTATGTCAGGGATTTTTTGACTTCGCAAATACAAAGGCATCAGAAAATACATAGTTGGAATCGAGACCAGCCTGCTGCAGACGTTGCGATAAGTCATATACCATATCTGGATGCCCACAAAGATAGGCAGCGAAATCTTTTGGCGCCGGGAAATCGGCAAGAATGGCTTCGGTTATATAGCCGCTTCTGCCTGTCCACGCGACATCGGGGCGCGAAACAATCGGCGTAAAGTGAAAGTTGGGATGCACGCTCTGCCATTCCTGTAACAGTTCTTGATAATAAAACTCCTGCGCGTAGCGTACCCCCCAGTACAGATGGATCTCGCGCTGCTCTCCTTTAGTAAAGAGTTGCTGCAGCATGCCCTTGATCGGTGCAAAGCCGGTACCGGTAGCAGCCATAAGCAGCGGCCTTTCCGGAAACTCTTCGCGAATGAAGAAGGTACCCAAGGGGCCTTCAAAGCGGAGAATGTCTTTTTCTTTCATACCGGAAAAGACATGACCGGTGAACTGACCCGCAGGTACGTGCTTGATGTGTAGCTCCAACAGTCCCTCGGAGTTAGGAATATTGGCGAGAGAAAAACCGCGACGACTGCCATCTTTGAGGAGGATATCGATGTATTGCCCGGGCAGGAAATGAAACTCCTGGCTGCTGGGTATTTGCAGAAACAGCGCCCGCACCTCGGGTGCCAAATCGACAATTCGCGCTACACGCGAAGGCAGAGTCTTGATTTGAATTCCCGCCGCCGCACCCACTTCTTTTGCCTCGATACTGAGGTCGGTAAGGGGAGTAGCCTGACAGAAGAGGGCATACCCGGCTTCCATTTCTGCGTCGGGTAGCATTTTTGCGTCGACTTCACCGTAATCTACCGAACCAGAGAGAATTTTCCCCTTACAGGTAGCACAGGTTCCGCTGCGACAACTGTAAGGTAGGGCATAACCGTGCCGCAAAGCGGCTTCGAGAATGGTCTCGTTGGCCGCAATGTCCATTTCGTGGCCGCTAGGTTCAATGCGCAATCGGTAACTCATGAAACACTCCTGTCGGAATCCGCGGGGACATTCCCCGCCTGCAAGGGACGGAAGGGAGACAGCTCACTTTGATCGAATCGATTGAGTATCCAACAAAACAACGCAGCAGTTCTCTCGGCATCATATAAGGCCGAGTGCGCTTGTGTTCCATCCCAGTCCAATCCCGCCTTACGCACCGCTTTGGCGAGCACGGTCTCGCCCAAGGCGAGGGCCGACAAGCTCACGGTGTCGAGGGTGCTGAAAGGATGAAAAGGATTATTTTTGAGATTTTCTCGTTCTGCCGCAGCAAGAAGAAAGGAAAGATCAAAATTGGCATTGTGCCCGACCAAAACCGCGCGACGACAACCCTGCTCCCGTACCTGGCGCCGCAGGGCACGAAAGAGGTCGCGCAGAGCCTCACCTTCGGGGATGGCGCCGCGCAGAGGGTGGTGGGGATCGATGCCATTGAAAGCCAACGCACGGGGGTCGAGAATGGCATCGGCAAAGGGCTGCAAATGATAGTGCAGGGTTTGCACGGGCTGCAACGCACCACTCTCACCGGCGATCACCACCGCGGCAATTTCGAGCAGGGCATGCTGCTGACAGTCGAAGCCGGCAGTCTCGACATCAACGACTACCGGTAGAAATCCGCGCACCCGCTCGGCAATTTTCGTCATGCTGCCTCCTCCCGCGTGCTAAAACGCAGCGCCCGCGGCCCAGCAAGCACCACGGCGCTGGTCACGCTGATGCTCACCGCCGCGGTCAACATCAACATGACGACGAGCTGCATGGAAACAGCGGCGAGGGGGGCCATTCCCGCCAGGATCATGCCCGCGGTGATGCCCGGGATGTGGATCATGCCCACACTCTTGAGGCTATCGAGAGTGGGGATCAACGAGCTGCGCACGACGATGCCATAGAGCTGCCGCATCGACTGGCGCTCATTGGCCCCCAGGGCGAGCATGGCGAGCAGGAGATCTTCGCGCTGATCGATCTCACTGCGCAGTCGATTCAAGGCCAGGGAGACCGCATTCATGGCATTGCCAATGATCATGCCCCCAATGGGAACCAGGGACTGGCCCCGCCAAGTGACGAGCCCGGAGGCGAGCATCCACGCCAGGGTCAAACTCGCCGCCAGAAAAATGCTGGCGGTGCCAACCCAATAGGCATGGGGAATGCCCGCTCCGCGCTTGCGGTTGAAGAAGCCTGCCGCGAAAATCATCAGCGCCAGAAATAAAACCAGTAACGGGGGAGACTGTTGTCGGAAGAGCCAGCCAAGCACCAGACCCATAAGGGCGAGCTGAACCGTAGCACGCAAGGCCGACCACCATAGTTCCCTGCCCACACCCAAACGTTGCCAAGCCGAAATTGCCCAGGCGGTGCCCAGCAATCCAAAGGCACCGGTAACCGCCCAGGGAGAGAAGCTGTGGAACAGATTGGCCGCGGCGTAGGTCATGACCATCTCGCTGGAGAAAGGTGCGAGAGTATAGCAAGAATCTAGTCTTGCCGTATTGCTGCTACGCCTTTGCCGGTCAAATTCGCTCTTTCTGCAATGCGGCGATGCGTTCTTCCAGGCTTGCTCTACCAAGAAAGACGTCTTGCTTGACGCTGAAGGGAGAAATACTGGCCAAGGGATCGCTAACATTGCAGGGAGTGATCGCGTAATTGCGTAGCGCAGAAATCATCCCGGCACCACCAACCTGTTCCGCGGCAAAACGATCGGCAGCAATTTCCCGCCGCCGCAAAAATCCCGATAGAGGCGGTAGGGAGAGGAAAAAAAACAACGCCCGCAGCAGAGCGCGCAAGGGTTCTGCGCGCTTACGCTCCGCGCTGCTTCGGGATTGTCGCATCGACAGCAAGGCAAGGAGAAGGATAACGCTTTGAAGAAGTTGCATACCTACCATGTCACCCGAGTAAATATGCCCCATCTCGTGGGCAAGAATGGCGCGCAATTCGGCGTCGGAGGCCCGCTCTAGCAAGGTGCTGGAGAGTAGGAAAAAAGCGCTGTGGCGACTGGTGCCGAGGACGAGGGCATTCGGTATGGGAGAGGAGAACTGATAGATCCGGGGCGCCGGCAATCCCAGACGCAATGACAACTCTGCAACGATCTGCCCCGCCAGAGAAGCTCGTCCACTACTCGCAAGAGGCTGCAGAAAAAGCATCCGTCGCACCATCCGCGGCACGAGGAGCCAGGAAAGCAGAGAAACCGACACGCCCACAAGGAAAAAGGCCGCGGCCAATGTCCACCAAGGGAAACGCTCTGCCGTCATCACGCAGCACAGAGAGAGGACAACCGTACTGATGTAGAGGCAGACGACAGCCGCTGCACTCAGTAGTAGATTACTGACTATCAGCAAAACCCAAGCCCTGACCCACGCCATTGCACGCTCCCATCGTGATTTTTGCGGCGCGACAGCACTATTTCTGAGCCTTGCTATTGCATTGAGTGTAGCCGGTATCCTTATGCTACGGAAGGGAGAGGGCAGAGAATGCACGGCTGCCGTAGGCGATTTCTCCCAAGCAGGGGCCGCGCATCCAGCGCTGCAGGCTCTCTAGAGTGCCGGCGGCTACCGGCGGCTCGCAGTGATTGGCAATCCACCCTGCATAGGGTACGCCGCGCTGAAGGATCACCGCCTCGCTCAGCCGCGCATGGTTGATGGCCCCAAGCCGTAGACCCACGACCAGGATGAGCGGAAAACCGAGTTCCTCGGCCCAGTCGAGGGTATCCCAATCCTCCCCCAGGGGTACCAAGATACCGCCAGCGCCCTCGACGAGGGTGAAATCGACTTGGCGCCCGCGTACGAAGGCGTTGAGATGCTGGCGATCGAGTACCTGTCCGGCCTCGCGCGCCGCCCAATGCGGCGCAATCGGTGGCGCAAAGCGATAAAGGTTGCATTCCTCGAGGCCAAGGGGCGGCTGGCTTGCCGCGCGCAATGTCTCGATATCGGCCCAACTGCCGTCGGCTTCTTGCCCCGAGGCAAAGGGCTTGAGGGCCGCCACCCGTTGCCCCTGGGCCGCCCAATGGCGTGCCAACGCCGCCGTCACCCACGTCTTGCCGACCTCGGTATCGGTACCGGTAATAAAAAATCCCCGGCTCACGAACGCGACTTCCGCGGCAAAAAATGCAAGGGTTGCAGTTCCCCATCGGTACGCAGCGGCGCCGCCCAGGCATGGGCGTGAACGACCTCGTAGTGCAGGGGCAGTTTGCCGGTTGGGGTACGGAAGGCCTCGTAGGCGGCGCGCAAGCGCTGCAATTTGCGCGGGGTAAAGAGGCCACGCCGGCCGTGCGCGCTCGCGGCACCGATGCCGCGCAAGTCGCGCAGTAAGGCATCGAGGTCGTCGTATTGTAGCTCGTAGTGCTCGACATCCAGCACCGGGTCAGCAAAGCCCGCCTGCACCATTGCGTCGCCGAGCAGGTGCATATCGAGAAACTCGTGCACGTGCGCTTCGCCATCGACCTCGGCAAACGCCCGGCGCAGCTCGCGCAGGCTGTCTGGGCCCAAGGAACTGCACAGGAGTAGCCCCTCGGGCTGCAGGACTCGGCGCATCTCCCGCAAGGCGGGTAAGGGGTCAGGCAACCACTGCAGTAATAAATTACTGAAGATCATCTGCAACGCGCTGCCCTGTACAGGCAGCGCCTCGGCATCGCCTTGCAGAAACCACTGGCGCTGACGCCAAGATTTGCGCCGCCGCGCCTCCTGCAGCATGGGCAGGGCGAGATCGAGGGCGATGACCCGGGTGCGCGGGAAATAGCGGTTGAGCCGACGGCTCTGCAGCCCGGTGCCAGCCCCCAGGTCGAGCAGGTACTGCGGGTCGATCTTCAGCAAGGGCAAGCGCGCCAGCATTTCCTGTCCGACTTGGTCTTGCAGGGTGGCCAGGGCCTCATAGTTGGCCGCTGCCCGCGAAAAATGACGTTGCACCAGGCGTTTTTGGAGATTCATTGCAAGAAGACCTCGCGCAGGGCGGCGGCGCAAGCGGCAGGTTGCGACAGAAAGGGGGCGTGACCGGTGGGGAGACGCCGCAGCACACTACCGGGCAATGCGGCATGAAGATACCTATTCGCCGCCGGCGGTACGATGCGGTCGTAATCGCCCGCAAGAAGGAGGACGGGAAAGGGCAAGGGGCGCAGGGAGCTACGCAGATCCTGCTGCTCTAAAAAGCCCAATCCCGCTTGCAGACAGACAGGATCGGGCAAGGGCCAGTCCTCCACTCGCGGCAGTTGCCGGCGTGCCTCGGCATCCCCCAAGACCTGCAGGGCGAGAAAACGTCGCCGCACTGCCGCGGCGTCGGTCGCCAGCTCGCGGGCAAAGGCTTGCAGTTGTGCAGCCGGAATGCCCGCCGACCAATCCCGACGCTGGGTAAAGCAGGGACTGCTGGCCACCAGTGTCAGACCGGCAATGGGCGGCTGCGGACGCAGAGCGAGCGCAAGGGCCAGCAAACCGCCCAAGGACCAGCCGAGGAGTATTGGCGGCGCTGCCAGCTCCGCCAAAAAGTCGTGCAGAGCAGATAGCTCCGTCTCCCAATCCCAACCCGGGCAGGGGCGCTTGCCATGCCCCGGCAGATCCCAAAAGTCGACAAGAAAATCCTCCTTAAGGGCGGGCAGCCAGGAGGTAAAGACTTGCCGATCCATGCCCCAGCCGTGGAGCAAGACCAGGGGCGGTTTGGCGCGAGTTAGACGCACGGGCGCTCCAGGGCATGCACAAGCCGATCGATGTCTTCGGCGCTATGGGCGGCGCTGAGACTGATGCGCAGGCGCGCCTGTCCTCTGGGCACCGTTGGCGGCCGTACCGCTGGGCAGTAAATACCGGCGCGGCGCAGGCTCGCAGCCGCCGCCAGAGCTGTCGCATTGCTCCCCAAAACCAGGCCCTGAATGGGGGTGCTGCTGGGCAGGTAGGAACGCCCGGCGAGCCCCGCCTGCAGTCGCTGCACCAGCGACTGCAGGTGTTGACGCCGATCTTGCCCCCGGCGCAGTAAAGGCAAAGCGGCCAAGGTCGCGGCCGCCAGCGCTGCTGGCAGGGCGGTATGAAAGAGATAGCTGCGCGCCGCCTGCTGCAAATACCGGATGAGGGTGGCGGAACCGGCAACGAAGGCGCCGTAGGTGCCAAAGGCCTTACCGAGGGTGCCGATGCGCAGGGTCAAGCCGTTGGCGGCGCACCGCCAATGTTCGCAGCTACCCCGCCCCTCCTCGCCCAAGACGCCAAAGGCATGGGCCTCGTCGAGAAGCAAACCGGCATCGTAGCGCTGCGCCAGTTCGAGCAGATCCAGCAGGGGAGCGAGATCCCCATCCATGCTGAACACCCCCTCAGTGACGATCCAAGCCCGTCCCGAACGGGGACGGCGCAGCAGATTTTCGAGATGGGCGAGATCGTTGTGGCGAAAGCGCTGCAGCCGAGCGCCGCTGAGCCGCGCGCCATCGATGAGGGAGGCGTGGGCGAGACGATCGAGGAAGATTTGGTCCTGGGCGGCGACGAGGGCGCCGAGAACCCCTAGATTGGCGAGGTAGCCGGAGCCGAAAAGGAGCACGGCTTCCACTCCCAGCCAAGCGGCCAGGGCCGCGGCGAGCTCGGCGTGTTGCGGGCGCTCGCCGCCGAGGAGCGGGGCTGCGCCAGCGCCCAGTTCTGGTGCCGCGAAGCTGTCCTGTGCCGCCCGCCGCAGGGCCGGATGTCGCGCCAGACCTAAATAGTCATTGCTGGCAAAGGATAGGAGCAGGTTCCCCGAGGCATCGCGGTAGAGGGGACGCAAACCCGGCTCGGCCTGCAAGACTTCTGTCTGCCGCAACAAGCCGGCCTCGCTGCGCTCTGCCAGGGCCTGCGCCCATTCGTCTTCTCTCGTGGCTTGCATCGGCACGGTATAGGGGAGGGACTCTGCCTTGTCAACGGCGCAGCGAGCGACAACAATGACGGTTAGTGAGGGCAGGGGAAAGGCTGCGTGTGAGGTTGGAGACTTGGGGAGCGGCGTGCGCACGATGGGGTCAGCAGAAGCTGCTGCCTTGGTTGCTACCGGAGTCCTGCCGAATTTGCGCGGCACCGGGGGCGGCACTCTGCGCTGATTGCCTGCGGGAGTTGCCGCGCCTTCCTACCGATCGTTGCAGCTGGTGTGCCCTACCGGTGAACGACGCCGGTGACTGTCCCGTATGTAGCGTCGAGGCCCCCAGCTACGACTATACCTTCTGCCCCTTTGTCTACACTTCGCCCTTGGCAGAGGCAATCCGTACCTGGAAATTTCACGACGGACTCGACTGGACCCGCCCCTTGGCCAAGGCCCGGATCGACGCATGGGAAACACCGCCGCCGCGCCCGGAGGCCCTGCTGCCGATTCCCGCGCACCCCGCCCGTTTGCGCGAACGCGGCTACAACCAAGCGGCACTCCTCGCCCACCACTGGGGGCGGAGCTATGGGGTGCCGGTGCGCGATGTTTTGCGTCGGGTGCGCAATACCCCGCATCAAGTGGGCGGTAGCCGTGATCAGCGGCGGATCAACCTGCAGTCGGCCTTTGCCGTGCGCGGTCGCCTGCCCGCCCACGTCGCCCTCGTCGACGATGTGATGACCACGGGTAGTACCGCCGAAACCCTCGCCCAATTGCTGCGCCAGCACGGAGTGGCGCGGGTGGACTTGTGGATTTTGACGCGCGCCCTATGAATCCACAGCCTTGGCTGGAGATCGTGCTCTATCAGCCCGAGATTCCTCCGAATACGGGCAATGTCATTCGCCTCTGTGCCAACACCGGGGCCGGCCTGCACCTCGTCGAGCCCTTGGGCTTTGCCTGGGACGACCGGCGCTTGCGGCGGGCCGGGCTCGATTATCACGAATTTGCCACGGTTGTGCGTCACCCTTCCTGGACCGATTGCCGAACCAGCCTAGCCGGGCGCCGCTTTTTTGCCTTCAGTACCAAGGGGCAACCGGGCAGTTTTGCTGCCGCACGCTTTCAACTCGGGGATGTCTTGGTCTTTGGCCCCGAAACCCGGGGCTTGCCGGAAGCCATTCTGGCGGAGTTCTCTCCGGCCCAGTTGCTCCGCCTACCCATGCGCACCGGGCAGCGCAGTCTTAACCTGTCGAACAGCTGCGCCGTCGCCGTCTTTGAGGCCTGGCGCCAACTCGGCTACCCCGAGGGGACATAGGACTGTCATAAAAGTGACATAAAAGCTTCATCAAAATGTCACAATCCTGGTGTAAAGTTTCGGCCTACAACGTGTATAGCCGCTACCCAGGAGTACTCCGTGAGCACAACGACCCTACAGGAAAGTGATATTTCTGAGGCGCTCAACACCGCGCGCTTCAGTCCCTTCCACCTCAAGGCCATTTGGGCCTCTTCCATGGGCTTTTTTACCTCCGCCTATGATCTCTTCATCATCGGCACCGCCTTGGTCCTCATTAAGGATCAATGGCATCTGAACCCGGACGCAGTCGGCCTAATCGGCTCCATCTCTTTGATTGCGACCTTCGTTGGCGCGTATTTCTTCGGCATTTTGGCCGACAAGCTCGGGCGCAAGAAGATTTACGGCCTCGAGGCCTTGCTGATGACCATCGGCGCCTTACTGTCGGCGGTGGCGCCCAATGTTGCGGTACTGCTGGTCGCCCGCGTCATTCTGGGCCTCGGTATTGGCGGGGATTACCCGATGTCGGCGGTGCTGATGTCGGAATATGCCAACGCGAAGTCGCGGGGGCGCATGGTTTCTTTGGTCTTTTCTGCGCAAGCCATTGGCCTGGTGACAGGTCCAGTGGTGGCCCTCACCCTTCTCGCCGCCGGCATGAACCATGATCTTGCCTGGCGCTTGATGCTCGGGCTCGGTGCCCTGCCCGCCCTGGCGGTGATCTACATCCGCCGCACCCTTCCGGAATCGCCGCGCTGGCTGGCCCGCGTCAAGGGCGATGGCGAGGCGGCAGCGCGGGAATTGGCCTCCTTCAGCCTCGGTACCGCTACGGCGCGCAAACCCGAATCTAAGATCGTCAAACAGCCCTTAAGCAAGTATTTTCTTACCCTCATCGGTACCGCTGGCAGTTGGTTTGTATTCGACTATGCCTACTATGGAAACACCATCTCTACCCCGATGATCATGCATCGCTTGGCGCCCCATGCCGATGTCATTCAGAGCACCGCCTTGAGCCTCATCGTCTTTGCCGTAGCGGCGGTTCCCGGCTATTTCCTCGCTGCCTTCACCATCGACCGCATCGGTCACAAGACCCTGCAAATGCTTGGCTTTTTCATGATGGGCTTGATGTTCCTGCTCATTGGGGCCTTCCCGATGCTCTCCGAAAGCATTGGCGTCTTCCTGGTCATTTATGGCCTGTCTTATTTCTTTGCGGAATACGGACCCAACACCACCACTTTCGTCATCGCTGGCGAGGTCTTCCCGGTCAACCTGCGCACCACCGGACATGGCCTTTCCGCTGGTACCGCGAAAGTCGGTGCTTTCCTCGGCGCTTTCATCTTCCCCATCCTGCTGCATGATTTTGGCTTGCATGGTACCTTGATGATCACCTTTTTCTTTGCCTTGGCCGGTTTGCTCCTCACCGTCTTTTTCATTCCCGAGCCGAGCGGCAAAACCCTGGAAGAGGTCAGCGGCGAAGACCGCGTCGTGTCTCTGCACGAGCCCTCCCATCCGGCGCCGGTCTAAAGCTAAAGCGCCTCGATCGCACCCCGCTACGGCGGGGTTTTTGCTTTCCGACCGGCCGGTATCTTGTGTTATCCTGATGCGGAAACCGGAGGATAATCGATGAGCGGAATGCGTATTCATCCCCTACGTCTGGATGGCCGTGGGGTGGAGGAAAAACGGGAAGAAATTCGACGGGTCTTTCATCAGACCTTCAGCCTCGACGAAGAGCTATTTCAACACCTGCGTAATGAGCAGGCCTGGCGTGAAAAGGCGATCCCGCTGCGCCACCCGCTCATTTTCTATTTTGGTCATACCGCTACCTTTTACACCAACAAATTCCTCGTTGCCGGACTCATCGACGCGCGTATCGATGCCGATCTCGAGTCGGTCTTTGCCGTTGGTGTCGACGAAATGTCTTGGGACGATCTCGACGAAACCCATTACGAGTGGCCAAGCGTGGAGCGGGTGCGCGCCTACCGCAAGCAAGTGCGAGAGATGGTAGACGGGGTGATCAGCCGGCTGCCCCTGGACTTACCCATCACTTGGGACTCGCCTTGGTGGGCGATCCTCATGGGCATCGAGCACGAGAACATCCACATCGAAACAAGTTCGGTGTTGATGCGGCAGTTACCGCTGGAGCGGATGCAGCCGGTGCCTGCCTTTACTCCCGAACCCCTGTCCATGACGGAAGACTGGCCGCAAAACCGCTTATTGCCAGTAGCCGAGGGGCGGGTTCGGCAGGGTAAGGCCGCAGACGATCTGCATTACGGCTGGGACAATGAATACGGCAGCCACGTGCGCGAGCTGGAAGCCTTTGCGGCCAGTGAGTTCTTGGTCAGCAACGGCGAGTTCCGCGCCTTTGTCGACGATGGCGGCTATCACGACGCGCGCTGGTGGAGCAGCGAGGGCGACGAATGGCGGCGCTACACCGGTGCCCAGCATCCGACCTTCTGGGTACGCGCCCCCGAGGGTTGGCGTCTGCGCCTGATTGCCGAGGAGCGTCCCCTGCCCTGGTCTTGGCCGGTGGAGGTCAATTATCACGAGGCGGCGGCCTTCTGCCGCTGGAAATCGGCGCAGACAGGAATCCCCTTGCGCCTGCCTAGCGAAGATGAGTGGCGACGCCTGCGCGATCTCTCCGGGCTGGCGGACAACGACAGTTGGGGAGAACTGGCACCGGCGCAAATTGGCCTTGCCTATGGCGCTTCCCCCTGTGCCGTCAATCGACATCGTCACGGCAGTTTTTTCGATGTCGTCGGCAATGTCTGGCAGTGGACGGAAACGCCCATTTATCCCTTTCCCGGTTTTCGCGTGCATCCCTACTACGACGACTTTACCGTACCCACCTTCGATCAACGTCACAACCTCATCAAAGGTGGCTCTTTCATCAGTCTCGGTAACGAAAGTCAAAAAGAGGCACGCTACGCCTTCCGCCGGCATTTCTTTCAACACGCCGGCTTTCGCTATGTGCGCTCCGACAATGCTCTGCCGGAAACCCCCGTGTATGAGAGTGATGTAGCGGTGGCGCAGTACTGCCACTTCCACTACGGGCCCACGTACTTTGGGGTGGCCAACTATGCCCAGGCCATTGCCGAGCTCGCCCTCGCCATCTGGGGAGACCGCCCCTTGGCGCGCGCCCTCGACATCGGTTGCTCCGTGGGCCGGAGCAGTTTTGCCCTGGCAGCGCGGGCACAAGAAGTCATCGGCATCGATTTCTCGACGCGTTTCGTGCAGGTGGCGGCGCGCTTGCAGGAAAAACATCGTTTTCCCTATGCCATCACCGAGGAGGGCGAACTGCAAAGCCACCACTGGGCCGACCTCGCCGCCCTCGGTCTGGCCGAGCATGCCGGTCGCTGCCAATTCGTGCAGGGCGATGCCTGCAACCTCAAGCCCATCCATCGCGACTTCGATCTGGTGCTGGCGGCCAATCTCATCGACCGCCTCAGCGATCCGGCCAAATTCCTGCGCGATATTGCCGAGCGCATCCGCCCTGGCGGGATTCTGGTCCTGAGTTCTCCCTACACCTGGCTTGAGGAGTTTACCCCCAAGGAGCGGTGGATTGGCGGCCTGCGGCGGGATGGCGAGAGCATCGATACCCTGACCGGACTCAAGGAAATCCTGGGCGAACATTTTGCCCTGCGCCCCGAGTTTCCCCGCGACCTACCTTTTGTGATTCGCGAGACGGCGCGCAAATATCAGCACAGTATCGCCCAGGTGACAGTCTGGACTCGGCGGTCGTGATCGACTTCGACCGGGTCATTGAACGCCGCGGTAGCGCTTCACTGAAGTGGGACGGAGCTGCCCAGCGCTTTGGCGCCGAAGTCTTGCCCCTGTGGGTGGCCGATATGGACTTTGCCGTCGCCCCGGGCATTCTCGACGCCTTGCGGCAGCGCCTCGAGTACCCCATCTTCGGCTACCCCGACCGCGAGGCCGCCTTCCATCGCGCGGCGCGCGCTTGGTGGCAGCACCGCTACGGGTGGTCCCCCGCCGCGGAGGCAGTGCTGAGCGTCAGCGGCGTCGTTCCCGCCCTCTTTGCGGCGGTGCGCGCCTTTACCGAGCCCGGCGATGGCGTTGTCGTCCTCCCCCCGGTCTACCCGCCTTTCCTCGAGGCGGTGCGGGAAGATCATCGCCAGTTGGAACTCGTGCCCCTGCGCGCCGATACCGAGGGCTGGTATACGATCGACTGGTCGGCCCTCGAAGCCGCCCTGGCAAAGGCAAAACTGCTGCTCTTTTGCTCCCCCCATAACCCCGTTGGCCGGGTTTGGCAGATCGCGGAATTGCAGCGCGTCATCGAGCTCTGCCGGGGCCTGGGCGTGCGCTTGGTGAGCGATGAGATCCATGCCGATCTCAGCTACGCTACCCACACGCCCCTGGCGCAGCTGGCACCCGAGGCAGTCGTGCTGAGTTCGGCGGGCAAAGCCTTCAATATCGCCGGTCTTGGGGGTGGTATTGCCAGCTGTGCCGATCCTGATCTGCGCGCCCTCTTGGCGGCGGAACTGCAACGCAGCCAGTGCCATCATATTAACGATCTCGGCATGCTTGCGGCGATTGCGGCTTGGCAGACTGGAGAGGCGTGGCTCGATGTCCTGCGCGCCTACCTGCAGGAGAATCTCGACTTCCTCGCCGCGCAACTGCACGAGCGTCTTCCGCAAGTGACGTATCGGCTCCCAGAATTTGGCTACTTGGCCTGGCTTGGGGTGGCCGCCTACGGCAGCGATACCGAAATTGCCGAGGGCTTGCGCCGCGCCGGTCTCGGCCTCAACCTTGGCCCCAGTTTTGGCCCTGGGGGTAGTGGCTATCTGCGCCTGAATGTCGCCACCCCCCGCGCCGTCCTCGGCGAGGGAGTCGAGCGCCTGGTTCAGGCCCTAGATTCCACCTCGAGATAGGGCGCGAGCAGCTGCAAACTGCGCTGCACTGCCCCGCTTTGCCCTGCAAACCAAGTTCCGGCGCGCTCCCCCAAGGCCTTGGCGGCGGCAGGATCGTGCAGCAGAGTACGCAGGCTTTCCCGTAGGGCATTGCCGTCGGCGCAGACCTGCAGCGCCTCAGCAGCTGCCATCTCGGTAACCAGACTTGCGAAATTTTCCGTATGCGGCCCCAGCAGCACCGGCTTGGCCAAGGCCGCCGGTTCCAGGGGATTATGACCGCCGTGGGGCACAAAGCTGCCGCCCATGACGACGAGATCGGCGGCGGCACAGAAATCGATCACCTCACCAAAACTGTCGACTAGAAAGACTTGCGTATCGGCCGCGACCTGAGCATCCAGACTGCGCCGCGCAACGCGCAGTCCACGCCGCTGCAGCGCCGCCACAATCTCCTCGGCCCGCTCGGGATGGCGGGGGATCAGCACGAGCAACAGATCGGGGAATTCCGTCTGCAGGATCGAGAGGAGATCTGCCGCCAGTTCCTCCTCGCCCGGGTGGGTAGACGCAAAGACCCAGACTCGTCGCCCTGCAAAACGCTCCCGCCACAGCGCCCCCGCCTGCCGCTGCTCGGGGCGAATCTGCAAGTCCAATTTGAGTTGCCCCGCCACCGTCACCCGCTGCGCCCCAAGGGCGCGAAAGCGTTCGGCATCTGCGGTACTTTGCGCAGCAATCTGGGTCAGGCCAGCGAGTGCCGGCGCAAAGAGCCCCTGCCAGCGCTGGTAGCCCTGCAGGGAGCGAGCCGATAAACGAGCATTGAGTAAAAAGAGGGGAATGTGGCGCTGCGCCGCGGCATGAATGAGGTTGGGCCAGATTTCAGTTTCCAGAAAAAGCCCCAGACGCGGCTGTTGCCGCTCGAGAAAGCGCGCCACGGCGCCGGGCAAGTCGTAGGGCAAGTAGAGTTGCTGTACCGAATCGCCCAGACGCGCGCGCAAAACCTGCCGCCCGCCAGGGGTGGTGCTGGTCAGCAAAATCGGCAGTTGCGGATAGCGCTCCTGTAGGGCATGAATCAAGGGCAGGGCCGCCATCCCCTCCCCCACGCTCACCGCATGGATCCACAGGGGACGATCCTGTCGCCGCGGCACCCAGCCAAAGCGTTCTCGCCAATGGGCGCGATAGACGGGGCGACGCAGCATGCGCTGCCAGGTAAAGAGCAGGAGCAGGGGGGTCAGGAGGCGCGTCAGCAGACGGTAGAGGCGCGGCATCATTCCCGGCGCAAAATGCGGTCCGTCAACCAATCGAGGCGATACCAGGGGCGAAAGCTGCGCAGCATTTCGTCGCGATCGTAATCCGTTGCCACCCAGGTGCGCAGATTCAAACCCGGCCTCTGCGCCAGTTCCGCCACGGCGCGGGTAAAAAACCAGTCGAGTATTCCGGTATTGGCGTGGCGGATATGCCCGTAGGGCCAGAGACGCAGCTGCGCACGGGCCTCGCCCAGCGGTACGGCATAGCGTTGGTGCAAAAGCAAGGTAGAGATGAAGCCCGCCCGATCCGCCCCCGATTTGCAGTGCACCAGAAGGCGCGGCGGCAGGGTCGGGATCTGGTCGAGAAAGGCGAGCAAGGACTCACGCCGCGGTAAATCGCGAGAACCAAAGCCGTGGATGGGCAGATGCCGAATGGCAAGGGCATCGCAGGTATCCTGTTCGAGACGAAAGTGCGGCTCCTCGGGGGCCGGAGCGCGAATATTGAGGACGGCATCAAAGTGGTGCATTGCCTGCCAACGCTGCAACTGCCAGGGGGCGGGCTGGGCGGAACGGAAAAGCCCCGGCGCCACCTCATGCAAGTTGGCATAGAAAAGCTCGCGGAAAATACCGTGATCGGTCCAGAACTGGTGCCGGCGAAAACGCCGCGTCTCCTCAGGGCTGAGCGAACTACCGGCAATCATGCGACCGCCAACGATGGCCGCAGTGCCGTCCAAACCTGCTCCGGCAAGAGGGCTTGCTGACAGGGGATGGGCTCTCCCGGCGCGGCAATACGGCGGCAGCGCCTGCTGCCACAAGGGGCGCAAGACTCTGCGGACTGCAAGACCGTAATCTGCCGCGATGCCTGCTCGGGGGCCGTCGGTCCGTATATGGTCACCCCAGGCAGCCCCAGGGCGGCAGCCAAGTAAGAAAGCCCGGTATCCATGCCCACAAAGGCCTTCGCTGCCACCATGATTCTGCCCAAGTCCTCCAGCTTCAGGGGCGGTAAGGCCACCACATTCGGTGCCACGTTGGCAATGGATTCTACGCGCAGCCTCTCCCGCTCATCGATGGCCGGTAGCAAGAGCTGATAGCCCTCTCTAGCCAGCTCTTGGGCGAGAGTAATCCAATGGCCAACGGGCCATTCCTTGTTCTGCCAAACCCGAGAAGTGGCATGCAAGCCGAGCACGAAGGGAGCGCCACTATGCAAGGCTTCAACATCCTTCGTCGCTGCAGCACGCCAGCGCTCGGCTTGCCGCGCCAAGCCGTAGTCCGCCTCGCCTCCGGGGCGCGGATACGCAAAGATCTGGGCAAAAAGCTCGCGATTACGCTGGATGGCCGTCGGCCCCCAGGGAACGGCATGACGCTGTCCATACAGGAGGCTTGCCAGGGGCTCGCGCGCACTGCGCGCGGCAAGCCCAGCCACCTGTGCACCCGCCAACCGCGCCAGCGCTGCGCTTTTGTAGAGACCCTGGCTGTCGA
>JAWNZB010000149.1:0-3097 GCA_038447835.1 Candidatus Igneacidithiobacillus chanchocoensis | reverse complement strand
GTAGCGGCCGCATCTCACGGCGACGACAAAGCCAACATGGCGATCATGAAAGTGCACGCAAAGAGCTTGCGGATCGCGGCTTAGGGCGCTACATCTGCACGTGATCTCCGCCAGATCGCTCCTAAGCCCTTCCGCGGTGCGCGCCGCGGGGGGCTTTTCGTTATGCGGCATCGCTCGCCCCTGTGGTCTGGAGATCGCGCGCGCGCTCCCAGGCCTCCAGCGTGCCTAGCTGCCAGTAACGCCGTTTTCGAATGTAAATTGGCTGGGGAAATCCTAGCTCCGGATCGCGAAGCCAGCGCCATAAGCCCATGTCGCTTAGGTCGTTGTAACGGCGCCGGACTGCCGGGGCGCTTAGCAAAACAGACTGGGTCATTGCCACCTCCTTAGGGTGGCTAACCAGTTAGAACACGATCACTAGAAAGTCGTTGGAAAAAAAACTACCGAAATTTCCCGCTGTCAAATCCCCAGGACGAATTAGACCTTCTTTCGACGTCGGGCGCGATCGATCCTTAGGGACAAAATGAACGGTGGCACATCCTCGCTGGACGCCAAAAACGCCAGCGGGTCGGCGCACCCGCTGTCTGCCAGCGCCTTTAGCCTTGGCTCATATTCAGAGTCGCGGCGTGACAGTTCCCCGTAGGCGCGCGAGTAGTACTCCTTGATCGCGTTGAGGCTCGGCGATCTCCCCTCCAAACGCTCAATTTTTTGCGCCTCGATTAGTGCCTGTTCGATAGGATTTGGGCACCCTCTCCCATGGAGATCAAAAGCAAGTTCCTCAATGAGGGTCGCCCATTGATTGAGAACCTGTATTTTTCGCGGGCGCCCGGCGCTCTTCTTCAGGGAATCCACGTGTTTAGCGATCGTGGCATGGCCATGCTTTGCGATCAGACCGTCTAGAAGGTCAGATTTGACAGAGGGAGGAATCGTGTTCCCAGGTGCCGGCTTTCTGCCACGGCGAGGCCTCTTCGATGAAACATACAGAGCGACGGCCTGCCAGCCACACTCCCATACGATTCTGCGAAGTAGTGACGTGACCTCCCGTTGTGCATCGCGCTGAAAACTACGCTCGCTCTTGCCGGTGACCTTGGCTGTCTCGGAGGTGAAGCGGGAAACTTTGCTTTCTGCAGTCGCCAAGTTGGCGACTGCACCATGCTTACCCACCGCCCCGGCAATGCCATGCTCGGTCTCCGGGTGCATCGCCTCATATATGCGCTTGCGCCGGGTCATCATCACCCCCTCGCCATGGGGATTACGCGCGCACCTTTGCCACCCTCCGCCACCTGCTCAACGTGGCGGCCCCAGGCTACAAGCGCCGCACGCTTTTCGTCGTCAAATGCGTGCCGCTGATACACCCCAACGACACCGGAGCGACTGCCACCAATGTGGCCCAAGACGGCCTCGATAACCTCAAGCCTAATGCCAAGTCTCTGCAGGCCCGTGGCCACGGTGCGGCGCAAGTCGTGAATTCGCCAGCCCTTGACACCGGACAGGCTGTCTAGCTGCCCTTTGGCCCGGCTCCAGCCCGACACCGGTGTTTCGCCAGTGGTGGAAAACACGAGATCGACGTCCTTGATCCTGGGCACGCCTTCGAGTATCGCCTGCGAGGGCTTCGAAAGAGGGATGAGGTGTTTTTCGCGGTTCTTTGTGCGATCTCCGGCAAGATGAATTGTGTTGTCTGTGATCTCCGACCAGCGCAGGGCCCCAATTTCCTCTCGCCTGCAGCCCGTCAAAATTAAGAGCTTGATTGCAGGACCAAAGGGAACGCCCAGGGCGTCGGCCGCGCCCCATATCGCCTTTAGTTCCTTGTCCGACAGCACGCGGTCCCGACGCACTTCGGCGCCCGGCTTGGGAAGGTTCGCGGCCGGATTGCTCGCGACTATTCCGCGCCCCACTGCCCACCGGAAAAGCCTGTGCACATAGGCCAGTGTACGCCGGGCCATTGTAGGAGAGCCGCGGTCAACAATTTCGTCAACCAGATCCAGCACGTCCCGCCGATCAATAGTCTTGATCTGCCGAGTGCCCCAAGCCGGAACGAGCTCGCGGTTTACGATTCGCTCAACCTCGTCATGGGACTTGTTGCTTTGCTGGTCGCGTCTCAACCACTCTGTTGCCACGTCCGAAAAGAGCGTTGACGGCGCCGGTCGCGCGCGCCCTGCCTGGGGGTCGCGGCCCGCCTCAAGATCCTTCTGGAGTTTCCGCCACGCCTCGCGAGCCTCCGCCAGGCTCGTGCCTGGGTAAACGCCCAAGGTCAGCCGCCGTTGCCTTCCAGCCACTCTGTAGAACATGGTCCAGGACTTCCGCCCCCCATGGCTCACCCTCAAGGCAAGGCCTGGAAAGCCCGCGTCGAAGTGATCTTGCTGACCCGCCTTTGGGGGCTTGATCCGCTCGACGGCGGCGTCTGTCAGCGCCCGCTTGGCCATAATCTTTACCCTCGTTCCCTGCTCTAAACCTCGCCCGCGCCAAGTCAGCGGGTCATCTTAGGTAACAGTAGGTAACAAATGCCCTTGTTATGGGCTGTTACCTCGTGTTAGGGTAAGTTACCTAATGCGGCGGAAAAGACAAGGGATATAAGGCTTTTTTTGTGGTCGGACGTTCTGATTTGTTAGGGTGTGAAATCCACTGATCGCTGATTTGTAATCAGGGGGTCGCGGGTTCGATCCCTGCAGCCGGCACCATCCCCGCAGATTTCTTAAGCTTGTGCCAAGCTTTCGTAGCGCCCAAGCCCGAAACTCCTTGCTCTGTCAGAACTGAGGCCGACCTGAGCCGGCCAACCTAAAGGCGGGAAGCCAGTTCGGCAGGATCTGGTGCGTCATTGGCGGCCGGAGGGGGCGTAAGGGCCTTAAATGAGGTGGCGGCTGCCTGGGCTGCGGCCACGTCAGCCGAACTCATGTGGGCGGCGAGCACATCAAGGCGAGCCTTGGACTGCGCATCCCCTTGGGATGCCGCGATGGTGTACCAGGTGAAGGCATCCTTAAGGCTGACAGCGACGCCGGAGCCCCGCTCATAGAGCACAGCGAGATTGAACTGGGCGTCGACTACACCGTACTGCGCCGCAGCTGCAAACCATTTAGCTGCAGATGTGAAATCGGGCGCCCCG
>JAWNZB010000148.1:0-3114 GCA_038447835.1 Candidatus Igneacidithiobacillus chanchocoensis | reverse complement strand
TAGATCCTGCTGTGGAGTATTTGCGGACGGGGGTTCAATTCCCCCCGGCTCCACCATTACCTAAGCCTAAGTGATTGATTCACTTAGGCTTTTTTCTTTCCTGCGATGGACTGCCCACAAATTTGCCCACAAACCAATGCGCGTGACCATGCACGCGAGCAAAAGCAAACGTATAAGTATGTTATTCGGCATACTTTGCAAGCTGTTGCACATTGGTATAGCAGGACGTTGAAAAACACTTGTAATCGCCTATGTATCTGATAGACTATGGTTGTCTTCTGTTGTTAGCAACAAACCGCTGGTTGCATGGGGAGCAGAAGGCTTAACACGCGAGCTGACCCTTTCTTTTTAGATAAAGGCGCAAATATTTGACATTTCTTTCATCCTGTTTTGGAGGATGTGAAAGAAGTCTAGGCGGGTTCCTTAGATGGAGCCTGCTTCATGCACTCATTAAAAAACACCCTAACGGACGCCTCTGCTGCGCCCTACCATGCCCAGCCAGAAAATAAGGGGCTGGCCACGCAGGCCGACGCCTGCCGATTTCTCAAAGTTTCGCGCCAATACATCTGGCTGCAGACCAAAAAAGGCAGGATTAATCCTGTGCGCTTTGGCAGGATTGTGCGTTACTCATGGTCTGAAATAGAGAAAATCGCGGCCGAAGGTCTACCTGGGGGTGACAAATGAGCGCCCGCACGGAAGGTTTCACCCCCCGCAGCGAGGCGGCCTGGACCCGGCGCGCAGCGGCTGCACTCCCCGACGCCGCGGCTGGACTATATCAATCGGCACATGCTATTGACCCCGCCGACGCCTTCATTTCCGCTTGCGACCGCCTAAACCCGGACCAGGCCGACAGTGCCGCGAGGCGGGCAAAAGGCTTTGACTCGTTTTCTTGCGCTGTTCGTATCAGAAAAGGAGGTTTTATTCACACCGACCGCAATGATCGCGGTGAGATTGTGAAGACGCGCAAGAAATGGGTCGGGCCGGTGCATGCGGTTTCCCATCTTGGGGAACCTATCGATCTTGATGATCCGCTCTCGATGCTCGAGGCGCGCGAGGCAGCTACGTCCATTAGCGCGGCAATAGAGGCAGGCGACGCGGAGATGCAAAGGCTGGAAGCGCAGGCCGTCCTCGACGAGGCCGACACCGCCGCGATCGCTAAGCGCGACGGCGTGGGCGTGCGGATGGTGCAGCTTGCGCTGCAAACACAGCGCGCAGCGCTCAAGCACGGGCAGGGGGTGCTGCTGTGAGCGCGCCGCTTAAAGAAACACACGCGGGCGGTGTTGTCCAAGTCGCCCTGGCCCCCGGCCAGCGCTTCGGCATTCTGCCGCGCAGCATCCCGGAAGACCTGCGCTTGCCACCAGACGCCCGCCTAGTGGCCTCGTGGCTTGCCACGCAGGCCGAGGGCTTCCAAATAGTTGTGTCCGTGCTCTGCGCCCGCCTGGGGCTGACAAAAGGCCGTTGGCAGCGCATCGCGCGTCAGCTACAGGCCGCAGGCTACCTGAGCCGCTCGTGCTCACCCAGCGGCCCGCAAGGCCGATGGGTCTGGAAAATACTTTTCTACTCTGACGCATCAGGGGGCACCGGAGCCGAATCGACCGTGACCGTAGCCGGGTTTTCCGGCGACGGTGAGACCGCCGACGGTGAAGCCAGCAATAGAAGAATACAAGATGAAGAAAACAATTTAGAAGATCCCCAAAAGAGAGAGAGAGAAAGGCGCGCGCCTGCGCGCCCCCGCACGGCGCAGGGGCGCCGTGCCTCTCGCATGGGGGGGCAGTTTGAGATCGACCAACAAACGGGCATCCACCACAACCCGAGCAGCGCGCGCGACCAAGAGGCATTGCGGCAGATCGCCCTGCACCCTGCGGCTGTTGTGCGATCGTCGGTGAGTGAAGCGGCAGCCATGGATGACCAAGGCCGCGCATTTCCAAGCGCGGTGCTGCGCAGCCTCCTGCGCCAGTCTCAGAAGCCCCGGGCGACGCCCGCATGGGCCAAGGGCGCTGCCCGACCCCAAGCCCAAACTTACACCATCATCGAGGGAGATGCGTCATGGATCGACTGAAAGCTGCAGAAGCCCTGCAAGCCATCGCCCGGCGCGCAGATGAAGAAGCGCGGCGGGGCGCCGCGCAAGACCCCGCGCGACAGCAGGTTGCAGAGCAGCTTGCAGAGCGCCTACTTGCCCAACTTGCGCCACTTTTCCCCTCAATCGGTGCCGCCACCCGCGATGATGACGGCGCATCGGCATGGAAAAGTGCATGGGCGCGGCAAATCGAAGCGGCAGCCCTGCAGCCTGCCGAGCTTGCCACCGGGCTAAAAAATATAGCTGGCGTTATGCAAGCCGCAAGGCACCCGCCAATCACCTTCCCACTTTTTTTGCAGGCATGTCGGCCGCAGCAGCAACTGACAGGCCAAGATGCGGAGGCCAGGAAGCGCCACCCCTTGCTGCTCATCCGGGACCTCAAAACAGACAGAGAATGGTGTAGCTCCCGCGACACGGCGCTTGCACGGCTACGCGCGATGGGCTACTGCAATAAGCCCTAGCCCTACCCCTTACCCACCCCACAAAAGCCCGCGCAAGCGGGCTTTTGTGCGCCCGCCGCGTGGTGTAAGTCCACAGCCCGGACAGGCTGAGGTACACGAGACTCAGCGTGCCACGTATGCGTCCAGCAAACCCATCTTGACACCTGACGCGAAGGTCAGGTGCTGAGTGCAGGGGCGTTCGATTTCGCCCAGTTGTGCGGCAGCAATTCGCTCAGACGGCTGTTGGGCCAAGTGGGCAGCTTCGTCAGCACATCCTTGAGATAGGCCCACGGATCGACCTCGCAGAGCTTGGCCGATTCGATCAACGTCATGAGCACGGCAGCCCTGCTACCAGCCTGGGGCGAGCCCACGAACAGCCAGTTTTTGCGACCCAGGGCGAGAGGTCGAATGGCGTTTTCCACGGGGTTGTTATCGATGGGCACGCGCCCATCGCTGGCAAACACACACAAGGCGCTCCAGCGGCCCAGCGCATAGTCGATCGCCCGCGCCGTGGCGTCCGCCTTGGCCAGAAGCTGGCGCTGCTCGACCAACCAGGCGTGCAAGGCATCGAGCAGGGGTAGGCTGCGCTGCTGGCGC
>JAWNZB010000047.1:0-16858 GCA_038447835.1 Candidatus Igneacidithiobacillus chanchocoensis | reverse complement strand
GCCTTATGCAGGGGGATGAGGGCATGCAGGATGGCGCCCGGTGGAGTACCGCCCTGAGGCAGGAAGAAGAAAATGGCGGTGCCGGTGAGTGCCATCCAGCTGACCAGCACGAGGCCCAAGCCATGGTTCAGTGCCGCCAGACTCGGTGCCGGACCGGGGGCGCGCAGGCGACCGCGGAAGAGTCCGGTGAGGTCATCGATGATCGGCCGCCAGGGCCCGCGCAGGGGAAAAAGTTGGGCGCGCAGAGCTGGGCTAGTAAAGATCCACAGCCACTCCCAGAGCAGAAAGAGGGCAGTGGTTAGCCCCATCCAGGCATGGGTGCTGAACAAAAGTTGGGTAAGGCTGCCATAGTCGGCGCGCTGCCAGTCTGGCGTCATCCACAGGGAGCTAAAGAGCTGCCAGGTCACCCCCAGGGCAATACCGGCGTGTAGCCAGCGCGCCTCCCGGGGCCAGGGATTTTGTTCGTCCTGCATGGAATCCTCCCAAGATCAGCTTTGTCCATTGTACCGGCTCGTGCCCCGGTACCAATAGCGATATTGCGCGATAAAAAGAGCAAAGCGTATGATGAAATTCCTCTGGGAGCGGAGGGGGGAGCGTCATGATCTATCTATATATTTTGAATACCCTGCTGGTCTTGCCCATCGTCCTTGCCGTGTGGTTTCCGCGCGAGGCGCGGACGCTTTTGCAACGGCTTGGTTTGTGGGAATGGGTGCAGGGAATCGATGGAAAGGCTTTCCGCCTTTGGGTGCGCCGCTTAGGCATCTTGCTGATCTTGATGGCGGTTGCGCTTTTTGCCTCCATCCTCACCGGCAGTCACCCTTGGGATTGGGCCCTACCGGCGGGGGAGGCGCTCTTTTTTGGGGGAATGCTGTATTGGGTGGGTCACTGGTCGAAGGACGCCCCCTGACTCAGCAGAACTCCCGCCGTTGGAGCAGAATGCGCCGATATTCCTCGGGGTCGCGCAAGGCGGTGAGTTGGCCGGCGCGGGGAAAGTGCTGAGCCTCGAGGCGCAGTAACCAAAAGCGTAGGGCGGCAGCGCGCATGTACGGAAACCAGAGCCCGTGCTCGCGCCGCTCGAAGGGGCGGACGCTTTCGTAGGCCTGCCAGAGCACGGCGGCCAGACCTTTGTCGAGGCTGCCATCGGGCTGGGAACACCAGGAATTGGCAACGACGGCAAGGTCGTAGAGCCACGCGTCGTCGCCGGCATAGTAATAATCGATGGTGCCGGTGATTTCCTCGCCCTCGAAGAGGACATTGTCCGGGAAGAGGTCGGCATGGATGACGCCGCCCGGAAGCTTGTCGCGAGGCCATTGCTTTTGCGCCTCGCGTTCGTCGACGAGGAGCTCTCGCTCCGCCGGGCTGAGCTTGGGGATCAGCCGACGGCCAATTTCCTGGCACCATTGCAATCCCGCCGGATTGGGATGCTCTTCGGGAAAGCCCTGCCCGGCCAAATGCATTCGCGCGAGGAGCCGCCCCAGGGCAGCGATTTCGCTCTCCCGCGGTGCCCTTCCTTCGATGGACTGCCCGGGCAGGCGCTGGACGATGGCGGCCGGCTTGCCGCACAGGGTGCCAAGGATTTCGCCGTGGCGGGCATGCACCGGCGCCGGGCAGGGAATGCCGTGCTGACTCAGCCATTCCGTCACATGCAGGTAATAGGGGATCTCGTTGGCCGGCAGGCGCTCGAAGAGGGTGAGCACATAACGGCCCGTGCTGGTATCGAGAAAAAAGTTGCTGTTTTCGGTACCCGCGCAGATGCCTTCGACGCGCTCCAGGCTGCCCAGGTCATAGTCGGCAAGGAAGACCTGCAGATCGGCAGCAGGGATTTCGGTATACACGGCCATCAGTTTACCAACGCAACAAGACCCACTGCGGCACGTCCATCTGTTCGGCGTCGGTGCTCGGCACGCGGGTAAACTTGCCCTTGCCGCTGCGGTCTACCAAGTAATAGGGCGGGAAGGGCTTGGGGGGAATGACTTTGATCATGTAGACCTCGCCGTCGGCCTTGAACTCTTCGATTTTGGAGCCCTTGGGTACGTGAAGCTCGGCCTCGGGCAGGCTGTGCTTGGGCGGCGCCAGGCGCGGCAGATGGTAGGGATATTTTTCCGGGCCGCTGTCGGCCAGGGCCGCACTGGCGCAGAGCAGGGTGGCAAGGCCCAACAGAACGGCAAAATTGCGCGACATGACGGTTCCTCCCTTAGAGGTTGAGTAGCGCTTCGGTTTCCGCCGCCGAGGGGGCAAAACCGCGTTTTTCGTAGTGGTCGAAGATGGTAGCGAGCACCGCATCCGGGTCGTCGAGGACGGTGACGAGGTCGAGATCTTCGCGATTGATGGTCCCGTGGGTGAGCAGGGCGTTTTTCCACCAATCGATGAGGCCGCCCCAAAAGCTCGAGCCAAAAAGGATGATCGGCATGCGCCGGGTCTTGCCGGTTTGTACCAGGGTGAGGCATTCCGCCAGCTCGTCGAGGGTGCCAAAGCCGCCGGGCATGACCACATAGGCGGCGGCATACTTCATGAACATCACCTTGCGCGAGTAGAAGTGCTCGAAGGAGAGGGAAATGTCTTGGTAGGGGTTGCTGTGTTGCTCGTGGGGGAGCTCGATGTTGAGACCGATGCTGTAGCCGCTACCGCGATGGGCGCCGCGATTGGCCGCCTCCATGATGCCCGGGCCGCCGCCGCTGATGACGGAAAAACCGGCGTTGGAGAGCTTTTCGGCAATCTCCACGGTCTGCTGGTACCAGGGGTGATCTTCGGCAATGCGAGCGGAGCCAAAGATGCTGACGCAGGGCTCGACGGTGGCAAGTTTTTCGTAACCACGAACGAATTCCGCCATGATCTGGAAGATTTTCCAGGCTTCGCGGGTAAGTCGACTCTCGCCGCCGTCGCGAAGTCGCTCGCTTTCCAGGGGTGCGCGCATGATCAGGTCTACCGTATGAGCTCGAATTTTCCGTATTATGGCGGAAAGCAGCGGAAAAGTCCTTACCTCATGGCCCAGAATCCCCGTATCCTCGTCGACGCATCGAGCTTTCTCTACCGGGCCTTTCACGCCCTGCCCGATCTGCGCGCCCCCGACAATCTACCCACTGGCGCCATCTACGGGGTGGCCAACATGCTGCGCCGCCTGCAGCGGGAATATCCCGAGGGCGAAATCATCGTCATTTTCGATGCCCCGGGGCCGACCTTTCGCGACGACATCTACGCCGACTACAAGGCGCAGCGGCCGGCCATGCCAACCGAGTTGCAGGCGCAAGTCCCACTGCTGCTGGAATGGATCGAGGCCCTGGGCCTGCCTCTATTGCGGGTGGAAGGGGTCGAGGCCGACGATGTCATCGGCACCCTGGCGGCGCAGACCGCCCCCGAGCGCCCCTTGCTGATCATCAGCGGCGATAAGGATTTGGCGCAGCTCGTGGACGGGCGCACGCAGATCATCGACACCATGAAAAATACCGTTCTCGATGCTGCCGGGGTGCAGGAGAAATTTGGCGTGGCACCAGCGCAGATAGCCGATTATCTGGCCCTGGTGGGTGACAAAGTCGACAATATCCCGGGCGTGCCCGGTGCCGGCGCCAAAACCGTAGCCAAATGGCTGGCGCAGTATGGCAGCCTCGAGAATCTCCTCGCCCATAGCGAGGAAGTGCCGGGTAAGGTGGGTGAGGCCCTGCGCGCCAGTCGCGATTTTTTGCCGCGCAGCCTCGACTTGGCACGTATCCGTTGCGATCTCGAGCTGCCGGAGCAAGACTACCGCCGCCGTCCCCCCAACAACGCCGCCCTCCTCGCCCTGGCCGAGCGCCTGGGCTTTAGTAGCTGGCGACGGGAATTTGCTGCGGACCTTGGCGATCCCCCGGCCGCGGCCACGGGCGCTGATCCCATCGATCGCCAGCGGTATCGTCTCATCAACACCCCCGAGGCCTTGGAGGATCTGCTCGAGCGTCTACGGAAGGCTGGTTTGGTGGCCATCGATACCGAAACCACGGCCCTGTCGCCCCACGATGCCGATTTGGTGGGCATTTCCTTGGCTTGGTACGAAGGCGCGGAGCTGCAGGCGGTGTATGTTCCCGTGGGTCATACCGAGGGCGTGCAATTACCCAAGAGCGAGGTTCTGGCCCGCCTGCGTCCCTGGCTCGAATCACCGGCGGCCAAAGTCGCACAAAATGCCAAGTTCGACTGGCAGGTCTTTTGGGGGCAGGGAATCCACCCGCAAGGCCTGCTGCGCGACACCCTCCTCGAAAGCTATGTACTCGACTCCAATGGACCCCACGACCTCGATCATCTGGCCGAGCGCTTTTTGCAGCACGAAAACATCCGCTACGAAGATCTGGTCGGCAAGGGCAAGAACCAGCGCAGCTTTGCCAGCGTGGCCCCGGCGGATGCCCTAGCCTACGCGGCAGAGGATGCGGATGTCTGCTTACGTCTGGATCGCGAGCTCTGGCCGCGCCTCGAAGCAGATGAGGCCCTGCAGCGCGTCTTTCGTGAGATCGAGATGCCTCTGGTGCCGGTGCTGGCGCGTATGGAGTGGAGCGGGGTGAAGATCGACCGCGGCCAACTCGAGGCCCTGAGTGTCGAACTGGCGGCGGCCATGCGCGAGCAGGAAGAGGCCGCCTATGCCCTGGCCGGGCAGGAGTTCAATCTGGCTTCTCCCAAGCAAATCCAGGAAATCCTCTTCGACAAGATGCAGCTGCCCAGTCAGAAAAAGACCAAGGGCGGCCAGGCCTCCACCGACGAAGATAGCCTCGATCAACTGCGTGCCTACTCCCCCCTTCCTGGGGTAATTCTCGAGTACCGGGGTCTGGCTAAGCTGCGCAATACCTATGCCGATGCCCTGCCGCAGATGATCCACCCGCGCACCGGTCGGGTGCATACCCACTATCGGCAGGCGGTGGCAGCTACGGGGCGCCTGTCGTCGAGCGACCCCAACCTGCAGAACATTCCCATTCGCAGCGAGCAAGGACGCCGCATTCGCGCCGCCTTTCTGGCGGAAGAAGGTTATGTGCTGCTCAGTGCCGACTATTCCCAGATCGAGTTGCGCATCATGGCGCATCTCTCCCGGGATCCCGGCCTTCTTGCCGCCTTTGCCGCCGGCGCCGACGTCCACCGCGCCACTGCCGCCGAAGTCTTCGAGGTACCCCTCGAGGCCGTCGATGCCGAGCAAAGGCGGGCGGCCAAGGCGATCAACTTCGGCCTCATCTACGGGCAGACGGCCTTTGGGTTGGCGCAGCAGCTTGGCGTTGATCAGGGCCGTGCCCGCGCCTACATGCAGCGCTACTTCGAGCGTTATCCGGGGGTGGCGGAGTACATGGAGCGCACCCGCGCCGAAGCCCGCGAGCGCGGTTATGTAGAAACCCTCTTTGGCCGCCGCCTCTACGTGCCCGAGATCCAGTCCCGCAACCCTGCCCGCCGCGCCTATGCCGAGCGGGCGGCAATCAACGCACCGATGCAGGGAACGGCAGCGGACTTGATCAAGAAGGCCATGATTGCCGTGGATGCTTGGCTCGAGGAAAACCCCAAGGAACGTGGGCGGATGATCCTCCAGGTACACGACGAGTTAATCCTCGAGGTGCCGGCGACGACCTTGGATGCGGCGCGCGCGGCCTTACGCGAGCGCATGGAGGGGGTGGCCAGGCTTGCGGTGCCCCTCGAGGTGAGTATGGGGTGGGGGCCCTCCTGGGCGGAGGCCCACGCCTAGGCGCGATTACTACTGTGGAACATCTGTAGGATGGCGTCGCTGCTCAGCTCCTCGCCATTTAGCGCCATGGCCAGGACTTCGCCGCCGATGACCTGGGGGGCGATGATCATATCGGGCTTTACCCGTTGTACGCGCTTGAGGTTTTTGCTGTCGTTGACGGCCGCGACGGTCTTGGCCGGGCCTTGCAGTTCGCGCACGGCCAAAACGATGAAGGCATTTTCCGAGTCGTCGGCGCGCAGGGCAAGGACCGCAGCCGCCGCACCCGCCTGGGCCTCGTTGAGGACGTCGGTGTCGCTGGCATCACCAATGATCACGTCTTCGGCCTGGAAGTAGGTGTCGTCGGACTGGCGTAGCAGAATGACACGCACCGTTTGCTCGCGTTGCTTGAACTCACGGTAGCTGTTGCGGGCCAGCGGCGTATCGCCAACGATAAGATAATGATTTTGCAGGGCCATCTCCCGTTCTCCTGGCAATTACAGAAAAAATTGAACTTTACTTCAATCTGTAGAATCAAAGGGGGGTAGCTTTTCCCGTGACTTCACCTCCCTGTCCGGGATGGGAGTCCTCTCCTCCCTTTGAGGACTCACTATTGTTCCCCGCTTCCGGCGGGGGACTTTTTTCCAGCCAGCCAGCCAGTTTTTCCTGCAACTCCGCCAAGCCATCGCCATCCTTGGCCGAGAAGAGCTGCGCCGAGCTGCCCTCCATCTCGCCAGCGCGCAAGAGCTGCAACAGGGTTTGCCGAGCGGCACCATGAGAGACTTTGTCGGCCTTATTGAGCAGCACATGCACTGGGCGTTGGCAGTGGGCGGCAAAGCGCAGGAGATCGCGATCGAAGGGCATGAGGGGATGGCGGATGTCCATGACCAGGATCAGGCCGTGCAGACTCTGGCGCTTGCGCAGGTAGTCGCTGAGCAAGTCTCCCCAGTGTTTGCGCATCGCCTCCGGGACCTTGGCATAGCCGTAGCCCGGCAGGTCGACCAGTCGCTGCGCAGGCGTACCGAGGGTGAAAAAATTGAGGGCCTGGGTGCGACCGGGGGTACGACTCACTCGTGCCAGGGCGCGCTGCCCACAAACGCGGTTGAGGACTGAGGACTTGCCAACATTGGAGCGGCCGGCCATGGCCACTTCGGCACCGCTGTCGGCGGGGAGTTGGCCGCTGCGGGTCACGCTTAGCAAATATTCCGCCTGACGGAGAGCCGCTAAGGGCGGATTCTTGCTGGGAAGATGCTGCTTGGTACGTTCCATGCTTGCAGCATAGCCGTGGCGTCGCCCGGCTGGCAATTCTTGGGCAGGCGGGTAGACTGCCACCAGACAAAGGGAGGTGGTGGTTGCAGACCGATACGATGGTTCGGCCTGCGCAGTCGACACGGCTGCGCCTGTTGGTGAGTTTCTTGGGTTCCATGCGCTTGGCGGTGAGCCTGCTCGTGCTCTTGGCCATTGCCTCGGTCATCGGCACAGTACTCAGTCAGCAGCAGCCCTATGAGAACTATCAGCTACAGTTTGGCAGCTTTTGGTTTCAGGTTTTTCGCGATCTCGGTCTGTACAACGTCTACCGCACCCTCTGGTACACCGGCATCGTGGCCTTTTTGGTTCTCTCCACGGCCACCTGCGTTACCCGCAACAGCCCGCGCATGCTGCGCGACATGCGCGCCTTGCCGGTGCGCCAAAAGCGTTCGGCCATCCGCGGGCAGGAGCATTTTGTTAGCCAAGATACGGCGCTGTCTGCCGACGAGATGGTTTCTCGGCTAACGGCCTTGCTCCGCCGAGGGGGCTTTCGTCCGCGCTTGGAACGCGACGGCGATACGGTTTATGTGGCTGCCCGCAAGGGGCGTTTTCATCGCCTGGGTTACTTTCTCACCCATCTGGCGATCATCCTCATTTGTGCCGCCGCCCTCTACAATGCCGATATTCCGGTAAAATGGGCGGAGTGGACCGGTACCCTGCGCCCGGCCACCAACTTCGACCTGCCTCTGGGGGAAATCCCCAAATCGGCATGGATGCCCGAAAATAATCCCGCCTACCGCGGCATCATCACCCTGCCCGAGGGGCAAACCGCCAATGCCGTCTTCGAGCTGGCGGGCAATGGCTATCTGGTCCAGCCCTTGCCCTTTCGCATTCATCTGCGCGCTTTTCATGTACGCTACTATTCCACCGGCATGCCGCGGGATTTTGTCTCCGACGTCGTCCTCTACAGCCCATCCGGCAAGGTGCTAAAGAGCGGCAGCATTCGCGTCAATCACCCGATGGCTTACGATGGGGTGGAAATCTACCAATCGAGTTTTAGCGATGGCGGCTCGCTGCTGCATTTGCAGAGCTACCTGCTCGGCATGCCCGCCGCGCATCCGGGTATGCTCAGCGGTCGGGTGGGGCAGACCTTGCAGGCCGGGAATTCCGGCTACTCGGTACAGCTCAAGGATTTTTCGCTCTACAACGTGCTGCCGAGATCGGCCTTGGGCGAAAAGCCCGATCCTCAGCATCCCATGGTCAACCTGGGGCCGAGCTATGTGTACATCGTCCACGATCCGCACGGCGGCGCGGCGGAGTTCAAGACCTACATGAACCCCATTTACCGCGCCGGACAGGGATATTTTATACAGGGATACCGGCAGAGTCTGGGGGCGGAGTACCAATACGTCTACCTGCCCGTCGGGCCCAATGGTGGTGTCGCGCTCTTTCTCGATTACTTGGCTGCCCTGCAAGTGGCTGCACGGGGTGGAGCGCAAGCCTCGCCGGAGATTTTTCAACAAATCTTCCAGATGCTGTTGCACCAGGAAAATGTCACCATGTCGGCCGCGGAGCAGGGACGTTTTGTCCAGGCAAGCCTCGATGCCCTGACGCAACTGCGGGATTATCCAGCACCCTTCCTTTTGCATCTGCAATCCTTCGATCACCGCTGGGCAGCGGGGCTGCAGGTGACCAAGTGGCCCGGCACCGTGCCCATCTACTGGGGCTGTGTGGCCTTGGTACTCGGCATTTTTATCCTGTTTTATCTACCCCAAAAGCGGGTTTGGGCACTGGTGGAAAAGAATGGCGCGGGCGCGAGGCTGGAGTTGGGTGCCAGCGCCGACCGTAACAAAGACGAGTTTGCTCGAGAATTTGCCGCCTGGGAGCGGCTACTGCAGGATTCCGCGAGCAAACACTGAGGGATTGAGAGAGAGGAGCGTAGATCATGGCGGAAAATGTCGAATCCTGGGCCAAGGAACTGCCCATTGCCTATCAGCGGCGTTCTTTGGGCGAAAATCTGCGGCGCGAGGCGCTTTGGGTCGCTGGCCTCAGCGCCGCGGCGCTCTACATCCTGGCCCAGTGGGGGGCGCAGTTTGGCTACTGGCAGTACGTGGTACTCGCCTCTTGGTATGTGGCGCTTCTGCTGGGTGGCATGGCCTGGCGGCCGCTGCAGTGGACTGTGCTGGCCACGGCCCTGCCAGCCCTGGCGGCGGTCTGGCTCTATGCCCACGGGCAAACGCCGGCCAACGATTGGCTACTGCGCTACGTCTTGCAAGGGTTGGCGGCGGTACTGTGGATGTCGGCATTTCTGCTCCTCGCCACCCTTGCCTATCTGGCGCACGCCTGGACGGGGCAGGCAGCCGTTGGTCGCTGGGCAACGCGGCTGACCTGGGCAGGGGTGATCTTTGGCTTCATTGGCCTGGGCGTGCGCTGGCGCGAGACGTATCTGGGCCACCCGAGTTGGGGGCATATTCCCGTCAGCAACCTCTGGGAAGTTTTCGTCCTATTCTGTGCCAGCACCTCCCTCTTCTATCTGTACTACGAGAGCAAGGCGGAAAATCGCAGCCTCGGTGCCTTCGTTATGCCCCTGGTGGCGGCGGCGGTAGGGTTTCTCTTGTGGCTGACCCTAATTCAGCACATGAATCAGATCGAGCCCCTCATCCCCGCCCTGCAAAGCTTTTGGATGAAGCTGCATGTGCCGATGATGTTTGTCGGTTATGCCAATTTTACCGTGGCCAGCCTCATTGGTCTGGCCTACCTTTTGGGTAACTGGTCGACCCGCCACGGCGGCGCGCTGGCCGCACGCCTGCCGTCGCCAGAGCAGATGGACGAGGTGATGTACCGTGCCATCGCCCTCGGCTTTCTCTTCTTTACCGTGGCGACCATCCTCGGCGCGGTCTGGGCGGCGCGGGCCTGGGGTGGCTTTTGGTCTTGGGACCCCAAGGAAACCTGGGCCCTGATCGTTTGGCTCAACTACGCCGGCTACCTGCACGCTCGGGTGGTCAAGGGTTGGCGCGGCAACAGCATGGCTTGGTGGTCTTTTCTGAGCTTGTGGGTAGTGAGTTTCTGCTTCCTCGGCGTTAACCTCTTCCTTTCTGGCCTGCACTCCTACGGCAAACTCTGAGTCGATTGGCGGCGGGCAAAGAAGCGGGTAAAGAAGAGTAGATAGAGGGCCTGCAGGCTGGCACCCAAGTAGAAAGGCCAGCTCAGCATGCCGGCGGCAAAGAAGAGGCCGGCAATGGCCGGACCGATGGCGCGGGGGGCCTGAATGCTGAGGCTGTTCACCGTAGCGGCGAGGCCGCGATGCTGCGCCGCGACGATACCCAAAAAGAGGGCCTGGCGGTTACCGATGCTGCCTTGGTTCATGGCCGAACGCAGAATATAGGCAAGCATCGCCCAGGCAAAACTGGGGGCCAGGGGAATGGCCAGGAGCATCAATAAACCCAATAGGCGCAGGCCCAAGACCGTCCCCAGCATGCCAAAACGGGCATTGAGGCGGATGCTAAAGAGCGAACTTGCCGCTGCAGTACAAAAGGCCAGGGCCATGCCGGGGCCGATGAGGGCGGCACCGACGTGAAAGCGCAGATGCATCCAGTAGGCCAGCAGCGGGCCGATGAGGCCGATGCCCAGGCCGTTCAGGCTGTTGATACCGCCGAGAATGAGCAAGGAACGCCAGGGCTTGCGAGGGTTGGCGTCGATCTCCGCTGCGGCTTCTTCCTTGCTTTTTGCGCTTGCCGGCTCGGCGCTGGTAGAGAGCAACCAAAGGCTGAGCAAGGCGCCGCCAAGAACGAGCAAAAACAGGGCACGATAGCCGCTCTGCTCGGGAAAGGCCGGCGCGAGAAGCCCCGGCAGGGCGGCCAGGGCCGCGCCCATCCCCATCCCGAAGAGGCCGATGGCGGTATTGAGGGGCAGTATCCGTCCCCAGATCTCCTGTGGCACCAGGCGGGAGAGCCAGGCCTGCTCCGCCGGCGCGAAGGGGCCGGCAGCGCCGTTGGCGCCGCGACCAAAAGAACCGAGCACGGCGGCAAGGCCGAGGACAAGGGCGTGGCTGGTGCTGAGGGCCAAAACGGCGGCAAGGACCTGTACGCCCTCGTAAGCCAAGAGAAAGCGTCGCGCCCCGAAGCGGTCGCTGGCCGGCCCCACCAGCAGGGTCGCCAGTCCCCCGAGCAGCAGGCTTAGGGAGTAGAGAATGCCGATGGCCACCGCCGACCAGTGCAGGCTGTGTAGATAGAGAGCAAAGTCCACCACCAGCGCCCCCTGCCCCAGGCTACGGGCGCCGCGAATGGCCAGCAATCGTTTTGCGCTGGCCGAGAGCTCATTGGATGGCAAAGGTGCTGATGGGCCAGGTGGTGCTGCGCTCACAGGGCCAGCGGCGGGAGGATGCGGCGATTCTGCTGGTCGACGTAAACCACTTGCGGCTGCAAGCCGCGCGCTTCCTGCGGGCTGATTTGCACGTAGCTGGCGATGATGAGCAGGTCGCCAAGAGCTACGCGCCGCGCCGCAGCGCCATTGACGGAAATGCGGCCAGAGTCCGGCGCTGCTGCAATGGCATAGGTGGTGAAGCGGTCGCCATTGTTGACGTTGTAAATCTGGATTTGCTCGTAGGGCAGGATGCCGGCGGCCTCGAGGAGGGCGGCATCGATGGCGCAGGAACCCTCATAGTCGAGTTCGACGGCGGTCACCCGCACCCGATGTAGCTTGCTCTTCAGTAGGGTCAGAAACATTACTGATCCTTGGAGTCTTGGGAATGATGCCGTCGCGCGAGGCGGTTCACCCCTAAAGCAACGACCAGGAGCAGCAGCGGCGTGCCGACCATGATGACGATTTCTCCCCAGAAACTCAGCATTACGACGTCCTCTAGTCGCATCTAACCGGCGTAGTGTAGCGCGCTGCAGCAGGGCGGGGAATCGCGGGGCCGCGCTGGCAATGCTAGACTAACGCCCAGCAACTCACCCGGAAGGATTTCCATGGCGCAATACGTCTTCACCATGAACCGTTTGAGCAAGATCGTGCCGCCCAAGCGCGTCTTGCTCAAGGATGTCTCCCTGTCGTTCTTCCCTGGTGCCAAGATAGGAGTTCTTGGCCTCAATGGCGCGGGTAAATCGACCCTGCTCAAGATCATGGCCGGTGTCGACACCCAGTATGAGGGAGAGGCAACGCCCATGCCGGGGATCAAGATCGGCTATCTCACCCAGGAGCCGCAGGTGGATCCGGAAAAGACCGTGCGCGAGGCGGTAGAAGAAGGCCTGGGAGAAATTCTCAGCGCACGGGCGGCCCTCGATGCCGTCTATGCCGCCTATGCCGAGCCCGATGCGGATTTTGATGCCCTTGCCAGCGAGCAGGCGCGGCTCGAGGCGATTCTGGCGGCGGGGGATGGGCACCAAGCGGAACAGCAGATGGAAGTGGCCGCCGACGCCCTGCGTCTGGCCCCTTGGGATGCCAAGGTCGGTACCCTTTCCGGCGGCGAGCGGCGGCGCATCGCCCTGTGCCGCTTGCTCATCAGCCGTCCCGACATGCTCCTTCTCGACGAGCCCACCAACCACCTCGACGCCGAGTCGGTGGAGTGGCTGGAGCAGTATCTGCAGCGTTTTCCTGGTACTGTAGTGGCGGTGACTCATGATCGCTACTTCCTCGACAATGCCGCAGAGTGGATTCTCGAGCTCGACCGCGGTCAAGGGATTCCCTGGAAGGGCAATTATTCGTCTTGGCTGGAGCAAAAGGAAAAGCGCCTGGAACAGGAAGCGCGCAGCGAGGCCTCGCGAATCAAGGCCATGAAGCAGGAGCTGGAATGGGTGCGCCAGAGCGCCCGTGGGCGCCAGAGCAAGAGCAAGGCCCGCCTCGCCCGCTTCGAGGAGCTGAGCTCCTACGAATATCAGGCGCGCAATGAGACCCAGGAAATCTTCATTCCGGTGGCCGAGCGCCTGGGAAATGAGGTAATCGAGTTTGACGGAGTCAGCAAGGGGTTTGGCGACCGGCTGCTCTTCGAGAATCTCAGTTTTCGGATTCCTCCGGGGGCCATCGTGGGCATCATCGGCCCCAACGGGGCTGGAAAGTCCACCTTCTTCAAGCTCATCATCGGGCAGGAGCAACCCGACAGTGGCACGGTAAAGGTCGGGCCAACGGTGCAGCTTGCCTATGTCGATCAGTCCCGCGACGCCCTGGCGGCCAAGAAAAATGTCTGGGAAGAAATTTCTGGCGGTCTCGACATCCTGCAAATCGGCAAATTCGAGATTCCTTCCCGGGCCTACTGCGGCCGCTTCAACTTCAAGGGTGCCGACCAGCAGAAGCTGGTGGGACAACTCTCCGGTGGTGAGCGTGGTCGCCTGCATTTGGCTAAGACCCTGCTCAGTGGCGGCAATGTCCTCCTCCTCGATGAGCCTTCCAACGATCTGGATGTCGAAACCCTGCGCGCCCTCGAAGATGCCCTCCTCGAGTTTGCCGGTACGGTGTTGGTGATCTCTCATGACCGCTGGTTTCTCGATCGTATTGCCACCCACATCATCGCCTTTGAGGGCGACGCCCACGTCGAGTTCTTCACCGGCAACTATCGCGAGTACGAGGAAGACAAGCGCCGTCGACTCGGCGAGGAGGCGGCACGGCCGCATCGACTGCGCTACAAGCCCATCGCCCGCTGAGCTTTGCTTTTGGTACAGACTGGTTGGTATGATTGGGTGGAGTTCCATTCCCAGGAGAAGTTCGCATGGATGTTCTGAGTGCCGTTCAACGCCGTCGCGCCGCCAAGTCCTTCGACCCCCAACACCAGATGCCTACCGCGGTCCGTCAGCAGCTGCTCGAAAATGCCGCCCTTGCCCCCAGCGCCTACAACATTCAGCATTGGCGCATCGTCGATGTGCAGGATCCGCAACTGCGCCAGGCCATCCGCGAGGTAGCCTGGGGGCAGGCGCAGGTCACCGATGCCTCCCTGCTTCTCGTCCTCTGTGCCGACCTCGATGCCTGGCAGGAACAGCCGCAGCGCTACTGGGCTACGGCGCCGCAGCCAGTGCAGGACTTTTTGTTGCCCAAGCTCGACGAATACTACCGCGGCAAGCCCGAAGTGGCGCGCGACGAAGCCATGCGCAGTTTGGGGATCGTGGGCATGACCTTGATGCTCCTGGCGCAAGACCTCGGCTACGACAGCTGCCCCATGGATGGCTTCGACTTCGATGCCGTCGCGCGCTTGATCCGATTGCCGGCAAATTATGCCATTGGCTACATGGTGGCAATTGGCAAGGGACAGGGCAATGCCTGGGAGCGCAACCGCTTACCCGTCTCCGACTGGTTGATCGAAAACCACTTCTAAGGCGGGCCGCTGCTGGATTTGTACGCCGCTTTGCGGCAGACTCTGAGGCCATGTACGCCACCGCCTCAAAGCTGCCGCTATGGCCCAGATCCTCGTAATCCACGGACCCAATCTCAATCTTTTGGGGCGTCGGGAACCGCAGCACTACGGTAATCGTAGTCTGGCGCAGATCGATGCCGCCCTTGCCGAGCGGGCGCGGGGCTGGGGCTGGCAGCTGCGCAGCGTACAGAGCAATGCCGAGCACGTGCTCATCGATACCGTGCAGGCGGCGCCGGAGCAGGGGGTGGATTTCATCATCATCAACCCCGCCGCCTACACCCATACCAGCGTCGCCCTGCGCGATGCCTTGAGTGCGGTGGCCATCCCCTTCATCGAAGTACATCTCTCCAACATTCACGCGCGGGAACCCTTCCGGCGTCATTCCTATTTTTCCGATTTGGCGCAGGGCGTTATCGCCGGCCTCGGGGCGGAGGGGTACCTCTTGGCTCTGGAGGCGGTGCATCGCCGCCTTTCGGTTTGAAGAAAAGCAAAGGGACACAGCATGGACATTCAATTCATTCGCCGCTTGGCCGATCTGCTCGAAAAGAGCGCCCTCGACGAGATCGAGGTGGTCGAGGGCGAGAGCAAGGTGCGTATCACCCGCCATCGTCCGGCGCCGGTGCAGCAGCACTACACCCTCCCTGCCGCTGCGCCCCAGCCGGTTGCGGTAGCCGCTGCGCCAGCGAGCGAAGCCCCGGCCGCCGAGCCGGCGCAGCCGGAAGGCTACATGATCAAATCGCCCATGGTCGGCACCTTCTACCGCGCCTCCTCCCCCGAGGCGGCACCCTTTGTGGAAGAAGGCAGCACGGTCAAGGCCGGGCAGACCCTCTGCATCATCGAGGCGATGAAGCTGCTCAACGAGATTGAGGCCGACGTCAGCGGCAAGATCCTCAAGATCCTCGTCGGTAACGGCGAGCCCGTCGAGTACGGCGAGCCCCTCTTTATTATTGCCCCCGAGTCCTGAGCAATGTTTGGCAAGATTCTCATTGCCAATCGTGGCGAGATTGCCCTGCGGGTACAGCGGGCATGCCGCGAGTTGGGCATTCGTACCGTGGCCGTCCATTCCGAGCCCGATCGCGATCTCATGCACGTCAAGCTGGCGGATGAGTCGGTGTGCATCGGGCCCGCGCCTTCGGACAAAAGCTACCTGAACATCCCGGCAGTAATTGCCGCGGCCGAGGTGACCGATGCCGAAGCCATCCATCCCGGTTTTGGCTTCCTTTCCGAGAATGCCGACTTTGCCGAGCGGGTCGAGCGCAGTGGCTTTGTCTTTATTGGCCCGCGCCCGGAAAGCATTCGCATGATGGGCGACAAGATTGCCGCCAAGACCGCCATGCGCAAGGCTGGAGTACCTTGTGTGCCGGGCTCCGATGGTCCTCTCCCGGAAGACCCCGCCGAAATTCAGCGCTTGGCGCGGGAAATTGGCTACCCCGTCATCCTCAAGGCGGCGGGCGGTGGCGGTGGGCGCGGGATGCGGGTGGTGCATACCGAGGCGCACCTGCTCAATGCCGCCAACCTGACTACTGCCGAGGCCGAGCGTGCCTTTGGTAACCCCGCTCTGTACATGGAAAAGTTTCTCGAAACGCCGCGCCACATCGAGTTTCAGGTGCTCTGCGACGGCTTTGGTAATGCCATTCACCTGGGAGAGCGCGACTGCTCGGTGCAGCGGCGGCACCAGAAGGTCATCGAGGAAGCGCCAGCGCCAGGCATCACGGCAGAACAGCGGCAGGCCATGGGCGCTGCCGTGGTCCAAGCGTGTAAAGACATCGGCTACCGTGGAGTGGGGACCTTCGAGTTTCTTTACGACGCCGATACCTTCTTCTTTATCGAGATGAATACCCGCGTGCAGGTCGAGCATCCGGTAACGGAATTGATCACCGGGATCGACATCGTCAAGGCGCAGATTCGCGTGGCCGCCGGCGAACGACTTTGGCTGCGCCAGGAAGATGTGCAGTTCCGCGGCCATGCCATCGAATGTCGACTCAATGCCGAGGATCCCGAACGTTTTGTGCCCTCGCCGGGGCAGATCACCGCCTGGCACCCGCCCGGAGGGCCCGGAATCCGTGTCGACAGCCACGTCTACGCTGGCTACCGGGTGCCGCCCTACTACGACTCCATGATCGGCAAGCTGATTGCCAGTGGTGTGGATCGTAGCGAAGCCCTGGCGCGCATGCGCAGTGCCCTGCGGGAGATCAATATCGAGGGTATCCAGAGCAATATTGCCCTGCATCGTCGCGTTATCGACGACGCCCAGTTTGCTGCCGGCGGGGTCTCCATCCACTACCTGGAGGCCTTGCTCGAACGATGAACCCGGCTTGGTGGCAGCTGCGTCTGCTGGTTCCGGGCCGTGACCTCGCGGCCGTGGAGGAGGACTTGCTGGCCGCTGGTGCCGAGGCCATCACTTGGCTCGAGGATGACGATACCGCGCCAGTCTTTGTATATGGCGAGTACTGGCCCTGGAATCGTGGCGAGGCCCTGTTTACGGGCACGGCGGCGGCACGGCAGCGCATCGATGTGTTGCTGGCGCAGGAACCGTGGCCGCAGTACCAGCCCCAAGTCGAGGCGCTTGCCGAGCAAGACTGGGTGGCCGAGACCCAGGCCGCCTTTCCGACGCA
>JAWNZB010000046.1:0-17068 GCA_038447835.1 Candidatus Igneacidithiobacillus chanchocoensis | reverse complement strand
TGCGGTCCATCGCCTCGATGGGCGCCTCGACCAACGCCGAGAGGCGCAGCGGCTCATGCTGCAAACCGCTGGCGCTGTCACGCAATGACTGCTCCGACAGCCCCACCCGCAGATCACCGCCGTTGCCTTCCAATACCCCCAGGGTACCGCCCACAACGTTGTGCAAGACCTTGTTGCCGCAGCCTTGGCGCTGGTTGTCCACCGTCGAGGCGTAGTACTGCAAGTTGATCCAGTTCGCTACCACCAAGGGTGCGGTGAGGATAAGCTTGAGTACGGCAAAATCCGGGTCTTTGGTCGCGTCGTAGTCGTGCAGAAAGGCGCGGCCAGCGAGGTTGCGCCCACGGGTACGCCAGCGCGGTGCCGCAATGAAGGCGGCATTGCCGGCCAAGGCCCACTCCGGCCGTACCTGAGACCAATCCCGTCCGCGTTGCAGCAGGTTCTGCGCCACGGCAATCGGGTCGCGTAGCTCCGGCTCCAGGCGCAGAACCCGTTCCAAGCGGGTGCGGTTGGCTGCCTCGCGCAGGGCCTCCTGCAGTTCCTGCACCAGTCCTCGGTCGAGGCGAGGATCGTCGAGACCAGCGAGGATCTCCACCGCATCGGTGGTGGTGTCGTGCAGGGCCGGTAAAAAGACCACGCTGGAATCGATCTCCCAGCCCTGGGCGCGCAACCCCGCGCGTACCGCCGGATCATTGAGCAAATCCGCCGCGGCTCGGGCATTTACCTCGCCCGTCTGGCCGGCGCAGGCGCCGCAATCGAGGCCGGCGCGATGGGGATTGTTGGTGGTTGAACTCCCGTGCCCCACCAATAGCACCAGTTTTGCCATGCCGCGATTGAGGCCAAGCCCGGTCAGGATTGACGCGGCCATCTGTACCCGCTGTTCCGTGCTGAGGGTAGCGGGCAAGACGCAGCGCATTTGGGCGCGCTCGGCGGCAGCCAGCCCTGCCTCGTCCGGAGGCAGGGAGGGAAGGTGCCAGCCAAGACTATCCGCCAGCAGTTTGCCTACGTAGCTCAAGCCAGCGGTTTCGACAAAGGAGAAGCAAGACGCGGCCGAGAGCTTGAAGTGCTTCCACTCGGCGCCGCGCCGCAGGCGGCGAAACCGACGCTCCACGATCTCCTTTGGCCCGGTTTCTTCCACATGCACTTGGGGGTGCAGCAAGACCGGCGCTTGCGGGCGAGCGATGCGGTCGCCCTGGCGCTGGTATTCGAGCAGCACGCCAAAGAAGCCCGCAAAGCCAATGGTTTCGCAGTCGCCAAACACGCTCTCCAAATGGCGTCGATAGACCTCGGAACGAACGTCGATACAAAACGCCGCCTGCACCCGTGGCGCGCCCCTGGCCTGGCTGCGCCGCGAGGGGTGCCGATGCAGGCTGGCAGCAAGTTGCCGCCGGTATGCGATCTCGCTGGCGCGTAATAGGACCTCGCCGCGGCGGGCGTCTTCCTGCTCGGCGCGCTTGTCGTCAAATACCCAGCCACGGACCTGACGCCGCCAAGAGTCGAGCACCGCCGCTTTCGCATGCTGTCGCAGCAAAGCCTCCCAGACCATGCGAATGCTGAGCAGATCGAGGAGATCCCCTTGGGATTTGCCTTCGAGCTCTGCCTGCCAAAGCAGGTACCGGCACCAGCTTGCCCAGCCGCCAATCGACTTGAGCAGGACCAGGAGATAGGCCTCTACCGCGGCCTCTGGTAGCTCCAGAGTCGCCAAGGCCCAGCGCCGTGCTGCGGTAGCATCCCCTGACAGGGCGAGGAGTTGCCGACGCAGGGGCCGCAACCCCATGGGGCCGAGACTGCGATCGTGCAGGGTGTACTGACGCCAAGCCGCAAAGAGTCCCTGGCTCGGGTCTTTGGGCAGGGACCAAAGGGCCTGACCCTGATCGTAGTAGGCCGCCAAAAAGTGGCTGATCTGCTCGAGCACATACTGCGAGATAGAGGCGTGCCCCTGCCGGTTCATGATCTCCGGCAAGAGGGGCAGACGCATGGGCGACTCCATTTCCGTCTGCAGATAGGCCTGCCAGTCTTCCTCGTCACCCCCCAGGCCCAGGTCCTCGGCAGCGCGCACGATGTCTGCCAAGGACAGCTTACCGCTGCTCACCTGTTCGGCGTACCAGCGGCGATCCATGATCACCCGCTCGCCCACGGTGCCTTGCAAGTATGCTGCAAGCTCGGCAAAGGAGCGGTCGGCAAAGCCCCAATACGGGTTGACGGCAACATAGCTATCCAAGGGCCAGAGCGGCGCGATACGGCGTGCAACCTGCTCGCAAAGGGTCGTGGCTTGGATTTCGATCGTCATTGCACACCTCCAGAATTTTCCAGAACTTCTCGGTTACGGGCGATGGACTCCAAGGACTCCACCGCAAGGTTTTTACGCGGTAACTCCACGCCCACTTTCTCCGCCCAAAAGCGGTGCGAAAACTGCTCGACCCAATAGTCCACATACAATCCATTGTAGAGATGGGTGTAGAGGGCGAGCTGCAGACGCTGGGGTAGCAGGGCGCGGCCCGGTCCTTGCAACCAGCTCAAGAGCAAGAAGCTGGCGGCGATGGCGTACACAAAAACTTGCTGACCCAAACTCGTATCCTCCAAAGGTGCGGCGAGATCGCGACCAAAGAGCCACACGAAGAGGCTGTGCAGCAGGAGATAGACCCCGCCCAGGAGTGCTGCGATCCCCAGGGCACCCAGGCGATCACTCCAGTTGGCAAAGCCCAAGCCTTTTACCAAAAGCTGCGCCAAGGCAATTGCGACGATGGCGACCAAGGCAAACCAGACCGGGTCGGCCAGGGGGTTTTCGCCGAGCGCCCAAGCTCCACCGCCAGCGATGAGTACTCCAAGCAGCACCGCCACACTCCAGGTCCCCATACTCGGAATCTTCTTTCCGCCCGCCGGTACTTGGCGCAACTGATCGGTGATGCTGCCCGACGAGAGAAAGGCATGCGCCTTGTACAGGGAGTGCCCCAAAAGGTGCAGGAGGGCCAAGGGAAAGAGACCCAACCCCAACTCCAAGGACATGAAGCCCAACTGTGCCGCCGTCGACCACGCGAGGACCGATTTGATGGCGGTTTGGGTGGTCATGACCAGGGAGGCAATGAGCACCGTGAGCAGTCCCACCGCACCCAAAAAGAGCAAGGCATCGGGCACGCGCACCAACAGCGGGCTACAACGCAGGGCGACGATGGCGCCGCTGTAGACCACACCAGCGTGCATCAAGGCCGAGACCGGGGTGGGTGCCTCCATCACCTGAATCAACCAACCCTGAAAGGGAAAGAGCGCACTTTTCAGGATCACCGCCGCCACGATCAACCACGCGGCGATCTGCAGGCCCATGGGTAGGTTCGCGCTTTGCTCGGCCACACTACGCAAGTCCGTAAATTGCAGGCTACCCGTTGTTTGCCCCACCAGGACCGTCGCCCCAAGCAAGCACAGATCGGCACTGCGGCTGAAGATGGACTTCTTGTGCGCGGCCATGATCGCCTTCGGGCGCTCGCTGTAGAACTTCAGCAACTGGTGCAAGCTGAAGCCGGTAGCGATGATCCCCAAAGTGAAGAGGCCGAGATTGCCAGCAACGACAACGATGAGGAAGAAGCCCGCCGTAAAGGCCAAGAGTCGCGAGAAGCGCGCCTGCTGCGGATCGCCATCCAGGTACTGCACGCTGTATTGCGCGATCATGACGATAACGAATGACACCAAAGTTGCCAGCGCCAAGGTCAGGCCATTGACCGCAATCGACAAGGGCAGGGCAAAGTGCAAACCGGGCAAGGGAATTTCGGCCAAGACCCAGCTGGCTTGCGCACCCAGAAAAAAGGCCAAATCGGCAACCAGCGCTGCCACCAGCGCAAAGAGAGCGGCCCAGCGCACGCGATGGCGAGCGCTGAGGGCAGAATGGCGGGTGGACTGCACCCACGGTACGGCGGTCAGCAGGAGCCCCACAGGCATGAGGGCCAAGGCGGCTGCGCTGAGCCAAGGGATGGTAAGGTTGGTGTACATCGCTGCCTCCTTCGTAAGAAACCGAGGGAGACGATAGGGCAGTATTTATATTTATTCCAATTGGAATTTTATATTTCTTTTATTTATCTTTATAAATGAATATTCATTTTAGATGTTCCGCTAGACCCGGCCAGAGCTCCACGAGTCTCTCGGCAATGAAATTCTCTTGCGATACGCAAAACTCCAGAAAGCGTTCGGCGGTGAGGGATAAGGTCCTGCCCCGTGGATAGACTAGGTACCACTTACGCAAAATGGGAAAGCCCTCCACCTCGAGGATCTGGATGGGACCGCCAATACCCTCCAAGGCCAGGGAATGGACCGAAAGGATGGAGATACCCAAGCCACTGGCCACAGCATGTTTGATCGCCTCATTGCTGCTCAGCTCCATGGCGATCCGCGGCTTGAGACCCTGCTCCGAAAAGAGACGCAGATAGGCATTGCGGGTACCCGAACCCGGCTCGCGAATGAGAAAAGGCGCTTGGGCAATGGTGGCAAGGGGTAGGGGCGGGTCGCCGCGTACCAGGGGATGATCGCGCGGCGCCATCACCGCCAAGGGGTTGAGGGCAAAGGGAATGGCCTCGACATCCACTTCGGTCTCTGGGACTTGGCCCATGATATAGAGATCGTCCTCATGATTCTGGATGCGTTGGATGATCTCGTCGCGATTTCGCACTTGCATGGCAAAATGAATGCCCGGATATTGCTCTCCGAAGGCTGCCAATAGCTCCGGGGCGATGTACTTAGCCGTCGTCACCACCCCCAGGCGCAAGGTTCCCCGCCGAACGCCTCGGCGCTCAGCAATCCGGCTATCGAAATTTTCCAGGCTTTGAAAGATCTCCTCGCAAGCCGCGTACAGATCCTCCCCGGCTCCCGTCGGCCGGATGCCGCGCCCCACCTGCTCCAAGAGGGACATGCCCACGGTCTCGCTCAGCTTTTTGATCTGCAACGATACCGTCGGCTGCGCCAAAAAGAGGGCGTCTGCCGCTTTGCTGAAGCTTCCCAGGCGCACCACAGTGGCAAAGACCTGCAGCTGGCGAAAGCTCAAATGGCGAATCAAAGAAGATACGGCGGGTTCGGTCATGGCCTGCATGCCTGTCGGATGGACGCTGCCATTGTCGTCCGCGCCAAGCCTGCTCGGCAACCACTCTGGCAAGTGCAGCCATTGTCAGAAATTCCTCACCTTGTTATCCTAGCAAGCTGAATTGCCGGGATGGCGGAATTGGTAGACGCGCCGGACTCAAAATCCGGTGGTGGTGACACCGTGTCGGTTCGACTCCGACTCTCGGTACCATTTGATAGAAAAAGCCCGGGCAGCCCGGGTTTTTTTATGGGCGTCGGGATGCCTACGGAGATAAAAATGCGCTTTTCTTCTAGATACTTAGTAGCGGTGGCACTGGTGGCTACGGTGCCCCTGAGTGGTTGCGTGGCTTTACTCGGCGCCGGTGCTGGCGCTGGCGCCGTTACCTACGTCGAAAACGGCGGGGTGGCCAATTACTATGCGTATTACCCGGTAACGGTGGCGCAGGCCGCCCAAGCCACCCAGTCCGCTTTTGGGCAGGTGGGTATCCGCTACGAAGGCATGATCCAGAAGAGCCCCAACGAGGTTCTCATCGAGGGTAGCGACCAGCAGGCGCAGCGGGTCAAGGTCACCATTACTTCCATGGCGACGCAGGTGAGCAAGGTCAACATTCGCGTTGGCACCCTTGGCGACAAGCGCGTGTCGTTGGCCTTCCAGCAGGCTCTGGCCAACCAACTCGGTCTGCAGCCCCTGGCTGCGAGTTCGGTAACGAGCCAAGCGCCCACCGCGCCCGCCCCTGCTCCCCAGGAGCCGGAGCAGCAGACTATCCCGCTGCAGCAGTAAGGCTCAGTTACCCTGGCCGACGGCTTTGGCAATGTTGGCAAAGCCGCCGCGCCGCAGTAGCTCAGGCAACGTGCTCGTTAGCTCCTGCAGCATTGGTGTGCCGCGGTAGAGCCAGCCAGTATAGCTCTGCACAAGGCTGGCACCGGCAAGGATGCGCTCATACGCATCTGCCGCACTCGTCACCCCGCCCACGCCAATGATTGGCACCCGCCCGCGCACCGTCCCGTAGAGGGTACGCAGCACCGCTAGCGCCTGTTGCCGCAGTGGCCGCCCGCTGAGGCCGCCCGCTTCGGCGGCATGGGGCCAGTCGTGCGGCCGGGAGATGGTCGTATTGGTAGCGATGAACCCCTCCAGAAGCGGCTGCGTTTCCCCAGCCAGGCTGCCGATCTCCTGAATTTCCTCGCTTGCCAGGTCGGGGGCAATCTTGAGCAACAAGGGCCGTACTGCTGCCTCGCCAGCCAGTTCTCTACGCAGATCTCGTAACCTCGTCAAGAGTGGGCGCAAGGCGTCCAGGCTCTGCAGCTGGCGCAAACCTGGCGTGTTGGGTGAGCTGACGTTTACTACCCAATAATCGGCGAGAGGATGCAGCATCCGCAGCAGCTGCTCATAGTCCTCCACCGCCCGTTCCAGGGGGGTCTCTTTGTTTTTGCCGAGGTTGATACCGACGGGGATGGGCAGGCGCCCATAGCTAGCCAAGCGCTCGCGCACCCGCAACATGCCCTCGCTCGGAAAGCCCAGACGATTGATGATTGCTTCTTCGGCAGGATAGCGAAACAGTCGTGGCGAGGGATTGCCGGGCTGGGGTAGGGGGGTAACGGTGCCGATTTCGACAAAGGCAAAACCCATGGCAACAAGGGCGGGCAGGGCGCGAGCATCTTTGTCGAAGCCGGCGGCAAGACCCAGGGGATGCGCAAAGTCCAGTCCCCAGAGGCTTTGCCGCAGTATGGGGTCGAGCTGCGGGCCGTCGGCCCATATCCTGGCGCGCGTACGCGGCATTCTGCCCAGGGTCTCGAGGGCATGCATGGCAAGTTCATGCGCCCGTTCTGGGGCGAGACGAAAGAGCCACTGCCGTAGCTGGTCTTCGATCATGCCCAGTCCCGCGGAGTCAAAAATTCTGCCTTGAGCCGCGCCTCGGGGCCATTAGGCTCGCTCTGCCAGTCATATTCCCAGGCTGCTAGTGGCGGCAGCGACATGAGAATGCTCTCGGTGCGCCCGCCCGATTGCAGGCCAAAAAGGGTGCCGCGGTCGTAGACAAGATTGAACTCGACATAGCGGCCCCGCCGCAGCAGTTGGAATTGTCGCTCCCGGCCGCCGTAGGGCAGATTACGGCGGCGTTCGGCAATGGGCAGATAGCTGGGCAGAAAGCTCTGCGCCACCTCTTCCCAAAAGGCTTGGATAGCCCCGGCATCGCCGTGCAGGTCGTCGAAGAAGATGCCACCGATGCCGCGCATTTCGCCGCGATGGCGGATAGTGAAGTAGTCGTCGCACCACGCCTTGAAGCGCGGATAGTAGGTGGGATCGTGACGGTCGCAGGCGGATTTGAGGGTGCGATGAAAGTGCGCTGCGTCTTCCGCGAACCCGTAAGTGGGCGTTAGGTCTGCCCCGCCGCCAAACCACCAGGTGGAGCCGGCGCGAAAAAAACGGTAGTTCATGTGGACGATGGGGACATAGGGATTGCGTGGGTGCAGGACCAAAGACACGCCCAAGGCATCAAAACTTTGCCCGGCGAGCTCTGGGCGGTTGGCCGTGGCCGAAGGCGGCAGCTGCTTGCCATGCACGCGGGAAAAATTCACCCCGGCCTTTTCGAAGAGATCGCCTTCGGCGAGGACGCGGGTGCGACCGCCCCCGCCTTCCGCGCGCTCCCACAAATCCTCGCGAAAACTCGCCACCCCATCGGCGGCGGCTAGCTGGGTGCAAATGTCGTCCTGCAAGTGCAGGAGGAAGGCTTCCAGGGCGGCTAGTTGTGGTGCATTCATGCTCAACTCCTTAGAATCTTGCCGCTGCGGGCATCGATGATGCGGCTGGGTCGTCCTTGCCTGCCCAAGCGCGCCGGCAGGACCACAATATTCCGGCCAAAATACCGATAGAGCTGGCGCAGGGAGCGTGCTGGGCGCTTTCCGGCAGGGTTAGCGCTGGTGGAGACGATGGGCGCCCCAAAGGCGCGGCACAGCGCGCGCACCCCAGAGTGTGAACTTACCCGCAAGGCGATGCCATCATGACGACCCCGAATCCAGGTTGGGCAATGCGCGGACGCGGGCAGGACCAGGGTGGTGCCCGGCCAATAGTCGCCCGGCTGCAAGGCCAATGGCTGCTTCGCCTGCCAGTAGGGCAGGGTCTGCCCGACAGTGGCGGCAACGAGAAGCACGCCCTTTTTTTGTGGCCGTTTCTTCAGTGCCAGCACCTTGCGGAAGGCGCGCCGATTGCGCGGGTCGCAACCTAGGCCCCAAACCCCTTCGGTGGGATAGGCGAGTACACCGCCTCGCCGCAGCTGGGCTGCGGCCTTGCGCAGGGCGGTGCGGCGCGGGTGGCGGTGCAGCATGCTAGGTGCGAGGGCGGGCGCGCCAGCCGATATCGTGCCGCAACTGCATCCCCGGCCAGCGAATTTTGTCTGCCAGGGCATAGGCTTGTGCCTGGGCGGCGCTGATACTCGGTGCGAGGACGGTCACCCCCAGCACTCGTCCGCCGGCGGTGACTAGACCGCCGTCTTGGGCACGGGTACCGGCATGGAAGACCTTCGCCGTGGCGCTATCCAAAGCTGTCTCCAGGCCGCGAATGGCTTGCCCCAGCTGCGGCGCATCCGGATAGCCAGGGGCGGCCAGTACCACACAGAGGGCCAATTCTGGCTTCCAGTGCAGTGCCGGCGGCAGGGGGTTGCCCAGGGCAGCCGCTTGCAAAACGGCAAAGAGATCCGACTCCATGCGCATTAGGAGGGGCTGGGTTTCCGGGTCGCCAAGGCGGCAATTGAACTCCAAGACCTTGGGACCGCTATCGGTAATCATCAGGCCGGCGTAGAGAAAACCGCGATAGGGCAGACCCTCGGCCTGCAGGGCGCGGGCCATGGGCTGCATCACCTCGCGCCGCACACGCTCACTCATTGCCGCATCGAGAATGGGGGTAGGGGAATAGGCCCCCATGCCGCCGGTATTGGGGCCTTGGTCGCCATCGCCCAGGCGTTTGTGGTCTTGAGAGCCCGCCAGGGGTAGGACTTGCCCATCAGCAACAATCGCAATGAAACTGCCTTCCTCTCCGTACAAGAACTCCTCGATTACCACCGGCCCCCAGGCGAGAAAACGCTGTAGAGCTTCCTCGGCTTCTGCCCGCGTCTGGGCAATGACCACGCCCTTGCCCGCCGCCAACCCGTCGGCCTTGACCACGATGGGCAAGGACTGCTGCGCCAAAAAGGCAAGCGCCGGCGCGAGTTCGGTAAAGCGGCCGTAGGCCGCGGTGGGGATGCCATGGCGTTGCATGAACTCCTTGGCAAAGGCCTTGCTCCCCTCGAGGCGTGCGGCTGCTGCATTGGGGCCAAAAACCGCAAGACCGCTGCGGCGCAAGGCATCGGATACCCCGGCCACGAGTGGCGCCTCGGGTCCGATCACCACCAGGGAGACCCCCTCGGCATGGGCGACCGCCACTACCTCTGCGGCATCGAGGGGGGAGATGGGCAGGTTGCGGCACTTGGCTTCGGCGGCGGTACCCGGGTTGCCCGGCACGCACAACACCGTTTCGACCGCCGGCGATTGTGCCAGTTTCCAGGCGATGGCGTGCTCGCGACCACCGCTGCCCAAGACCATGACCTTGCTCATCGCTACTCCCCTTACCCGTGTCGAAAGTGCCGTACGCTGGTGAAGATCATCGCGATACCGTGTTCGTTGGCGCTGGCAATCACCTCGGCATCACGCACCGAACCGCCGGGCTGAATCACCGCTTTCACCCCTGCCTTGGCGGCAGCATCGACGCCATCCCGAAAAGGGAAGAAGGCATCGGAAGCGAGGACCGCGCCCTGCAAAGAGAAGCCGAGTTCTTCTGCCTTGGCGGCACCGCAGCGAGCGGCATCGACGCGACTCATCTGTCCTGCGCCAACGCCCAAGGTGCGCCCATCGGCGGCATAGACGATGGCATTGGAGCGCACATGCTTGGCAACTTTCCAGGCAAAGCGCAGATCCTGCAGATCCGCAGCACTCGGCTGGCGCTCGCTGACCACGCGCCATTGCGCTTCATCTTCGACGAGGTCGTCATACTCTTGCAAGAGCAAGCCACCGCGAATGCGCTTGTAGTCCCAGGCACCGGGCTGCCGCCACTGTGCAACGTCACCAAAGGCCAGTACCCGCAAATTCTTTTTGCGCGCCAGGATAGCCACTGCCTCGGCATCGATTGCCGGCGCCAAGACCACCTCGATGAAGGATTCTGTCAGCAGTTGCGCCACGCTGGCATCGATGGGGCGATTACAGGCAATGACGCTGCCAAAGGCAGAAACCGGGTCCGCCGACCAGGCGCGGGAAAAGGCATCGGCAGCATCGCGCCCAATGGCGGCACCACAAGGGTTGCCATGTTTGATGATGGCGCAGGCCGGTTCAGTAAACTCTACTACTAAATTTACTGCTGCGTCGCTGTCGCTCAAGTTGTTGTAGGAGAGCTCCTTGCCCTGTAGCTGCTGCGCCCGAGCCAGGCCGGAAGCGCTGCCGTCGGCATAGAAAGCCGCGCGCTGGTGCGGGTTTTCGCCGTAACGCAATCCCTGTTTTTGCGTCAGTTGCAGGGTGAGTACCTGGGGGAAATCATTGGGTTCTTCGAGGCTGTCGAGGTGGCGGGAAAGGTGATTGGCAATCAGCCCATCGTAGCGGGCAGTGTGGGCAAAGACCTTGGCGGCCAGCCGAAAGCGCAGCTTGGCACCCACGCCCCCTTGGCTGGCATGCATCTCCTGCAGCACCAAGGGATAGTCGGCGGGGTCGACGAGCACCGTTACCCCCTGCCAGTTTTTGGCACCGGCGCGCAGCATGGTCGGACCGCCGATATCGATCTGCTCGATGGCTTCGTCGAGACCCACACCTTCCTTGGCAATGGTCTCTGCAAAGGGGTAGAGATTGACGCAGAGCAAGTCGATGGCGGGAAAGCCCTGTTCCTGCATATCTTGTTGGTGACGAGCATCGTCGCGGCGCGCCAGCAGTCCGCCATGGATTTTGGGGTGCAGGGTCTTTAGGCGCCCATCGAGCATTTCCGGAAAGCCCGTGTAGTCGGCAACCTCGATCACCGGCAGCCCCGCCTCGCGCAGCAAACGCGCCGTACCGCCGGTGGAGAGCAACTCCACCTGATGCGCGACCAAGCCCCGAGCAAAGTCCACCACCCCAGTCTTGTCGGAAACACTGATGAGAGCCCTACTGATACCGCCCATATCGACCTCTTGTTCGCTACTGCCCCCGCGGGCACTGAAATAAAAAAGGTACGATCAGGAAACCTGTCGTACCCAAACCTCCTGATGGAGGGAGCGTTAGTCTCGCATCGGCAGCGCCGAGCGAATGCGTGCATGATATGCCTTCTTTCGCCCCCTTTGCAATACCCTGCGGCAACCGCTTCGCGCGGCCAGAGCAGGATCAAACGCCTTCCCGCATCGGCCCCTCGCGTAACGCATTTTCACAGAAAACTCCTGGAAAAAAGGTAACGAACTCCTATGATCGACCCTGGCAGTCGAAAAGATGACTGCCTAATCTATCAACGGACAACTTGAGGAGCGTAAGTGATGAAAAAGCAAGGAACGATTTTTCTGGCCCTACTCATGGCCGCACCCGTGGCCTTCGCCGCAACCACCGAGGGCAGTATGGTGCAAAGCGGCCAGATGATGACCCAGCAGGAGCGCGCGCAGCACCGCGACGCCATGCGCTCTGCCAGCTCGGAAGAGGCGCGGCAGCAACTGCGTAAACAGCACCGCGAGCAGATGCAGTCGCGGGCGCAAGAGCAGGGCATGGCTGGTCAAGGTATGGGCGCAATGCACGGCGCCGGAATGGGTAGTGGTATGGGCGGCGGTATGATGGGTGGCATGGGCGGCGGGCGCGGTATGCGCTGATCTGGCTGCGCGCCGCCACGGTGCACTGCGGGCGGGGCTCAAACCCCGCCCGTTTTCGTTTGTTCCGCCTCCACTGCTTCGCGCAGCTGCGCGAGAACGTTTTGCGGCTGAGAGTCGAGGGCGATCAGCTCGGCATCGAGGTCGGCGCCCAACCGATCATGCACTTCCTTGCTGATTTCGCCCTTCTGCCAGGCCTCCAGCAGCAATTGTTGGTTTTGTAGTAACAATCGTCGCTGCACCATGATCATCTCTTGCTCGCAACTTTCGCTGGCGTCCTCCACAGACTGCAGTAACTTTTCCCGCGCCTGCTCGCCAAGGCGATGATAATGCGCCTCGAGAAGGCGCAGGGCCTCCCCCCCCAGCAGACCTTCCTTCCGCAATTGGTTGAGTTGCGCCCGCGCATGCTGGGCGAGATGCAGACGCATGCGTTCTTCCGCCCGCTTCGAGCGATCGCGCTGGGGGTGAATCACGCCCAACCAAGTCGCCACCGGCGTCATCGTCAACCCCTGGACCAGTATGGTCAGCAAGACCACCCCAAAGACGAGGTTGACGAGGAGATTGCGCTCAGGAAACTGCGCCGGTAGGGCAAGGATGAGCACCATCGACAGGGCACCGCGCACCCCGCCCCAAACGAGGACGAAATTCCAGCGCAAAGGGATGCGCACCCGCGTGCGGCTGGTGAGGGCGGAGATGGCAAAAATCACTGCCGCACGGGCGATGGTGATGGCGACGTAGGCAATGAGGATGAGCGGCCAAAACTGTAGCAGGGTATCGAGGTGGATGGTAAAGCCCACCAGCAAAAAGACCAAAGAATTGAAGGCAAAGCCAATATATTCCCAAAAGGTGTTGACGGCGATGCGCACCGAGGGCGACATTCCCCGCGGCGCACCGTAGTTGCCGCAGACCAGACCCGCCACCACGCAACTGATGACTCCGGAATACCCCAGTTGATCGGCGGTCAGAAAGCTGCCCCAGGCGGCCACGAGGCTCAGGGAAATTTCGACCATGCCATCATTGACGCGCTTGATTGCCTCGGAAACCAGCGAGCCGACGACCAGCCCGATAATCAAGGCACCGCCTACCACTTTGCCAAACTCCAGGCTCAGTCCTGCCACCGAACTGTGCTGGCCCAGCGCGAGGCCGAGCAGCAAAGAGAAGAACACGATGGCGGTACCGTCGTTGAGCAGGCTTTCCCCCTCCACCAGCAGGGTGAGGCGAGAGGGCGCCCCCAATTCGCGGAAGAGTGCCACCACCGAAATGGGGTCCGTCGCTGCCACCGTCGCCGCAAAGACCAAGGCGATGGTGAAAGGAATGACCGTTTCGAGACCGTTGGGCAGCAGGCGAGTACCAAAGACCAAGGCGGCAGCCGTGACGACAATGGAAATAAGCACCCCAGGCACCGCCAAGCCGAGCACATTGAGGCGTTCCCGCCACAGCTCGCGGGCCGGCAAATGAAAAGCCGCCTCAAAAATCAGCCCTGGCAAAAACAGCGAAAAAAGCAGCTCCTGGGTTAGGGCCGGCGCCTCGATGAGCTGCAGCGAGCCCATCAGCAAGCCGCCCAACACCAGCGCCACGGTGTAGGGAATATACAGGCGGCTGGCAATCACCGAGAGGATGATCGCCGCACCAAACAACAGAATCAGCACCAGCTCTACATGCATGCAACGCCCATCAACGAAGGTCCAGTACGGTTCCAGATTACCACAGGAGGGCAGGAATATTTCCTTCTGCCACAGGTAGAAGGGTGGTGCCTGCACACGTAGCGTCTTGAGCGAAGGGGAAATCGGCGCGTGGTGGCACGCGAAGGCCCCAATCCCAACGGGTCCTCCGGGCTGGCGCCCGCCCAATTCAAGAGCGTGGACGGAGCGCTGGGAATGGCTTGGCTTTTCTCCGTTTGGAAAATGTTCGGCGGTCCTTCATGAATAGAAAAAAGTGAGTATTTTGTGGATACAATAGGTTGTGCGCAGATCTGGTTGCGTTGGCTAATGTGACTGTGATAGCGTTTTGTGCATAAATTGCGTTGGGCAGCAATACCTATGGATTACTTGAAAAAAAGCCAACTGGGTATATTTCTGAAATTCACAACCTCGTTCCGTCCTGTGGAAAGTGTAACCAGTCAAAGGGTAACAAGGAATGGAAAGTTTGGATGCTCAGCACTGCAAAACTATCACCTGCAGCGCGAGGCATTGAAGATATCCAAGAACGGGTCAAGCGTCTTGAGGCTTACGAAAATCATAAGGCTCCAACAAAAATGGATTTTTTGACCATCGTCGGGAGCGACATGTGGGTACAGCACGAAAAAAATCTAGAGCGAGTGCAGGCTCTCCTGCGCGAGTCGCAGAAGCTTGCTGCAAAGATCAATGCCAGAATCGCAAATGTATACAAGTCACTCTGATAATGCATTTGATCGATGCATGCTAAAAGCGGTGCGACCGCTAGCGAGGAGTTAGGCCACCCATGACATCCGCAACTATCAAGCTCTTTCTCCCGCACGGCGACGCAAAGCGTCTTCGAGTCGGCGAGGTCTCAAACTGGACGGGTAAGGCGCTGGCTGCTCCGCGAACTGAACTGGAAGATCTGCTTCTGCGCGAGGAAGCGGAGAGTGCCGGCATCTATTTTCTTTTTGGCTCAGACCCTGAGAGTGGCGACGCCTTGGCCTACATCGGGGAAGCGGAAGTAATCCGCGATCGACTGAAGCAACATAAGGCCAAAGATTTCTGGAACGCCGTGGTCGTCTTTGTGAGCAAGGACGAAAACCTGACCAAGGCACATATTCGGTATCTGGAAAACAGATTATTGCAGGAAGCAAAGCAGGCTGGTCGCTATCGCTTGGAGAATGCCAACACCAGCAACCCCAAATTGCCAGAGTCTGACCGCGAAGACATGGAGGTATTCCTATCTCGCATTCAGCAGGTCCTACCTGTGCTTGGTTCCGACCTGCTGGCCCCAGTTTCCGGTTCCTCCAAGACCAGCGAGCCGCAGCGAGAGCTTTTATGCAAGAACAAGGGCGCGATCGCGCATGGTCGGCGTACAGAGAGTGGATTTGTTGTATTCAAACACTCTACTGCTGTAGTCGCCGAACGGGCATCTGCTGAGGCACAACATCCCTACGTCATTGCACTGCGCAAAAAATTGATCCAAGACGGAACGCTGGTCGAAAAAGATGGATTCTTTGTCTTCACAAAAGACACTGCGTTCGATAGCCCAAGTGCGGCCGCCGCAGTAATTCATGGAGGGGGAGCGAACGGCCTTACCGCATGGAAAGATGCTGGCGGCAAGTCACTCAAGGAACTCGAGGAGGCCTAACCGATTATTCCGCCAGACCCGCGCGAAAAGACGCGCAGGCCGGTGAATTAGGGCGATGGAACGTAGATGGACGCTGAAAACACGTGTAAAGTATTCGACTGGCTTTGGACTTCCGGGCAGCTCTCCGAGAGGGACATTGCGTGTCTGCCTACGCTCGGAATCGAGGCGATTATTAACCTAGCTCTCCCAACATCGCCAAATGCCTTGCCCGGGGAAGCCGAGTTTATTACGCGGCAAGGAATCGCCTACATCCATATTCCTGTTGTTTGGGAGCGGCCCGAGCTTCATCAGCTAGTGCAATTCTTCGGCATACTCAAGGCTTTTGAGGGGCGTAAAGTTTGGGTGCATTGTGCCAAGAACATGCGGGTTTCAGCTTTTATTTATCTCTATCGGAGGTTGTGTCTGGCTGAGAGCGAAGAAACCTCAGGCTATCCCATGCGGGAGGTTTGGGTGCCAAACGAAACATGGAAAATATTCATTCATAGTGCCTTGGATGTGCTCTCAAACACTGCATTCGAGAGGGATGCGCCAAAGGCGGCGCGCCCCTCAATTATGGACGCTGAGCCCCAATGAATATCGACCGCGCCGCGCTTTCCAACGTTCGCGCCGTAGCCAAGATTCACGTGGCTGCTTGGCGCTCCGCCTACTCGCGCATCCTCCCCGAAGACTATCTTGCCTCCCTGTCAGTCGAATAGCGGGAAGTCATGTGGAAGAAGACCGTCGAGACCGGTCAACCAGGTTGCTCGTGGCCAAGGACAACGGCACCGTTCTCGGTTGGATCGCGTTCGGCGCCTGGCAAGGAAAGGTACGCCATCCTCTAGCGCGCCAGTGCAGCGGGATTCTACGAGAGCCAAGAAAAAGGCCCCAGGATTTATCCTAACAAAGATCACTGTCCGCGCTGCGGCAAGCGGTCGGCGCGCCCACCACAGGTGCAGGGTGCTGGGATGACCGTGGCGGATGGACTTTTCATGCGCGGCAGTCACGTTGATGGCATCCGGGGGAAGTGCCACTTCGATGAGTTTTTTGGGGGTTTTGATGGAGGTCATGGACTAAGGTCCAAAATTTGCGCTAGACAGGCCTGTACGCGCGCGGCATCTCCCAGAGCGAGCGCGCCCAGTGCACCACGCACCAGACGCGCGTCTAAGGTAAAGAGTTTCATGCGCACCACGGATGGCGCGGGCAAGCCCGCGGTGTGCAGGTCGTCGAGAGGGCAGTCGAAAGTCCAGGGTGGGTTTTTGGCTGAGGTGATCATGGCCAGCAGCAGGTGGGCGGTGCCGACGTTGAAGCGCGCTGTGGAGAGCACCAGCGCGGGGCGGTTTTTGCTGGCCTGCTGGTCGGTGAACGGAAAGGGCACGCGTACCACCTGGCCCCGCTCATAGGTCACGGTAGGCCTCTTCGTCTACACTGCCGCTCCATTCGGACAACGTTCCTTCGATGGCCTTGAGGTATTGGAGGTCCATAGGCTGCACGCGCCGCACCCGAGCACTATCGTCGGCTTGCACTTCCCAGGCGATGAAGTCACCGGGGCCAATGTGTAGCGCGGCGCGGATATCTGCTGGGATGGTGGTTTGCCCCTTGACGGTGATTTTGGCAACGGCGGTCACGAATGGCTCCTTTCTGTAAGGAAGTAATGCGTTCCTTACTCTACTGTTCTGGCTCTGCACGCGCAAGCAAGGCATCCGCGCAGGGTGCCGTCCACAGTGAAAAAGGCCCTAGGATTTATCCTAGAGCCTTGTTTTTATTGGTGGGCCCGCACGGACTCGAACCGTGGACCAAGGGATTATGAGTCCCCTGCTCTAACCGACTGAGCTACAGGCCCAAAAGGTCAATTGAGGATGGTGATCTCACCATCAACAAAGCTGCGTAGG
>JAWNZB010000147.1:0-3194 GCA_038447835.1 Candidatus Igneacidithiobacillus chanchocoensis | reverse complement strand
TGTTGAAAAATACGAGATCTCCCGGTTTCAGATCCTGACGCGGAATAGCTGGCAAACTAGCCGCCTGCGCATACGATGTGCGAGGCACCTGAATATCGAACTTGGCGAGAATGTATTTGACAAAACCGCTGCAGTCGAAACCGGTACGTGGGCTCACACCGCCCCAAACATAGGGGGCACCAATAAAGTGCAGGGCGGCCGAAACTAGACCGCGAGGAGAAAGCCAACTCGTGCCCGAACTTTCTGCCGCATCATTCTGTGCAGCTAGGGCGACGTCGTTACGTAGCTCCGTGGTCTCGTGTTCGCCACCGGCAAAATCGCCGTTTTCCTGTAAGACCGCGAGGGGGTGACTCGCCCAGTAATAGGCCTGACTCGCCAACATCTGCATCGCTACCCCAAGCGTTCCATAGGCGGGAGAGCTTGCTGCATCCTCCGCCTCAACGGGTTTGGCCTGCGCCAGGCTGTCCTCGCTGGCCTTAACGGCATGCACTGCAGTTACCGGCGCATTAGCAGCCAATTTGGCGAGCACCAAAGAGGCGTTAATGAACTGCGCAGAGTCAACAGGCTCTACTTGTGTGGAGATGGGCTGCGAGAAGGCGTAATGCGGAAGAGGACTGGGTTGCGGGGCGGCACCGACGCCAGCAAAGGGGACGGGAGACAGATGCAGCAGCTGCAAAGCACTCGGCGCAAGACTATCAAAACTTGCCGAAGAAGCGTCGCTCGCATGATAACGCGCCCGCGTAGGGAAGACATGCTGCCGATACCTACTGTGGCCCTTCACCAGCCTTGCCGGGTGATGGTACGCAACATGGTGTACCCGCTGTTGATGATACGCTGCATGATGTCGCAGCACAGTGTGTGCGTGCGCAGCCGAAGTACCTACACAAAAAACCGCCAGCGATACCGCCACCCCAATCCAACTTTTCCGCATTGCGTTTCCTCCGAACGCTGTGGAAGCGTCGCTGCATGGACTCTATTGCGAGAGCAGCAGGCAGAGACACACCCTGATCCAAAGCCACTGGCACGTCACCGGCGCCAGCTAGAAAACAACCTCCCTCATCCTCGGGCAACTTGCTACAGCTTCATTAGCCATAACTAACATGTATGCCCGATAATTTCTTCTTGGGAATCTAGGCGAAAAATCGCCATCGTGCAAGCCTCAATTTTCGACTGGTGGCGGATCCAATCCAGAATTGGCCCAATTCGTGCTTCCCTATAAGCCAGGTGACCCAATCTCTGGGGGATGGACGATGCACAAGACAACGCTTCCGATACGAACGAAGCACCGAAAAATCATAGCTTACAGGCTCTGGTGGATAGGCCTACTGCTGCCTGCTGCCTTGCTGTTGCCAAGCTTTGCCAACGCGACACCTGCCCCAGATAGCACAAAATCTGCGACCTTGTGGGCGCGGCTTGGCCAGAGCCACTGGATTCCCGAGGGCAAGGGCAGCCGCATCGTCTATGTCATTTCTGATCCCAACTGCCCCTACTGCAGCGTTCTCATTAAGGAATTGCAAAAACAGCTCCAGCCCTTGCACCTGCAGGTTCGCTACCTATTGGTGGGGTACCTTACGCCAAGTAGCGCCGGCAAAGCCGCCTACATCTTGCAGGCAAAAGATCCCCTCGCGGCGCTGTTGGAAAACGAAAAGAAATTCAACATGGAACACTTTGGCGGTGTACCCGAGACTTTGGCCGATCAGCAAAGCGAAAAGTTTCTCGCCGAGCACCTAGCCATCCTGGAGAGTCTGGGTAGCCGCGAGATTCCGGCGATGATTTACCAAAAACATCGCGGGGGCACCCCAACCGTAATACAGGGCGCGCTGAATGCGGAGGATTTGCGTGCAACACTGGAGCAGATACCTCTTTCCTAGGCCGCCTTGTCAGCACTCTGAGCTGCACGTATCCTCGCCGACAGGGTCGAAAGTGGGGGCAGAGGATGCAAGTGCGCGTTGCGGCCATTCAGATGGCCATTAGCGAAGATCGGACGGCAAACATCGATAAAGCCGAGCACTGGGTAAGGCAGGCGGCAGCAGCTGGAGCCCAAGTCATTCTGTTGCAGGAGCTCTTTAGTACTCCGTATTTTTGCCAAGACCAGGAGATCGATTACTTCGCCCTCGCGCGAGCGCCAGAAGAAGACCCTGCCCTCGTCCGCATGCAGCAGCTTGCCGCAGAACTTGGCGTGGTGCTCCCCGTAAGCTTCTTTGAGCGCGCCGGTAACGCCTTCTTCAATAGCCTAGTTACTTTCGATGCCGATGGTCGAGATCTCGGCCTCTACCGCAAAGCACACATCCCCGACGGCCCCGGCTATCAAGAAAAATTCTACTTCAGTCCCGGCGACACCGGCTTTCGCGTCTTTGCCACCCGATATGGGCGCCTTGGGGCAGCTATCTGTTGGGACCAGTGGTTTCCGGAAACCGCTCGTATCCTGGCGCTACGGGGCGCCGAGATCCTCCTCTACCCCACCGCCATCGGCTCCGAGCCAGCGGCTCCCAATGTCCATAGTCGTGGGCATTGGACCCGCACCATGCAGGGCCATGCCGCCGCCAATGTCGTCCCGGTACTTGCTGCCAACCGTATCGGCACAGAGCGAGGAAAAGAAAGCAGCATCATCTTTTACGGGGGCTCTTTCATCACCGACGGCACCGGCGCGCTCCTTGCCCAGGCCGATCTCGAGGAGGGATTTGTGTATGCCGATCTCGATCTCGAGGCCATTGCGCGCCAGCGCGTCGACTGGGGACTCTTCCGTGACCGCCGGCCCGACCTCTACGGCCCGATCTGCAGCTTTGATGGCGAGAATTTCTAGCCCGAGACCGGACGTCGCTGCTGTAGCCAGGCAAAAAGTGCCGGCAAGAGCGACAGTACAATAATGAGCAGCAAGAAGGGCGTTAGATACGCCTTGACCCAAGGCAAACGGCCCAGGAAATAGCCGGCAAGGAGCAACCCTGCTACCCAAAGCAGCGCCCCCAGGATGTTGAAGGCACTAAAGCGCAACCAAGGCATGCGCGCTATCCCCGCCACGAAAGGCACAAAGGTGCGGATGATGGGCAAGAAACGCCCAATGACAACGGCCTTACCCCCATGCTTGCGATAGAAGGCCTCGGTACTGGCAAGGTGCTTTGCCTGCAGTCGCCAGCGACCGGAGAATAATGCCGGGCCAAAGCGCCGACCAATCCCATAATTGAGGGCATCGCCGA
>JAWNZB010000146.1:0-3241 GCA_038447835.1 Candidatus Igneacidithiobacillus chanchocoensis | reverse complement strand
GGCGCAGCTTCGCTTACCCAATACCCAAGTGCCGCGCGAATTACTGCCCTTTTGGTTGGCTATTCAAGAGCTGCTGCAGCGGGTGGCCGACTTGGTGCAGGTTGAACGTCGCTTTATTGCCGACGCAGCCCATGAGTTGCGGACGCCCTTGGCTGCCCTTTCCTTGCAAGTAGAAAACGCCGAGCGCGCCGATAGTTGGGAGAGTTGCCGACAGCGTCTGCATAGTGTCGACGCCGGCCTTGCGCGCAGCCGTCATCTTCTTGACCAACTGCTCACCCTGGAGCGCCAGCTCGCCGGTACGGAAAAGCGGGAGACCTTCGAACTCGGCGACCTGCTGCGTGAAATTCTTAGCGAGCGCCTGCCCGTAGCGGAACGCAAAGGCATCGACCTCGAATTGCAGCTGCAGCCCGGCCCGCTACCGTTGCATGCCGAGGCCCTAGCCCTGCGCGTGCTGGTTGGCAACGTTCTCGACAATGCCTTGCGCTACGCACCGACCGGCAGCGGCGTCGTACTGCGGGCAGAGATACAACAAGACGCTCTGCACTTGGAGATCGAAGACGAGGGGCCGGGAATTCCTCCTGCCCAGCGCGAGCTGATCTTTGCGCCCTTTCACCGCGCCGCCGATGCCCAGGGCGAAGGCACCGGCCTTGGTCTCGCCATCGTAGCCGCGGCCGCCAAACGGCTGGGCGGCAGCATCGAATTGCATGACGGTCGATCCGGGCGGGGGCTGCTATTTCGCTATCATCAACCCTTGGCAGCCCAAAGCCCCATTCGCGTCCCATGAAGCTCACTCGGTTCTTTTGGTTGGGCAGCGCACTCGCGCTCCTGAGCGCCTGCGCCAGCTATCATCCCCTGCCCCTGTCTAGCAAGCTCTCCACGCCCGATAGCCTCGCCGCGGCACTGGCCGCGGCCAACGCCGGGAACCAGCGCAGCACCGCCGACATCAATCTGCACGCCCCACTATCTGGCGCTGCCCTCGCGCAAATTGCGGTGCTGCTGAATCCCAACTTGCGGGCTACCCGTGCCAAATTGGGTATTGCCGATGCCCAGGTCTTTGCCGCCGGGCTCCTTCCGGATCCGCAACTGTCGCTGAGCGCCGATCTGCCCACTACTGCGGGCTACTACAATGCCTACGGCATGGGCTTGCAGTGGAGCCTCGCCAGCCTCTTTACCCGCTCTACCCGCCTACAGATTGCCAAGGCGCAGGCAAAAGCCGTGCAGTACGACATTGCTTGGCAAGAATGGCTGGTGGCCAACCAAGTCCGCATTCTGGCGCGGCGGCTCTATTTTCTCGAGCAACAGGAGACGGTAGCGCGGAGCGCGACCGAGATCAGCGAGCGCCTGTATCGTGCTTCGCAAGAAAATCTCCGTCGCGGCGATGCCACCCTGCCCGAGCATGCCCTCCGCCAAGTCGCCTACGTCGACAGCCGCGACCGCGAACTCGCCCTCCAGCGCCAAGCTGCCAAGGTCCGCCAGGAACTCAACGCCCAACTCGGTCTGCCACCGGATCTCGTCCTCCGCTTGGCGCCACCGTCTGCCCTTCCCCTGCTGCCGTCGACCGTAGACTTGGTGCGCTCTGCCTGGCAACACCGCCTCGATCTCGCGGCGCTGCGCGCCGGGTACCAAGCACAGGAGGGACAGGTGCGCCGCGCCATTCTCGGCCAATATCCGGGCTTCAGCATTGGCGTGAGCCACGCTGCCGATACCTCCAACGTGCAAACCTGGGGACCGAGTCTCAGCTTCGATCTACCCCTCTGGAACCGGAATCGCGGCGCTATTCGTGAAGCCGAGGCGAGCCGTGCCGAACTGCATGCGGCCTACCGCGCCCGTCTTTTTCAGACCCGCGCCGATATTGCCAGTCTGGTGCAGGATCTCCATCGTCTTGCCCCAGAAATCGCGCTGTTGCAGGCGCAACTGCCAGCCCTAGGCGCGGCCGAAGCGCAGCTGCGCCAAGCCGTAGCCGATCACAACGCCACACTCGTGGAATACGAGACCGTGCGCAGCCAAGTTTTCGACAAACGATTGCAGTTGCTGGCCCTGCAGGGGGCCGCAGCCGAGGATCAGGCCGCCCTGGAATTGGCGGTGGGCATTCCCTGGAACGATTGGAGCGAATACCCATGAACTGGCGATCCGCGTTGGCAACCATGCTCTTGTCGATGGCGCTCGGGCTAAGTCCGGCCTTGGCGGCGCCCTCGGCCTTGGTGCAGGTCAGCACCGTCCGCCCGATGCAGTTTACCCACACCCTGCGCGCGTATGGCACGGTGCGTTTCGCGAGCGAGGCCAGCGATCTGCTTAGTGCTCCTTGCGCCACCGTTGTGCAACAAGTTTTGGTGATGCCCGGCGAGCAGGTTCGGCGCGGACAGATTCTGCTGCGCGTGCGTCCAGCACCGGCGGAGCAATTGCAATTACAACAGGCGCAAATCGACCTGCACTTTGCCGCAGCCGAAGCCCAGCGCCTGCAGTCCCTGCGGCAGCGGCAGCTGGCGACCAATGCCCAAGTGCAGACGGCGGCGCAAAACCTGGCCAAGGCGCGTGCCCTCCTTGCCAATCTGCAGGGGCGACAAGCGGCGCTGCAAGGGGGCAGCATCCGCGCTCCTATTACCGGCGTGGTCAGCTCCGTACCCGTGCAAACCGGCGACAACCTGGCAGCCGGGCAACCCTTCCTGTTTCTCAACCCGGCATCGGCACGGGTCGTGGTGCTTGGCGTAGAAGCCGAGGACCTCCCGCAGGTACACAGCAACGACAAGGTCTTGCTGCAGACCCTCGACCGCCATAGCCAGACTTGGCCCTCCCGGGTCGAGAAGATCCTCGCCCAGGTCGACCCGAACACGCGCTTGGCGGGGGTGATCGTGCCCATCCCCGCCGCGGCCCCAGTCTTGCCCGGCACCTTGCTCAGTGCCCGCATCGTCTTGGCCCAGCGCCAAGCCTTGGCCATTCCCGATTCCGCCGTGCTCCACGAACACGGACGCGCCTACTGCTTTGTCGATGTGCAAGGCAAAGCACAGCAGCGTTGGCTGCGCACCGGTTGGCAGGAGGGCAAATGGATCGAGGTGCTGCAGGGCCTGCGTCCGGGCGAGGAGGTCGTTAGTCTCGGCAACTATGAGCTGCGCGCGGGCATGGCACTGCGCATCGAAGGAAAATCCTGATGGGAGACTGGCTGCTTCGCCATCGCCGCTTCCTGCTCTTTCTTCTCGTGCTGCTGGTGCTGGGAGGATTGGTCGCAGCGCAGCGGCTGCCCGTC
>JAWNZB010000045.1:0-17565 GCA_038447835.1 Candidatus Igneacidithiobacillus chanchocoensis | reverse complement strand
GACGCAAGCCACCGGCACCGGCGCCATCACCCCGAAGGCGTTGGAAGTCGCCCTGACTGGGGTCACCAAGACCTACGACGGCAACACCACGGCCGAGCTCACGGCGGGCAACTACAGCGTTAGCGGCTTCATCACGGGGCAAGGCGCCAGTCTGCAGAACACCCCGACGACGGGTACCTATGCCGACGCCAACGCCAGCAACGCCATCACCGTCAGCAGCACGCTGACCAGTGGTGATCTCGCCCTCTCCAGTGGCACCCTGCTTGGCAACTACCAGTTCCCGACGCAAGCCACCGGCACCGGCGCCATCACCCCGAGGCCGTTGAGCTTCACCGGAGTGACAAAGACCTATGATGGGAATGACGCTGCCACGCTGACACCGGGAGCCTATGTTTTGACGGGCTTTGTGTCCGGTCAGGGTGCGACACCGACGCAGACTATCGCTGGAACCTACGATAGCGCTAATGTTGGTTCTGGGTTGACGGTTACCGCTACCTTCAGCAGTGCAGATCTTGCGGTCTCGAGTGGTACCTTGCTCAGCAACTATGTGCTGCCCGTGACCGGTACGGGAGACATCACCCCGCGGGCTATTACCGTGACCCTCAGTCACGTAACCAAGACCTATGACGGCAATACTACGGCTGATCTGACTCTTGGTGATTACCAAGTAACCGGCTTCCTGGCTGGCCAGACGGCAAGCTTGGTAACGGCAGCCTCGGTGGGTAGCTATGCGAGTCCGAACGTTGCCGCGACGATTCCGGTGTCGGCCAACTTTACCGGAACGAATCTTGCCGCGGGAACAGACACCAGTCTGAGTAATTACCTTATTCCGACTACCGCGCTGGGTACGGGTACCATTACCCCGAAGGCCTTGACGATTGGCATTGTTGGCAATCCGTCCAAGACCTACGACGGTAATACCACTGCATCGCTGGGATCGGGCAATTACAGCATTGGTGGCTTGGTCCCTGGTCAGAGTATTGTGGTATCCCAACCCGTTGGGAGTTACGCAAGCGCTAATCCGGGCACCAATATCCCGGTGAGCGCGATCATCAGCCCGGCGGATCTCATTCCTGGTGCAGGCACATTGATCGGTAACTACACGATTCCGGTACTCGCGAGCGGTATTGGCGCAATTCTGCTGCAGAATAGCCCCAACCCCAATGCCGGTGGTCAGCTCCTGCAGCGGAATGTGCAACGGTATTTGCTACCGGAGCACCACAGTCAGCAGAAGATTCCCGTCGGCCTCGACCTGAAGAAGGGGGCCATTAACAGCGGTCTTACCGGCAATGCGGTCGCATGTTATGGTAGCAATGTCTGGTCTCCGATCGCCAAGACTGTGGGAGTCACTCAGTGCCGACTCGCTAATTAATTTGGCTATGAGTTGTTAGTGTAATATGGGTCGGGCGGATGCTCGGCCCTTATTTTATGGAGTGATCAATGCATTTAGATATTCAGCTGCGTTTGCAACCATCGCCAGCGTTTATTGGTATATTGGCGGAACTGAATGCCCAGTTTTCGGACTGGTCGGACGGTAGTTACGATTGGGCGGCACAAACTACGGATTTTCTGCATAATCCCAATCCTCTGCCACAGTTAGATGATTCATTATTCGACACGCCCCTGAGCCGGCGCGCGATTCAGGATCTATTGCAGTTGTCCATCGCATTATTTGCCGGTAATTTTCCAGTGATCCGGCAGTATCTACAGGACGTGCGCTATGCTTTTGTGATTGGCTATCCACGCAGTGGTGGTAGTTATTTAACGAAAGAGTTGTTGCGCGGCCTGGGAGTGGATCACAAGCGCGTGTCTGAGACCTTGGCCCACGATGGATTTCCTGAGCTGCGCGAAACCTGGTTCGATTGGGCAGGTAATCGGCCGTATTATCATATGCAGGATGCCATTTTCCAGGTGGCAGAATTTCTGGTCATTTCTAAACTCTATTTCCAGACAAAAATTTATAATGGTGCGGATGGAGTTGGTTTAATCCCCAAAAAAATGCATAAGATCGTAGCCTGGGCGGGCAGCTTTAAAATGTTACTAGGTAAGGGGATGGCAGACTATTTGGTTACTGTTCGACATCCCTTACCAACGGCTATCTCTATCTTTGAGAAGTGCGGTGGTTTGCCGCAGGATGGTAAATTTCCTGTCAATAACCCACGTTGTGCCATCGAGCGGTGGACTACAAATGATCTAATGCATCTTGGCTATGGAGCCGAAGAAATTGCGGAGATGAGCTACTTTTCGGCAATTTATAAGAGCTGGGTTTATTTCTACATGCGGATGGCCACTGGCGGACTCTTTCTTGGGGATAAGAGCGAAATTGATATTTTGCCCTATGAAGCGGATATCCTAGAGAATAAAGTGCGCACCTATCGGCAGCGTTACGGAACCCAGGAAAGCGAGCCGGAAGCGTTTTTGATTCATGATAAATCTCTCGCGTTTGCCGAATTCAAAGACGAAGCAGATAGCGCTGTAGAGGCAGTGCGTGCTGCTTGGAAAGGTTTGGGGCTGCAATTTCCAGATCTGATATGTCAATGATAAATGTTAATTACAGGAAGAAATGAAATGGCGGAAACTGAAAGTTTGCAGACGAACGAGGAAGTTACCACGGCGCAGGACAATGTTGTTGTCGGTCCCCAGGAAGCTTTGGGGCACGCCTTGGGGTTTTTGGCGCGGAATGAATTTACCTACGCCGACGAGATGCTGGATAAGATCCTTGCCATTCTTCCCGATGATCCTGAGACCTTGCACGTAAAAGGCGTGTCCTTCTGTGAGCAGAAGCGCTTGGCGGAGGCCGAGCCCATTCTCGAAAAACTTTGTCGAGAGCATCCGGACAGTTCTGCTTATGTGAATACCCTTGGCAGGCTCTACTGGTTGCAAGGCCGTACCGCAGAGGCCTATACCGCGTGGCATAAGGCATTGGCGCTTGCCCCGCAGGGTGCGGAACCCTACCTGAATATTGCCGAGGCGGAGCGGGAGGTAAAGAATTACGACGCAGCAATCACGGCTTATCAAGATGCGTTGCGTCTGCGTCCCTTTTTTCCCAAGGCCAGCCTCGGCATGGCGCAGATCTATGTGCTGCGTGATGGTTGGGGAGCAGCGATCCCGTACTACCAAATGGCGGTTGCGCAAGACCCGGATAATCCCAATACATTATTCCAGTTGTCGCAGGCCCTCGGTGCCGCCGGACATATGCGGGAGTCGGTGAAGATTCTCGAAGACATCGTCAAACGCTGGGACTTTCATTGGGCTGGTTGGTTGAATCTGGCGGCGTACTACGAACGCAGCGGTATGTACGACAAAGCGTTTGCGGCGGCGGAAAAATCCCTGACTCTGGCGGCCACGGATCCCGGCGCCGACGAGTGGGCCACGCTCAATTTGTTGGTACAGTTGCAGCGGGCCACAGCAACTTGGGAAGGTTTGCAGGAGCGCGAAGCACGACTGATTGCGCATGCGCGAGAGCAATATGAAAAGGGAGAACCAGTGTCTAGCGTTCGGCCATTTCTGACCTTATACACCGCTTTCCCGCCCGAGTTACAGTTAGCTGTTGCCAAAGCGGCGGCAGACGTCTTGCCGCAGTATGGACAAGACCGCTGGTCGGATGAAGTAGTGCGCGCTCCCGGTCGCCTGCGCATTGGCTATCTCATTGCCGATATCCGCAATCATCCCAATGCCCACAATACGTTGCTAATGTATGGGTTGCATGACCGCGAGAAGGTAGAGGTCTTTACCTACAGCTGGGGAGACGATGATTCCGGCTCAGAACATCGACGCTATCGCCGACGAATTGTAGAAAGTAGCGAGCACTTTACCGAGATGAAAGGCTGGTCGGACGAGGCAATGGTGCAGAAAATCGTTGCCGACGGGATTCAGATACTTGTGGATCTCATGGGACACACGGGAGACAACCGGATGACGGTTCTGGCGCGTCGCCCGGCACCAATTCAGGTAAATTTTTTGGGTTACCCCGGCACCACGGGCGCGGAGTATATGGATTATATCCTTGGAGATCAGTGGGTAACGCCGCTGGACCGTGCCGAAGAGTTTGCCGAGACGATCGTCCAGTTACCCTGGACCTATCAAATCAATAGCCATCGCGATGTGCCCCTCGAGGGAATGGTTCCACGCAGTGAGCTTGACCTGCCAGAGGACGCATTTGTCTACTGCTGCTTCAACAGTAATTACAAGATCACACCAGAGGTCTTTGCCTGTTGGATGCGCATTCTGGGGGCAGTACCCAATTCAGTGCTGTGGTTGCTGCGCGGCAATGCCGAGACTGAGGCCCATTTTCAGGAGGTGGCCGAAGCCCAAGGGGTCGATCCAAAGCGTTTGGTCTTTGCACCGTTCTGGAGCCGAGAGATGCATTTGAAACGTGCCCAGGCAGCGGATCTTTTTCTTGATACCACCCCCTATAGTGCCCATACCACAGCGAGTGATGCCCTTTGGGCCGGCGTTCCGGTGATCACCGTACCCGGTGAGACCTTCGCGTCGCGGGTTGCGGCGAGTTTGCTGCGCGCTGCTCATTTGGAAGAGTGCATCTTGCCAGATTGGGAGACCTACGAATCGATGGCGATTGCCTTGGCCGGCGAAGATCGGCCGGTCTTGGAGGGTTGGCGTGCGCGTTTGCGCGACCACACCGCAGATCTTCCCATCTTCGATACCCCTGGCTTGGTGCGTGACATGGAAGCGGCCTACCAGCAGATGTGGGATACCTTTCTGAGTGGTAGGCCTCCCAAGCCGTTCGCGGTGTCGATGGCCGGTGATGATAGTCGTCAACGTCGCCGAAGCGACTTGAGTTCGGGTACGCCGAAAACGCGCAGCAAGAAAAAGTAAAGCCCAACGCTGCCCAACACCAGATACATCAGGTGCAAAATGCGCATCTCGGCATTCCAATGCAGCCAGGATGCGCTCGACCCACGCAGGAAATAGAGGGTGACTCCCAACACCAGGGCAGCCAGTAGGGTCTTGCCCAGAAAGACTCCCCACCCAGGTTGCGGGCTAAAGATCTTGTCTTTGCGCAGGCGCCAGTAGAGCAGTAGCAGGTTGACCACGGCTGCCATGGTGGTGGCAAGGGAGAGCCCCAGCTGTTGCAGAGGCCAAGCCAAGATCAGGCTGCAGACAATGTTGACGGCGACACTGATCATGGCAAAGCGCATGGGCGTTTTGGTGTCTTGACGGGCATAGAATGCCGGAGCGAGAACGCGGGCGGCAATAATAGGAACGATGCCTAGACCATAGCCGAAGAGACTGCGAAAGCTCTCAGCGGCGTCATGTGCGCTATAGGCCCCATAGCGAAAGAGGGTGACTAGCAGGGGATGTCCGAGCAGGAGAAGCCCTACAGTGGCTGGTAGGCCAATCAGCCAAGTCCAGCGCAGTGCCCAATCGAGGGTCTGTGCAAAGCTTTCTTCCTCTTGTAAACGGGATAAGGTCGGCAAGACCACTGTACCGAGGGCGACGCCAAACACCCCGAGGGGAAACTCCACCAAACGATCGGAATAATATAGATAGGAAACCACATTGGCGCCAACGAGGGACGCGAGGACGGTATTCAGAAATAGATTGACCTGTGCTGCGGAGGCACCAAAAGCGGCGGGGCCCAGCAGTCGGAGCACGCGTGCGACGCCCGGGTCTCGGCGTCGTAAACGCGGCCAGTGCAAATGCCCAATTTTTCGCAATGCGGGAATCTGGAAGAGTAGTTGTACGATGCCACCAATGAGCATTCCCCAGGCCACGGCATAGACAGGTTGGGCAAGATGCGGGGCCCAGAAGAGAGCACTCAGAATAATGGCAAGATTTAAAAATACTGGGGTAAAAGCAGGAACCTGAAAATGGCCGAAGGTATTGAGAATACCGCCCGATAGCGCTACCAAGGAAATCAGCAGCAAATAGGGAAAGGTAATTTGGGTTAAGGAAACCGCCAAGTGAAACTTGCTGGGATCGCTGGCAAATCCGGGAGCCAAGAGATAGACCAAGACACTGGCCCCCAGAATGCCGATGATCGTGATGGCAAGCAAAACGAGACTCAGCCAACCAAAGACATCGGCGAGAAAATCACGGGTTTCCTGTGCGTCCCGCTCCCGCACGTACTCATTGAGAACGGGAACAAAGGCCTGAGAAAATGCCCCTTCGCCGAAGAGTCTACGAAACAGATTGGGGATGCGTTGGGCTACGAAGAAGGCGTCGGCAGCCATCCCGGCGCCAAACAGGTGTGCGAGTACGACGTCGCGGACAAAGCCGAGGAGGCGGGACAAAAAGGTATTACTTGCCACCCGGACGACATTGCGAAACAGGTTGTTCATCGACGGAAAACCCTAGCACGGTCGTAGACCGAGCTAGGGTAGGTCAAATTAGCCAACCAAGAGCTTCTGCGCTTTTTCCATGGCCTCCAAGGCAGCCCGATTGTTCCCAAGAGCGCCCTGCGCCTTGCCGAGGGCCAGCAGGGCGGCGCCCAGAACATCGCGCATGGCGAGGGAAAATTGTTGTCCTAGCTGCTTTTCCAGCTTCTGTAGAATCTCGACGGATTCTTGAGCGTGCTGGAGGGCCTTTGGTGCATTCCCTTGTTCGAGGGTCGCGTTGGATTCCTGCAGATGAATATCGGCAAGTTCTAGGCGCATTTTTGGGGAGAAGCCGTCTCCCAAGGCATGCTCTAGCTGTACATAGATCTGGCGCGCCTGCTCCGCAGCCTGGTTGGCCAAGGTATAGAGGCCCAAATTAGCAAGCTGTTTGGCCTGCAAGAGATGCGCTGCGCCAAGCTCAGCCTTTTGATCACTGGTGAATTCTTCGCCCAGCTTATTCTGCAGATGCTGCCAGGCTTGGATACCGGCGGTGGTGAGTTGCATGGCCTCATCCTCCCGACCGAGGAGAAAGAGCACGTTGCTTTTTTGCAGCAGGGCGCTTGCCTTGGTCGCCAGCAATGCCCAACTCACCGACTCTGGCAGGGTGCTGGCGGTTTTCTCACTCAGCTCGATTGCCTGATCGAGGAAGGGTAAAGCGCCGGCATAGAGACCTTGGTCGGAATAGAGATTGCCGAGGCAGAGAGCGGTGCGTGCGCTCTGATGCAACAGGCCCGGAGCGACTTGCTCCCCATAGCGTTTTTGGATAACGCTGAGAATTTCCTGGGCGCGCTGATATTCTGGAACAGCACTTGCTGCATCGCGCGTCGCGAGGGCAGTACCGCGAATCATGTGCGCCTGTGCCAGATCGATGGCCAGTTGCGGCCGTAGGGCCTTGTCGTCATTCCAGTGGGCACCGAGAGCATCGATGGCCTGGCTTGCCGCTTCCAGCGCTCTACCGTCGCCGAGGGTGTGTAGAGACCGCGCCCGACCGAGAAGGGAACGTGCCCGAATGTCGAGCACCTTGGGGGCGAGGTGCGCCGCGTCCTGTGTTTGCCCAAGAACGTTCAGTGCATGATCAAAGTGCTCGACGGCCTTACGATGATCACTGGTTTCGGCAAGCAATTCGGCCTTACTGCAAAGAACGCTGGCGAGCTCCATCTGGGTGCGAACTCGCTGGATTCCCGCACTGGGAATGCCTGGGGCCGACTTTTCGGGGTTGCTGGAGGTGGCTTCGAAGGGACTGGTATCTGGCATGGTACTTCCCTGGACAAAGGAGGAAGAGGAAAAAGAAGGCACGGAAGATAGGGGTTTTGCTTCGGCAGTAATTGCCGACACTGTGTCGATGACGCTTTGCTCGCCTGCGCTGTGGCTGGTCTCTGGTGCCTGCAACGCTGATATTTCGGTGGCAGGTTGGAGGATACTGTTTGGCGTTTCTGTTGGTGCGCTGGCTGCTGCTTCGTCGTCAAACGCGGGGTAATCATTGGTTGAGACGCTGGTCGGTGCCACTGCTTGCACCTGAGCATGCGCGTCGGCTTCCTCGGGGTGGGGCTCTGCGAGCTCATTTCCCTCGGTGGGCAGCTCTGCCTCTTGCCACATTCCGGCATCCTCAGCAAAGTCGATGCCCTGCGGCGCATGTGGCTCGGTAGATACCTCGGTATCGTCGGTATGGGGGAGGGGCTGCAGTAGCTCTTCTTCGCCTTCTGAGCGGCTGGCGTTGTCCACAACACCCGGTGCAAGTTCGACGCCGTGTTCCACTGGCGGAGCATCTGTCATCGCCTCAGGTACGAGTGACTGCGCAGCAGGTAAGCCATTCGGCTCTTCATCGAAATCAAGCGCCGGAGGCATGCCGACCACTTCCGTGGGCATCTCATGCTCGGTGCCTTGGGCGAGTCGTGGGTGAATGGGCAACTCGGCCTGCTGTCGAGCGCTAGCAAAGTTAGCCTGGTAGGAGGTAGCCATATTGAGATTGGCCATCATACTAACGCTCGCGCGCGGCGTTTCCCGCGACAGAGTTGCTGGTTCTATCTCCAGGGGCGCAGGCTCCGTCGCCGCGAGGGGGCTATCCGTTTGCTCGGGAGCCGGATCCGACTTTTCTGCAGGGGTGGGCATCTCCAAAAAGTCGGGTGGGGACGACGCGAGGTCCAAATTGGGATGGATCATATCGTCGTTTAAGTGCCGCAAAATGGCATCGAGGCCAGACTTCTGCGAACGGGTGAGAAGGAAACGGGCGGCGATGAACAGTCCGTAGCGGCGGTTGAGATGCTTTTCCTGGCGCACCACTAGGGCGGCACTAGTAAAGGGATCGCTACCGGGCAGGGTGAAATCGACTAGGATCATTTCCCCGCTTTGCAGATCACAATCGTCGACCAGTAGACCCACGCCGCTATTGCTCAGATCTTTGAGTTTGCCAACGATACTTTCCTGATTGCTACGATGAATGGTGATTTCTCCATTCGCTGGCATACGATCGCGGAAACGCTTCTTGCGTGAGTGAATAACACTTGGGCGAGCAAAGACGTGAAAGCCATTCTCTTGGTGGATAAAGTCCGCAAGAAAGACGGTAATGAATCCGTCGCCATCGACACAGATGAGACTTTGCTCGTAACGTCGATGGGACAGGTTTTCCTGCGGCTGAAAAAATATCTGCTCGGCGGTGCAATGATCAAGCACCGCGAAATGACCATCATCGCCTTCATCTTCAGAAAAGAGAATGGCAATCTTTCCTGGCGTCTTGCAGATATCCGCCGGATCGTGAATGACATCACTGGAAAAATCACTGGTCAGTAAAAGATGGAAGAGCGATAGGTCGAGGCCCGATCGATTGGGCAACATACGTCGGAGATCCGGCAGGTCCTGACTCTCCAGTGGATTGATTTGGGTATCTGAAGTCATTGGAATTGCGTCTGCGCTTTCCTTCCCATTTATACGACATCAAGGTAGCATCTTTTCTTGACGCTGACCAGCGAGCTGCCCACCAAAATCCCCACACTGGAGAGACCGTGTTTATTGTAAAAGTCTTGTTTACCGATACCGCTGCCCTGCATGCGGCGCTGCAAAACATTCGTTCACAACGCCAGACCCTGGGGGATGCGCCGCCCGAAATCTCGGCCGCCCTCGACCTACTACTACAGGAAGAGCCGCGGATAGAGAGCACCGAGTTTGCCGAAAAGCCGGCGATCGCCGCCGTCTATGGGGGCTTTGAGCCACAGGCTGCAGCCATCGTCGAGGCGGCTTTTCTGGAAGCTGGCGCGCTGCAAGTAATTCAGGAATAGCATTACAGAGCAGCCGATCGCGCCAAGGCAAGCAGCAGGGCGGTACCGCAGGCATCGGCGCTGCGGCCTGCGGCAAGGATGCCGTCTTCGTGACCGGTCATGGACAGCACCAAGGGTAGCGTGGCGTCTGCCGCAATGACTTGCACTGCCCGAGCCATTTCCGGCGTGCCATATTCCACGGCTGCAGGTGTCTGCGGCAGGCCGAGTTGACTCGCTCGCCGCCATTGCTCTGGTAAGTGGGCGTGAAATACCCAGCAAATATCCGGCCGCATTGCGTAGAGGGCGGCATGGCTCAGGGACTCAGAAGAAGGCGCAACAGGGCCGCTGGCATCGACACGGTTCGCTGCCAGATCCCAGTTTTCCACCAGGCTATAGTGCTCGGGATCCAGATTTGCCAAATTTCCGGTCTGGGTGCCGGTGATCCAGAAGCCGCCCTTGCAACGGCGGCTCAGGTTGCCATAGCCGATACCGCCATAGCGCCGCGGGTTGGCACCGATGCCGTCAATGGCGCAGAGTCGTCGGCGCCAGCTTTCGAGGGGGCGCAAAAAATCGGCATCGGCAGCCGGGCCAGCCTGCCAGTGTAGGTCAAATTTGATTACCCCTTCGGTTTCCATGCGTGATACCTAGCGTCGCAAAAAAATGGCTTGCAGCAGACGATACCAGAAAGGGGGCCGGATGGGTGCCACGGGTAGCCGGGTCGCTTTGCGAGGAGGAGTGACGTCTGCTGGGTAGAGGTCGACCAAGGTGGCTCCCCAGCTGCTACGGTCTTGGGCCAGCCCATAGCTGCGCACTGCTGGTTCTTCGGCAAGGATCTGTTGCACGCGTCGCCGTAGCACTCCTTTTCCCTTGCCGTGGATGATGCGCAATTGCAGCACGCCGGCTTGGCGGCAGGCGCGCAAGTACTCGCGCAGCAAATCGTCTACCTCGGCGGGGCGGAACTGATGCAGATCGAGGATGCCATCGAGGGGCAGGTTCGGCAGCTTTTGCTCAGCGGGATGCGTCACGATAGCCCAGGGCCCAGACGAGCAGGAGTAGCATCCAGGGTAGATTGACGGCAATGGCAGGCTGCCAACCCAGCAGAACGGTGACCAGGATGGCGCCGAAGGCGTAGGCGAGCAGGGCTGCTACCTGCTGCATCGTTACCCAATTGGGCTTTTCTCGCTTACGTAAGGCTTGGCTAAGGCCGATGCAGATGCTGGTGAGGGTATTGGTGAAGACAACGGAGGGTACTCCGGCCACATTGACCCGCCGAGCGAGGACGCTTTGCACCCCCATGGCGCTAGCGGCAAGCAAAATCAAGAGGTCCAGCCGTAGCCCATCTGCAGGAAATCCCCAGCGCCACCAAGCAGCGGCAAAGGCTAGCAAGCCCGCCAATTCCAAAAAAAGGATACGCTCCTGACGCCAGAAATGGCGTTCGCCAAGAAGGCTCGCCAGCATGGTACCGGCAATGAAGCCGAGGAGGGCGAGCAGGGAGTGGCTAGCGAGAGCGAGATGGCCGCGCCCCAAAGCGAGCCCGAGAAGGGCAAGGTTGCCTGTCATGGCCGAGGTAAACACGTCGTGAAACTGGAGAAAGGCGGTTACGTCGGCGCAGGCAGCAATGGCCGAGAGGAGCTGAATGCGGAGATCGGCGCGGAGAAAACCCATGCCGCCGCATTGCCCTCAGAGCAGCACGCGTTCGATGCCGCCATTACGCGCGGTATCGGCAAATTGGCGTGCCCAATCGGCACCTATCTGCGCCTTGGCGAGCTCGACGACGATGTAATCCGTATCGATGCCGGTATCGAGGCGATAGCGCTCTAGCCCCTGCTGGCAGGCGGGGCAGGCGGTGAGGAGCTTGACCTCGCCTTTCTTGGCCACGGGAGCGCCGGTGAGGGCCTCGATGTCCTGATGCAGAACCTCTTCCTTGCGCGCCCGCAGCTGGGTAGCGATGTCCGGGCGGCTGGTGGCCAGGGTACCGGCCTCGCCACAGCAGCGTTCGGAAGCGCGGACCGGCTGCCCGAGCAAAGTCTCGGCAACTTGCAGAGGCTTGTAGGTCTTCATTGGACTATGACAGGGGTCGTGATAGAGATACTGCACCCCCGACACCCCCTGCAGGCTGACGCCTTTCTCGAGGAGGAATTCATGGATGTCGAGAAGTCGACAGCCCGGAAAGATCTGCTCAAATTGGTACTTGAGCAGCTGATCCATGCAGGTGCCGCAGGAGAGGATCACCGTCTTGATGTCGAGATAATTGAGGGTGTTCGCAACCCGATGGAAGAGCACCTGATTGCGAACGGAAATCTCCTGTCCCTCGTCTTCCTTACCCGCCGCGCTCTGGGGGTAGCCGCAGCAGAGATAGCCGGGAGGAAGCACCGTCTGGACGCCGCTGCGATAGAGCATGGCAAGGGTCGCCATACCAATCTGGCTGAACAGCCGCTCGCTGCCGCATCCGGGAAAGTAGAACACCGCTTCGCTGTCGGGTGCGCATTGGGGATCGCGGAGGATGGGGACGGTCTCGTTGTCGACGATGCCGAGGATCTGCCGCATGGTTTGTGCCCCCATGTCGGTGGGCAGCGGCTTGCGCAGAAAGTGAATGACCTCGGCGCGTAGGTTCGCCTTGCCTGTGGTTGCCGGCGCCTCGCCCTTGGGCAGCAGGGGCTTGACGATCTGGTGCGCCAAGGCCTGGGCCTGGTAGGCAGGTTGCAGCACGGCACGACGCAAAAAATGCACCGTTTGCGGCTCACTGGCGTTGAGATAGTGCAGGGCGAGGCGGGTGCCGGGGGAAAAATGCTTCTCGCCACGGGCGCGCAGCAGGTTGCGAATGTGTACCGAAACCTCGCCAAAATCGATATCGACGGGACAAGGGGTTAGACATTTATGGCAGGTGGTGCAGTGTTCCGCCACATCCTCGAGGGCGCGGAAATGCTGTCGCGACACGCCGCGCCGGGTCTGCTCTTCGTAGAGGAAGGCTTCGATGAGTAGGCCGGTGGCGAGGATCTTGTTGCGCGGCGAATAGAGCAGGTTGGCCCGGGGGATGTGGGTCATGCACACGGGCTTGCACTTGCCGCAGCGCAGGCAGTCCTTTATTTCGCGGTTAAGGGCATCGAGGGCGCTGGCCTCGAGGATCAGGGCCTCCTGCTCCACTAGCTGCAGGGAAGGGGTGTAGGCATGCTCCAGCCCGGATCCCGGCAGCAGCTTGCCGGGGTTGAAGACGCCTTCAGGATCGACGGCCTCTTTGTAGCGCTGAAAAGCGGCTACCTTTTCCGGCTCCAGCCAGCGCATCTTGGTGATGCCGATGCCGTGTTCGCCGGAAATCACTCCTCCCAGCTCCTTGGCCACCGCCATGATCCGATCGACCACGCGATCGGCTTCCTGCAGCATCTCACGGTCCGAAGAAAGGACCGGGATGTTGGTGTGGATGTTGCCGTCGCCAGCATGCATGTGCAGGGCAACGAAGATCCGCGTGCGGCGCACCTGCTCGTGGATGCGGCGAATTTCCGCAAGCACGGCGGTGAAGCGCTCGCCCGCAAAGAGCTCCTCCAGGGGCTTGCCGATGGATTCGCGATAGCTGATACGCAGGTCGCGCTGCAGCAGGAGACGTAAGAGACTCTGTTCGGGATCGAGACCAATTCGCTCGGCGGCGGGCAGGGTGGGCAGGAGATCGCGCATTGGCTGGTCGAGACGGGCGAGATAACCCTGCCAGCGTTGCTGCACCTCGGCGAGCAGGTGTAGGGCCGCTTGCCGCTTGTGGGCGACGATGGCACGCTCTTCTTCGCTGTCTTCAAAGTCTTTGACCTGACGCAGCTCCGGCAGCTCACCCGCCAAATATTGCTGCAGAGCCGCGATGATGCGCAACTTGTTGGCGATGGACTGCTCGATGTTGAGCCGTTCGACGGCGCGGGTGTAGTCGCCCAGACGATCGAGGGGAATGACGACGTCTTCATTGATTTTGAAGGCATTGGTGTGGGCAGCAATGGCTGCGGTGCGGCTGCGATCGGCCCAAAAGCGACGCCGCGACTCTGGCGTGGTGGCAATGAAGCCCTCCGCCCCGCGGGCGTTGGCCAGGCGCACCACCGCCGAGGCAGCCGCGCCGACGGCATCGGCATCGTCACTGGCGATGTCTGCCAAGAGCAGCATGCGCGGGCGCTCCCGGCGTGGTGCCTTGTTGCTGTATTTCACTGCCTTGATGTAGCGCTCGTCGAGATGCTCCAACCCCGTCAGTAGCACTCCGGGCAGGGACTCGACATAGTTTTTGACCTCGACGATGGCCGCTACCGCCGGTTCGAGGTCCTTGCCGTAGAATTCCAGGCAGACGGTGCGCAGATGCTTGGGCATGCGGTGCAGTAAAAAGCGCCCGGAGGTGATGAGGCCGTCGCAGCCTTCCTTCTGGATGCCCGGCAGGCCGCCCAGGGCCTTGTCGGTGACATCCTTGCCAAGCCCGACCTTGCGGAAGGCCGAACCCGGCATTTCGAGGATTTCCGGGCTGCCGATGGGGGTTTTGCCGTTGGCGGCGTAGCGACTGATGCGAAAACGCACCCGTTCCTGATCGTGGATCTTGCCCAAGTTGTGGTCGAGGCGCTCGACCTCTAGCCAGTTGGCATCGGGCATGACCATGCGCCAGGAGACGAGATTGTCGAGGGCGGTACCCCAGAGCACTGCCTTCTTGCCGCCGGCATTCATGGCGATATTGCCGCCAATGGTCGAGGCATCGAGGGAGGTGGGGTCGACGGCAAAAACTAAGCCCGCTGCCTCGGCGAGGTCCGCCACCGCCTTGGTTACCACCCCGGCGCCGGCCTCTACCACCGGTACCGGGGTGGCACAGCCGGGCAGCATCACCTCTTGCACGGCCGAGAGTTGATCGAGCTTTTCGGTATTGATGACAGCGCTGCGCGGGGTGAGGGGGATGGCACCGCCGGTGTAGCCGGTGCCGCCGCCGCGGGGAATGATGGCCAACCGGAGTTCGCGACAGACCCTAACCTGGGCGGCCAGCTCTTCCTCGCTGGCCGGATAGAGCACCACCAAGGGCAGCTCGACGCGCCAGTCCGAGGCATCGGTAATGTGGGCGACGCGGGCGTAGGGGCTGAAGTCGATATGATCCTTGTGACTGACCTTACCCAAGGCCTGGGCAGCGCGACGCCGCAAGGCCTGCTCCTCGGCAAAATCGGCAATGAACTTGGCCTTGGCTTGTCGGCACTGCTCGAGCAGGCGCATGACCAAGGGATTGGCATCGGCGCGCCGGGCGATTTCGTCGAGGCGATGATCCAGCGCCTGCCAGAGCGCACGCCGGCGCTTGCCGTTGGCGGCCAAGTCTTCCTGCAGATAGGGGTTGCGCGCCACCACCCAGAGGTCGCCAAGGACTTCAAAGAGCATCCGTGCCGAGCGACCGGTAACCCGCTGCCCGCGCAGTTCGTCGAGAATGCGCCAGGATTCCTCGCCAAGAAAACGGATGACGATTTCTTGGTCGGAAAAGGAGGTGTAGTTATAGGGAATCTCTCGTCGTTCGCTCACACGATCACCTTATTGTCGATGAGGCGCACCTGGCCAAGACGGGCGGCAACAAACCAGCGCCCTCCGGGCTGCGTGCGAGGAAGGGACTGCAGGGTTTCGCTGTCGCGCAATTCGAGATAGTCGACGACGAAGCCCGCCGCTTCTAGGTCTTCCCGGGCCGCGGCAGCGGCGAAACCAGCGTCGCTACCTGCGGGTAGTCGGCAGAGACGGTCGAGCTCGGCAGCCAGGCGCGGAGCCAATGCCCGTTCTGCCGTGGTGAGCAGGCTGTTGCGGGAGCTGAGGGCGAGACCGTCGGCGGCGCGCTGGGTGGGGCCGCAGAGGAGCCGGGTGGGCAGGTGAAAGTCTGCCAGCATCTGCTGGACGATGCGGTACTGTTGATAATCCTTCTCGCCGAGAATGAGCAGATCGGGCTGGGTGAGTTGCAAGAGCTTGAGCACCACCGTGGCGACACCGGTGAAATGCCCCGGCCGCTGTACCCCGCAGAGGATCTCGCTCAAGGCTGCGGGCGGCACGACCTGGGTGATTTCTGACGTGCCTTTGGGGTAGAGGATGCGGTCATCGGGAACAAAAACTGCCGTACAGCCGGCCTCGCTGAGCTGGGCAAGGTCGGCATCGAGACTGCGCGGGTAGCGATCGAAGTCTTCGCCGGCGCCAAATTGCAGGGGGTTGACGTAAATGCTCACTAACACCTGGTCGGCGTGCTCTTGGGCAAGGCGAAGCAGAGACAGGTGCCCGGCGTGGAGGTGCCCCATGGTCGGTACCAGGGCCAGGCTGCCCGGTAGCTGCCGTCGCCAGGCGTGCAGGCCATCGAGATCGCGCAATACCGTGTTCAACGCGCGCGCTCCCCGGCCGGAAAGCTGCCGTCCCGCACCGCTGCCGCGTAGTCTTGCAACCCCTTGCCGAGGAGGGCGGCACCGTCGACGAAAGCACGGGCAAAAGGCGGCGCCTTGCCGAGGCCCAACACATCGTGCAGCACCAAGACTTGCGCATCGGTATCCGGGCCGGCGCCAATGCCGATCACCGGAATCGGGCTACGAGCGCTAATGCGCGCTGCGAGCTCCGCTGGAACTGCCTCGAGCAAAAGAAAGCGAGCGCCGCAATCGGCGAGGGTGAGGGCCTCTTCCTCGAGCTTCTCGGCGGCCGCAGCGCTGGTACCCTGGCGCTGGAAGCTACCCCACTGCCGCAGCCGCTGCGGCGTCAGGCCCAAATGCACGCACACATTGAGGCCGCGGGCAGCGCAGAACTCGAGGTGATCGCGAAACTCCAATCCCCCCTCCCACTTGATGACTTCGGCACCGGCGCGCAGCAGGGTAACGGCTGAGCGCCAGCACTGCGCGGGGCTTTCTTCATAACTGCCGAGGGGTAGGTCGGCAAAGACCAGACTGCGGGTGCAGGCGCGGGCGACCATCTCGGTATGGTAGGCGATCTGCTCGAGGCTCACCCCGAGGGTGTCGGCGCGTCCTTGTACGACCATGCCCAGGGAGTCGCCAACGAGTACGCCGTCGAGCCCCGCAGCGTCGGCCATTTGCGCAAAGGGGTAGTCGTAGGCGGTGACCAGGGCGCGCTTCTCGCCGCGCTGCTTGGCCTGTATCCAGGAGTCGATGCGTTTGCTCAAAAGGACCACCCCAGCTCGCGTAGTTTATTTCCGACTAAATCGGTCAAGATTATAGCATCCTTCTCCCGCGCGACGAAATCCAGAGAGCTGCCGCGCAGGTCGATATGGGGGCCGGAATAGGCGGCAAAATAGTCGGTATAGCGGGCCTGGATTCCGGCCAGATAGCTCTTTTGCAGCGCCCCTTCCCAGCGGTCGCCGCGCTCGGCAATACGTGCGTACAGGAGGTCAAGGGGCGCGTCGAGAAAGATCATCAAAGCTACCGTAGGCGGCGTGGGCATGAGCCGGGCGCGCAGGCGCAGGTAGAGTTCGCGCTCGAGCGGGTCGAGGGTTTGCGCGCTAAAGAGAGGTCCTTGTCCGGGGCGTGGTCGCTGCAGCACAGACCGGCGGGTAGGGCCTGCCATTGCACGCTGCGCTCGAGGAGAAAATGTAGCTCGGTAGCCAAGGCATGGCGATGGGCGGCGTAGAGATCTGCCAAAAAGGGATTGTCTTGCGGCCGTTCGAGATAGGCCGGCGCCGAAAAGTGCTTGGCCAGGAGACGGGTAAGGCTGGTTTTGCCTGCCCCCATGGGGCCTTCGCAAACGATCAACATGCCTGGCCGATCCTGGCGCTTGCCCCGGCCTCGCCGGAGATGCGCCACAATCGCTGCATGGCCACCGCCGGTAGCAGCGCGCTTACCTTGCCCAGTCCCGGAATCAGCAGTTCTGGATCGTAGTCCGCTAGGGGGCGTAGGACGAAGGCGCGGCGGGCAATCTCGGGATGGGGCAGGCGCAGACGGGGCTCCTGACTCTGCAGTTCGCCGTAGAGCAGGAGATCGAGATCGAGGATGCGCGGCCCCCAGACCTGCTCATGGGCA
>JAWNZB010000044.1:0-17596 GCA_038447835.1 Candidatus Igneacidithiobacillus chanchocoensis | reverse complement strand
TTTGGCTCTCCAAATTCCATTGCAAAAATCACAACTGCGTATGCGTCATAAAGCTGATCTACGAAACTCCTTGGATCTGCTATTTCTTCAATTTTCACGCTTATAGAGTTATCTATCGTATAAAAATTTGCATTTAGTATTTTCTCGATATTCTTGGCAATAATTGAAGAATTGGGAGCCAACTTTCGTTTTTGAGCAATCGCGAGAGCACCTATATCGCTTGCGTAAAAGACGTATGTAAAAGGAGACTCTTCATCAAGAACCTCCAGAAAGTCACCGGATTTCTCATCATACTTTTCCTTGCCTGCTTTAGTCGTTTTCCCAACCGCAAACACTAGTCCACCGTCTTCTCTATCGGCAACATTTCCAATATGCCATATTTGCCCCTTGCGAATTTCATAGGACGGTTTCTTTTGTAACAAGATCTCAAAAAATTGTTTTCTGCTTATGTTTTCACCAAATATTTGTTTTTGATTACCTTCTATCAACTTCAATCTAAAGAGAGAATAACTTGCCATATTTCACCTCCGGATTACTAGCTAATTTTTATATAAAGAAAAGCGGATAAAAATAAATCAAAATAAAATCTCCAGAAACTCTAAAAAATTACCCCATATTGGAAATTATTTTTTCATGAATAATTCTTAATAATTAAAATTAATTAAGATAAATTTTTGACATAAAGTACTCAACTTAACCAGAGTATCTAGCGCTTGAGAAAACCGCGTTCCCGCAAAAAGCCCGCCATGTGGGGCCGCGCTTCGCGTCCGGCCAGGGCTGCCACTTCCTGGCTCCAACTGCTGTCTTTGCGATGCTCCGAGCGCGAGGCGTAGTAGTTGTGCATGGCGGCGTCGTATTGCGCAATAAATTCGGCATCATGACTATCGTCGTAGTGGTTTTCCTGCAGCACCGCCGCCAAGGGCAGGCGCGGCTTCACTTCGACTTCCTGATCCGGATAGCCAAGGCAGAGGCCAAAGATGGGGTAGACCTGCTCCGGCAGGGCCAGCAGGGCGCTGATTTCCGCGGGATGATTGCGCACTGCGCCAATGTAGCAGGCACCCAAACCCTGGGATTCTGCGGCGACTACGCAGTTTTGCGCGCAGAGGGTGGCATCGGTGGTGGCGATAAGAAAATGCTCCGTCATGCCGGGTACAAAGGGCGGCCCCAAGCGATCGCAAACCCCCTGGGCACGGCGCAAATCGGCACAAAAGACCAAAAATTCGGGCGCCAGGCGCACATATTCCTGCTGGCCGGCGAGCTCCGCCAGTTGCGCCCGCAAGGTCAAGTCGGTGATGCGTAGGATGCGATAGGCCTGCAGATTACTAGAACTTGCCGCCTGCTGTCCGCAGCGAACGATCTCTGCCAAAAGCCCTTCGGGTAGAGGCTCGGGTCGAAAGCGTCGAATGGAACGGTGGGATTGCAGCAGCTGAAGAACGGTCATGGCATCTGTCGAAGATAGAGCGGGCTTCATGCGTACACCCGACGCCCGCGCGGTGCTGGTATGGAACGGCCCATCTCCTTCGCTGTCTCGATCCACTCAGCAATCACCTGCTCCGCATTGGCTACCGCCTCCTGATAGGTAGCGCCATCGGCCATGCATCCCGGAAGTTCAGGGACCTCCACAAGAAATGCATCGTCCGCATCGCTCCAATAAATTATCAGTTCATACCTACTCATCATGATCAACTCCTAGGCGATATTTGCTGAGTATGCCGCGTACTTGCTTGACTTGATAGGGCTTAGCCATGCGTCCTATGGGTTGAAGATTTATGATCTCTACTAGCCATCTCTGGAGAGGATATGGTGGTCTCCCCTCACTCAAAGCGTGAATCCGAGGCGATCCAGCAGCGATAACAGGTCATCAAAGGCGATGTTAGCGTCACTCCGCCCGCCAAGAATAGCCAGCCGGATTTTCTTGTGATTACCCAGAAATTTCACCACGCTCGGAGCTGCTGCAAAATCGAGCAGCCCTGCATGTTTGAATACTAGCCTTGGGTGGTCTCGCGGGCAATCGTCGCGCTGCTTGGGCGACGCTTGATTGTTCTGTTCCGATCGGAGCAGCGAATCATTGACATCATACCAATCGGTCGGTATGTTTTGGTGCTCACGCACCGATACTTAGGAGAATGTCATGGCCCTGCTGCAACTCACCCCTCCCCAAACTGCCCAAGGCGAGCTGGCGGAACTGTACGAGCAAATTACTCAAGCCTTCGGCGGCGTGCCGGAGGGATTACAGCTCTTTGGCGTTAGCCCCGCATTGCTACGCAGCCAGTGGCAAAACCTGCAATATTTCGGTCAACATCCACGCATCTCTGGCAATTTCTTCGCCCTGCTGCGCTATATCCTCTCCGAAGAAGGCCACTGCACCTTTTGCATCGGCTTCAACGAGGCGCTGCTGCTGAACGCCGGTTTCAGCAAGGAAATCATCAGCGCCGCACGCACCAATCCCGCCCAAGGCCCGCTGTCGGCACCGGAAAACGCCCTACTCGACTATGCGCTCAAGGCCATCCACAATCCGCATAGCGTTGGCGAAGCAGACATTGCTGCGTTGCGGGCACAGGGTTGGTCAGACCAAGATCTTTTCGATGCCGTTGCCCACGGCGCCCAGCATCAGGCCATCGATATCCTCTTCGAGACTTTCCGGGTGGCGCCCTTTCAGGCGGGCTAGGGCACGCTCTCCAGATTTTACCACTTTCACCCGAGCACACAGCAGGCAGGGCCATTGGGAGCCTCGAAACCATCGCCTGTCGGCGCGTCTGTGCGCTTGCTCGGGATCACCGTGGGCGGTTTGGCCCATGGCGATACTGACCCGGCAGACGCGTACCGGATGAAACTGCTGGAAGTCATCGCCCAGGTTGACAGCACGCATCAATAATAGGCGGTAAGGCAGCCCAAACGGGCACACGAATGCATCCATTGCCGGGTCTAAGGCGTGTGGCCGATGCTTACGCATCTGTCAGAAAAGGATTGAGAACCGCGCGGGGGGCTTGTTCCAGAATATGACATTGGTGCGCAAGCAGCTCGTGCATGATCATTGCGGGATAAGCCCTACCGCAGCGCAATCGGAGCACGCCTTGCCTGTCTGCGGGATATTCATCCAGTAGCAACGTCGTCAGGGCAATACCATGCTCCATTATCGAGAGCGGGGCGGAACGACCACGTGGATCGGTGCGCAAACCAGCAAGGGCCATAATCACTGAGGATCACCTGGATCTGCTGACGCACGGCAGCGACAAACGGTCCCTTTTTGTGGCACCCAGTATGCCTCTACACCACTATCATGCCGCCCAGTTCTCGACGACTAGGCCTGCGCCAACATAGAGATCGAAATCGGCCGTGTTGTTGGTCACCAGGGTCACTCCCAGCGATAAAGCATGTGCGGCGATCATGCGGTCGAAGCTGCTCCTTCTGGCCGGAAATTGCTGGGAGAGCTTTCCGAAGATGGCTGCCGCGTCCATGTCGAAGTCTTTGGCGGTTAGCCTACTCAAGAGCGCGGCCATTTCGGTCTGGCTGTTATGAACGTCCAGACCGCAACACAATTCAGCCCAGGTAATCGAACTCAGTCCGATCTCGCCGGGTTTGCAGGCCGAGAATCGCTGGGTGACTGACTCCGGCTGCTCCTTCATAAGGTAGATGCAGATATTGGTATCCAGCAAGTAACGCAGCATCACCAAGATCTTTCTGTCTCGACAAACTCCGGACGCTCGGTTGTGTGGTGTGAACGCAGCGCAGCAAACAGCGCTGGAAGTGATTCGAGCGAATTCTCCTCAGGTTCCACGATGAGCCTATTACCCTCTCGAATCACCACCAATTTGGTTTGGTTTGGAAACGCCATGCTCATAGGGATGCGCACGGCGGGTGAGTTCCCCGCCATGAATTGGCGAGTGCGAAAGATCTTTTGCATAATTGCCTCCTCATGTATCAACGTCACGTTATCACTACTGCTCAGCCCGAGCAATGGGCTCCGCCTGCGGAGGCTAGCCGACGAGCCCTCCTGCCGGGCAAACCAAGGAGCACTACAAAAGTACTCGCGATCAATCTTCATGCCCCTAAGCAAACTCTACTACCCGCGAATAGCGGTCACTTTTTCTTGGGCTGATATTGTTTGCGGCGGAAGAGGTCGGTTTTGCGGGAGACCAGCCGGTCGAGGAAGAGCAGACCGTCAAGGTGATCCATCTCGTGCTGCACTGCCCGCGCCTCGAAGCCTTCGCACTCGTAGAAGCGATCGCGGCCTTCGGCGTCCTGGGCCTGCACTTGGATGCGCTCGGCGCGGATGACGTTGCCGGTAAAGTCCGGCACCGACATGCAGCCCTCGCGCCCCACTGCCATGCCCTCCCAAGCAATGAGTTCCGGATTGACCAGTACCATTAGACCGTGACAAGCATCGCCAAGCTTGGGGCGGACATCGACGATGACGATACGCTGTAAACGATCGACCTGGGGCGCGGCAATACCTACCCCGCCGGGCCCGGCGTACATGGTTTCGGTGAGGTCGGCGATGAATTGGCGCAGTTCGTCATCGAAGTGCTGCACCGGCTCCGCCGCACGCGCCAAGCGTGGATCGGGGTAGGTGAGGATCGGCAACACTGCCATCAGAGCAGCACCGTATCGACAGGGTGTACGGTGATTTCGATCCCCTGACTGGCCTTGAGCGGCTCGAGGATGCTGCGAATCTGCTCCAGCCCACCGGGCGCTGAGCCCTGAATGACCATCACGTAGATGGGACGATCGGGGTTGCCGGAACGTTCGCTCTCGAGATCGATGATGTTGAAGCCAACGCTGGCGAGCTTTTCGGTGACGCCGGCAACGATGCCCGGATGGTCGGCGCCGTAGACGGTAACGCGCACATCGGCGGCGTCTTGCTGGCGCGGTAGGCTTGGGATGGGATCGAGGTGAACACGCAGATTCAGGCGCTTGACCGCGGGGTCGAGGGCGGACTCGACGGCGCCGAAGTCACGCTGGTAGTCGATCACCTGCATGATGGTGAAGTACCCCCCCAGGCGCATCATCGAGGCGTCGCCAATCGCACAGTCGGCGGCGTATAGCGCTTGGGTTACGGCGGCAACGATTCCCGGTCGATCTTCGCCGATGACCGTCAGTAGGGCTTGACTCATGACTCTCCTCCCAGGCCGTGCAGACGGGCCAATGATAGATAACGAAAGCAGTATTCGAAAAGTTCGAGATGATGTCGAGCTTGGTCAAAATCTTTGCCCCAGGCGGTCATGCCGTGGAGGTGAATGAGGGCACCCGGCACGGCGGGCTTCTTGTGGGTAAAGGCAGCGTCCATGTCGGCAGCGATGCGCGCGACTTCGACATGATTGGTAAAGACCGGCAAGTCTACCTGCGGCTCGGCATCGGGAATGCCCAAGCCTTTGAGCATCTCGAGCGGCGGCAGGCGCAGGCGGCCATCGCGGGCAAAATGACCACAGAGATTGGCCTCGATGGAATGCACATGAAAAATCACCCGCGCCTCGGGAAAGTGCCGATAAATAACTTGGTGAATACTGCTCTCTGCCGAAGGCCGACGATCCGCCGCTGCCTCGAGCACCCGACCCTCGAGGTCGAGGGCGACAAAATCCTCTGGCGCCAAGCGGTCCTTGGGACGACCGCTGGAGGTTATCCAAAAACCCTCGTCGCGCCGTGCCGAGAGATTGCCTGCTGTGCCGAGCATCCAACCGCGGCCGTAGAAATCTCGTGCTGCAGCCGCCAAGTTTTCGCGCAGGTCTTTCATTTCTCCCCCTCCAGGGCTCGCAGCACATCGTAAAAGTCTTCGAAGGGAGTGCAGGCCCGCCCTTCCGCCGCCAAGTAATCGATAAGGCCATTGCGGGCGAATACGCGCGGACACTCCCGCGCCAGGCGCAGATCGGTCACCGAATCGCCAATGCAGACGGCTTCGGTGGGCGCGTAGTGGGCGTAGATGGCCTTCTTGACGACGAGCTCTTCCGCATCCTGCCAAGGCGAAAAGACGCGCAAGGTTGGCCCGGAAAGGTCCACCTCCATACCGTGAATGGCGCGAATACGGTCGCGCAAGGGAGCCAAAACGAGTTCTGCCATGCGAGTGAAGCCACCAGTCACCACCAACAGCTCCCAGCCCAAGCTCGGCAGGGCCGTAAGAAACTCCCGAAAGCCTACCCGCAAATGGCTGTGTTCGACCACAAAGGCTTCCATTTCTGGCCATTGCCGACTGGGAATAGTGGCGAGAATCTCGCTGAGCCCGGCGTGCAGGCTGGTACGCAGGGCGAGGATCTCGGGCAGGATGCGCGCCGTGACCGCCGGGGCGAATTCCCGCAATAGATCGCGAAAAATTTCCTCGACCAGAATAGTGCCGTCAAAATCACAAAAGATCAGACGCTCAGCCACTGGCCCTTCCCCATTTGGCCAAGGCGGCCTGCAGGGGCCCCGGGGGTAAGGCGTCGAGAGTAAAGGGTTCTCCCGCCTGCACCCGCTCCCAGGCCTCGAAGAAGGCACGCACCCCGCTTGCCGCACCGTCGGGGTGGTCCATGATGCCAGTACCGGCGTTGAGGATGACCTCGGTCCCGTAATCCTGGAACAGATCCGGCAGGATGCCGGGTTGGATTCCCGCCGAGGGCACCGGCGCCAGGCCGCGCTGGCGCAGGGCGTCGCGAATGGCGAATTCCTCGGCGGCGGGAAAAGGCAGGCTGCCGTAGTGCGCTGGGTACAGCACGGCGTCGGCCCCGGCATGGGCCATGAGGGTACCAAGGACGATGGCGTAGCGTAGGCCATGCTCCGGGGCCGCCGCCACGGCGCCGGCAAGGGCCGGATGGGCAAAGATCGGGACGCTGATTTCCGGGTCCTTGGCCAGGGCTTCGAGCACGGGGAAGCCGTAGGCGAGGACATTGAACAGCAGGGCATTGGCGCCCTCGGCCACCAGCTGCCGCGCCAGTTGTAGCAGGCTGGCAGCATCACCGGAGAGATTGACGGCATAGAGTAGATCGCGCCCAAAGCGATCGCGCCGCGCCTCGACAATGGGGGCACAGGCACGCCAACGCTCCAGGGTCGGTGCGGCAGCGAGGTTGGGAAGGATTTCGTCGTCTTTGATGATGTCGAGCCCGGCCCAGGCTACCTCGGCGAGGATGGCAGCATGATCCTCGGCGGTGAGCCCGAGAGCGGGTTTGAAAATCGCCATGAAGAGGGGACGATCGAAAACATCCACCCGTTGGCGAATACCCGCCAGCCCAAAGCGGGGCCGCAGTCCGTAGTCTTCCGGCAGGCGCAGATCCCAGACCTTGGCGGTGCCGCCAAGGGAGTACTTGCCGAAGATCATGGTCAGCAAACTGCCCATTCCCCCGTCCACATTGGCGAGAGGAAAGGCAATGGTGGCCAGGCTGCTGCCATCCTCCCGCGCCTGCAGGGCACGAATCTCGCCGAGATGCCCGCGCAGCTCTGCCTCGCGGTGGGCATGGCGCGCGTCCCAAGAGCCTGCCGTCTGGCCAATGGCCAATGCCTGGGCCTGCTTTTCGGCATGAGCGCCCGCGGGAAAGCGATAATCGACTTCGAGAAAGGCGCTCATGGCCGCGGGAACGGTTGCAGGGCGCGCTCGCTGTACACCGGGGTCCAACCGCCGCGGGCACTGAAATAGCGCACCGCCTTGATGCGGCGCTGGGCGTTGAGGCGAAACCAGTGTTCGACCTGGGCCGGGATGTGGATGTAATCGCCGGCGGTCACCGTCACTTCGAGTTGCCGCCCATCGGCAAGCACAAAACCGAAGACTCCCTCGCCATCGACGATATAGCGCACTTCCTCGTCTTCGTGGATGTGGATGCGCGAAAAGCGCTCATCCAGCGCCGCAAGCTGCGGATGTTCGGGGTAGAGAACCACCAAGTCGCGCTCCTGATAGCCCTTTTCTTGCTGGAGCTCACGGAAGACGCCGTCGAGGGCTTCCAGCAACTGCTCCTGACCTGCTGCATCGAGTTGTGCCGGGGCAAGCCAAGGCGCTGCGGCCGCAGCCACCGGATAGCCGCGCAGACTTACCCCCAGAGGGGCCAAATACGTTGCCAAGGCCTGCGCATCAGTGCCCTGCTCCCCACCATCCCCAAACTGCCAGCTTTTCATCACCCCTCCCGCCAGATCAAGGATGCCATGCGCCCGGTGCAACCGTCGCGCCGATAGGAGAAAAACCGACCCGCCTCAGTCACGGTACAGTGCTCGCCGCCGTGGACGGCGCCAACACCCAAGCGCTGCAAACGCAGTCGCGCCAAAGCATAGATGTCGGCCCAGTAGCGATCCCCTACGCCGGGCCGGAATGCCTCCCGCGCACCAACATCCTGCGCAACAAAACACTCACGCACTTCCGGGCCCACCTCGAAGGCGGCCGGGCCTATCGCGGGGCCCAAGTATACCAGAATTTGCGCGGGCTCCACCTGCATGGCAGCGATTCCCGCTTCGAGAATACCCCCGGCAAGACCGCGCCAACCAGCATGCAAGGCAGCAATCACCTGGCCATCTTGGGAGCAGGCAAGCACCGGCAAACAGTCGGCGGTGAGCACGGCGAGGACCGCCCCCGCCGTGCGCGCCACCGACCCATCTGCCGCGGGCGGCACTTCCAAATCGCTGTCCCAATTGACGATGCGGGCACCATGTACCTGCCGCAGCCAAAGCGGCTCTGCTGGGAGAGCCAGAGCAGCAGCGAGACGCTGCCGATTGGTGGCCACCGCCGCGGGCTGGTCGCCCACATGATCACCGAGGTTCAGGCTCTGCCAGGGTTCCTGGCTGACTCCACCCAGACGGGTGCTTACGGCCATGTGCACGCCCTTGGGCAGTGCCAAATCCGGCACCAGGATGGGCAACTCAGGGAGCACGGCGGCGCAGCAGGGTAAGCAGAGCTTCCATATCGGCAGGCAAAGGACTCTCCCAAGCGCAGGCTTCGCCACTTGCCGGGTGCTCCAACTCGAGTCGCCAGGCGTGCAAGGCTTGGCGCTGGAAGCCCCGCCAGAGAGTCATCGCCTCCGGGTCCAGCCCCGCTGGCAAAACGGCGCGGCCGCCATAGACTGGGTCGCCTACCAAAGGGTGACCGATGTGGCGCATATGCACTCGAATCTGGTGCGTACGCCCCGTCGCCAGGCGCAGACGCAGCAGGGTATGGCGGGGAAAGCGCTCCGCCAGGCGATAATCCGTGCGTGCCGGCCGGCCATCGTCACGCACCGTCATGCGCAGGCGATCTTGCGGGTGGCGGCCGATGGGGGCTTCGACCCTGCCGCCACCAGTCATCGCCCCCAGCACCAGGGCCAAGTATTCCCGATGCATGCTGCGCTCTGCCAGCTGTTCGGTGAGGTCTTGGCGGGCGTGCTCAGTTTTGGCCACCACCAGCAAGCCGCTGGTGTCCTTGTCGAGACGATGCACGATACCGGCCCGCGGTAGGTGTTTGTTATCCGGACAATGGGCGAGCACGGCATTGGCAAGGGTACCGTCGGGATGCCCGGCGCCGGGGTGGGTCAACATGCCCGCCGGCTTGTCGATGACCAGTATTTCCTCGTCTTCGTGCACGATATGCAGGGGAATTGGCTCGGCCCGCCAATGCTCCGGCTCCCGCGGCGGCAGGCGCAAATGCACCGACTCGCCCCCTTGCACCCGCTGGCTGGGCCGCGCCGGGCGTTCGTCGACGAGGATTTCTTCGGCGCCCAGGAGCTCCTGAATGCGGCTGCGGCTCAGCTCCGCTACCAACTCTGCCAAAACGAGGTCGAGGCGTTCACCTGCCCGTTCCTCTGGCAAAATCAATGTGATTTCCGTAGTATCGCTGCTCATGGCCCGACACTATAGATCATTGCCCCGTATGCGCAAACGCTCTCTTGCCCTGATTGCCGTTCTTGTGCTGAGCGCTGCTGGCTGCGCTTCAGACAATCACAAAAAAGACCTGATGGACTCCCATGAGGCCGCGGCAACCATGTACAGCCACGCCAAACAGGCCGAAGACCGCGGCGACTATGGCACCGCCGTTCGCGAATACCAAGACCTCGAGGCCATGTATCCCTACGGCCCCTATGCCGAGCAGGCGCAATTGAACACGGCCTATAGCTACTACCGCCAGGGCGACTCCAAGGCAGCGGCCGCGGCGGCAGAGCGCTTCATCAAGCTGCACCCGGTCAATCCCTACGTGGACTACGCTTGGTACTTGAAAGGCATTTCCCAGTACCAGGCCATCGAGGGTGCCAACTGGAATCCCGTGCCCCTGCACGAGGCCTTCGACACCTTCGAGACCCTAGTCAAGCGCTGGCCCAAGAGCGCCTATGCCGCCGATGCCCGGCTACGCATGGAGAAGATTATCGACCTCTTGGGCAACCGCAATCTCGATATCTGCAAGTTTTATTATGTGCGCCATGCTTATGTGGCCTCGGCCAACCGCTGTAGCGATGTGGTCACCAAGTACCAACTCAGCCCGGCGCGGGAAGAGGCCCTGTACTATCTGTACCTTTCTTACCAGCATCTTAATCTCGCCGGGTTGGCGCAGAAAACGGCGAGCATCCTGCGCTACAACTATCCGGGCGGGAAATATACGCGCAAGCTTGGCTGAAGCGGCCTAGACCGCTTCGTCGCCCTCTTCGCCGGTGCGGATACGGATGATCCGCGTGATCTCGCTTACAAAGACTTTGCCGTCGCCAATCTTACCGGTGCGCGACGCCTCGACGATGGCATCCACGGCGCGATCGACCAGGGCATCGGGAAGCACTACTTCGATCTTGAGCTTGGGCAAAAAGTCGACCACATATTCGGCGCCGCGGTAGAGCTCCGTGTGGCCCTTCTGGCGTCCAAAGCCTTTCACTTCCGTCACCGTCATCCCGGCAATACCGATCTCCTGCAAGGCATCGCGCACATCATCGAGTTTGAACGGCTTTACAATCGCTTCGATCTTCTTCATGACTTCTCCTGCAAACAGTGCGGATTCCAGGCGTGGAACCCATTGCTGATAGGGTAGCGGCGGTCCTTGCCAAAGGCCAGAGGGCTGATACGCACCCCCGGTGCTGCCTGGCGCCGCTTGTACTCGGCGCGATCGACGAGGCGCAGGGTCTGCTCGACGAGGGCGGCAGAAAAACCCTGCGCCAGCAAGTCCTCGCGCCCGGCACCCTCCTCCACATAAGACTGGATGATGGCATCGAGCAGCTCGTAGGGCGGTAGGCTGTCCTGATCGGTCTGGTCGGGGGCCAACTCGGCGGAGGGTGCGCGCTCGAGAACGCGCTGCGGAATTACCGCGCCCAAACGATTGCGATAGCGGGCCAGCGCATAGACCAGCATCTTTGGGCAATCTTTGATCAAGGCAAAGCCGCCGGCCATATCGCCGTAGAGGGTGGCATAGCCCACCGCCATCTCGCTCTTGTTGCCGGTGCTGATGAGAAGATGGCCGAATTTATTGGAGTACGCCATGAGCAGGCTACCGCGAATCCGCGCCTGCAGATTTTCTTCGGTGACGTCGGCGGCACGCCCCGCAAAGAGGGGTGCCAGGGTTTGCAAGTAATTCTGAAAGAGGCCATCGATGGGGACGATGTCGTAGCCTACCCCCAAGGCTTCGGCCTCGGCGCGAGCATCCTCGATGCTCATGGCGGCGGTGTAGCGCGACGGCAAAATGAGGGTATGGACCCGCTCCGCGCCGAGGGCGTCGGCGGCAATGGCCAAGGTCAGGGCGCTGTCGATACCGCCCGAGAGACCAAGCACGGCACCTCGGAAACCATTCTTTTGCACATAGTCGCGCAGGCCGAGCTCGAGGGCTGCGTAAGTCTCGGCAACGGGCTCCAGTTCTGGGGTCAGGGTCGGACTGCGCCAGCGGATTGTGCTAGCTTCCGTCTCGGCGTCGAGGTAGAGCAGAGTCTCTGCAAAGGCAGGCGCCCGGGCAAAAATCCTGCCTTGGGCATCGACGGCACAGGATCGGCCATCAAAGACCAGCTCATCCTGGCCACCCACGAGGTTCACGTAGAAAATTGGCACCCCAGAGGCTTCGGCCCGCTGCCGCAGGAGCGCCTCGCGCTCCACCTGTTTACCACGATGAAAGGGCGAGGCATTGAGGACCAGGACCGCATCAGCACTGGCGGCAGAGGCCAAGAGGGGTAGCTCCGCACACCAGAGATCCTCGCAAATGCGCAGGGCCAAGCGCAGGCCAGAAACATCGATGACCACATCGCTGCTGCCGGGATGAAAGTAACGCTTCTCGTCAAAGACCCGATAGTTGGGCAAGCAGTGCTTGGCATAGCTCGCCTCGATTTGCCCAGCGCGCAGCAGACTCGCGGCATTGAAGAGGAAGCCACTGTCCCGCCGGGGATGACCGAGCACAAGCGGCAGTGGGGTTTGTTGGGCCAAATCGGCAAGGGCCTGATCGACGCAGTCGAGAAAATCTCGCCGCAGCAGAAGATCCTCCGGCGGATAGCCGGTGAGGACCAGTTCCGGCGCCACCAGCAAGCCTGCCCCTGCTGCCTGGGCCGCGCGCGCCGCAGCGAGAATCTTGGCCGCATTACCGGCAATGTCCCCAACCCGCGGGTTACTCTGGGCGAGGGCGATGCGCACGGCCTACTTACCGAGCAGGGCTGCAGCCTGGCTGCCCAGCTCCGCGGGCGAAGACACACAATGCACCCCGGCAGCGCGCAAGACCTCATACTTGGCCGCTGCCGTCCCGGCGCCACCGTCGATGATCGCGCCCGCATGGCCCATGCGCTTGCCCTTCGGTGCCGTCGAACCGGCAATGAAGGCCACCACCGGCTTGTGGACGGAGCTGGCAATATAGGCTGCCGCCTCTTCTTCGAGGCGGCCGCCGATCTCCCCCACCATAATGATCAACTCGGTCTGCGGGTCATTCTCAAAAAGGCGCAAAACCGAGACGAAATCGAGCCCGATGATGGGATCGCCGCCGATTCCCACACAACTGCTCTGCCCCAAGCCCAGACGCGTCGTCTGCTCGACGGCCTCGTAGGTAAGGGTCCCAGAGCGGGAAACGATGCCGACGCGCCCAGGCAAATGGATCTTGCCGGGCATGATGCCGATCTTAGCCTGCCCCGGGGTGATGATGCCCGGACAGTTGGGGCCGATAAGCCGCACCTGCGGACGGGTGGCGAGATATTGCTTGACGAGGAGCATGTCGTAGACCGGAATGCCCTCGGTGATGCAGACGATGAGCTCGATTCCCGCCGCTGCCGCTTCGATGATGGCATCTGCAGCAAAGGGGGAAGGCACATAGATAACGCTTGCCTTCGCACCAGTCTTTGCCACCGCCTCGGCTACCGTGTCGAAAACCGGCAGCCCCAGATGCTCGCTACCGCCCTTCCCGGGAGTGACTCCGCCCACCATGCGCGTGCCGTAGACAATGGCCTGTTCCGAATGGAAGGTGCCTTGCTTGCCGGTAAAGCCCTGGCAAATGACCTTGGTGTCGCGGGAAAGAAGAATGCTCATGGCTCGATTCCAAATTCAGTAGAGGATATCCGCAGGCTCAAGCCTGGGCCGCCTGGACCGCCTTGCGCGCCGCGTCGGTAAGGCCCTCGGCGGTGATCATGCGCAGACCGCTTTGCGCCAGCATGGCCATACCCTCCTCGCGTTTGGTGCCTTCCAGGCGCACCACTACCGGTAAGTGGATACCCACCTCGTTGGCCGCTTGGATGATCCCTTGGGCGAGCAGATCGCAGCGGGTGATGCCGCCAAAGATATTGACCAGAATCGCCTTTACCCGCTGATCCGAGAGGATGAGTTTGAAGGCCTGGGTGACCTTGTCGGCCGCCGCGCCACCGCCCACATCGAGAAAATTGGCGGGTTCGCCACCATGTAGCTTGATCAGGTCCATGGTCGCCATGGCCAGGCCCGCACCATTGACCATGCAGCCAATATTGCCGTCGAGGGAGATGTAATTGAGGCCGAATTGTCGCGCCGTAATTTCCCGCGGGTCCTGCTGCGTGGAATCGAAAAGTTCATCCGACTCGGGATGACGGTAGAGGGCGTTGTCGTCCATGACCACCTTGGCATCGAGGGCGAGCAACTGGCCGCCAGCGGTCAGTACCAGGGGGTTGATCTCGACCATCTGTGCATCGAGCCGCAAGGCCAGTCGGTGCATCCCCTGCATGACTTTGACTAGCTGCTGCACCGCTGCCGCCCCAAGACCCCAGGCAAAACCGAGGTCGCGGGCATGGTAGGGCAGAAAACCGATACCTGGGTCGAGGACGATGCGCTGAATGGCCTCCGGCCGCTCAGCGGCGAGGGTTTCGATCTCCATGCCTCCCTCTGCCGAGGCGATATAGGTGAGGCGTGCCGCCGAGCGATCGACGAGCAGGGCAAGGTAGAATTCCTTGGCAATCTCACTCGGCTCTTCAATCAAGAGTGCCGCCACATGCTGCCCCTCGGGCCCCGTCTGCGCGGTCACCAAGCGCTTGCCCAACAACGACTGCGCCGCCGCCTCGACGGCAGCCATACTTTGCACCCGCAGCACTCCGCCTGCCTTACCCCGACCACCGGCATGTACCTGGGCCTTGATTACCCAATCGCGCCCACCCAGGGCGCGGGCCTGGTTGATGGCTTCTTTGACGGAGAAGGCCGGGATCCCTCGCGGTACCGGAACCCCCTCCTCGGCGAGCAGGCGCTTGGCCTGGTATTCATGCAAATTCAATGTGCTATGCCTCTATGCGGCGCAAGAGCGCGGCAGTGAAATCGCGGGTGGAAAGCCCCTCTCGGCCAAGCAAGCTGGCAAGATCGCCGGTAACTTCGCTAGCGGCAATACAGGCATCCATGGCTGCCGTGACTGCCTGCGCCGCCTCCTGCCAGCCAATATGCTCGAGCAACATGACTCCCGAGAGGATGAGGGAGCTTGGGTTTGCCTTGCCCTGCCCGGCAATATCGGGCGCCGTGCCATGGGTAGCCTCGAAGATGGCATGGGTATCGGAAAGGTTAGCACCCGGCGCCATACCGATGCCCCCCACTTCCGCGGCCAAGGCGTCGGAAATGTAGTCGCCATTGAGATTGAGGGTGGCAACGACGTCATAATCCTGAGGACGCAAAAGGATCTGCTGCAGAAAATTGTCGGCAATGACATCCTTGATGATGAGCTTGCCGCTCTCGACTGCCGCCTTCTCTGCCGCGGCGGCTGCGGCCTTACCCTCGGCCTTGGCAATGGCCGTCTTCTGCCGCCAGGTAAAGACCTGCTCGGCAAATTCCTGCTCCGCCAGGGCATAACCCCAGTCGCGAAAGCCCCCCTCGGTAAACTTCATGATGTTGCCTTTGTGCACCAGCGCAACCGAGCGCCGCCCCTGCGCCAGGGCATAGGTAATGGCGCGCCGAATCAGGCGTTCGGAACCTTCCCGGGATACGGGCTTGATGCCGATGGCAGAACTCGCCGGAAAGCGGATTTTCTTGACCCCCATCTCGTTCTGCAAGAAAGCAATCAGGCGTTCGGCCTCTGGGCTGCCCGCGGGCCATTCGATACCGGCATAGATGTCTTCCGAATTCTCGCGAAAGATGACCATGTCGACGTCCTCCGGCCTCTTCATTGGGCTCGGGGTGCCGGGAAAATACCGTACCGGCCGCTGGCAAACGTAGAGGTCGAGATCCTGGCGCAGGGCAACATTGAGGCTGCGGATACCGCCACCCACCGGGGTTTCCAGCGGCCCCTTGATGGCGACATGATAGTGCCGAATGGCGGCCATGGTCTCGTCTGGCAGATAGATGCCGGCGCCAAACTTGGCCACCGCCTTCTGCCCGGCATAGAGCTCCTGCCAAACGATTTGCCGCTCCCCACCGTACACCTTGGCGACGGCAGCATCGAGGACCGCCTGCATGGCCGGGGTGACATCAACCCCAATACCGTCCCCTTCGATGAAAGGAATGACCGGCCGCTTGGGAACGACGATCTTACCGTTTTCGTACTGAATCGCGCTGCCACTCATGCCGTCTTCTCCAATTGCTCGCTGGCCCAAGACAGGGCACCACCCTTGCGAATGAGTTCAAGGTCTCGCTCGCTGGCCAACTGCGCCTGTACCGCTACCTCGATACCTTGGCTCAGGTCGCGCAGGTTCAGAGTCTTACCGAGGGCAAGGGCACTGATATCGAGAAGCAGCTCATCCCCGGCCTGGATCTTTTCGTAATCCGCCGGATCCACGAAGGTTAAGGGCAGAATACCGAAATTGATCAGGTTGGCGAGGTGGATACGGGCAAAAGACTGGACCAGCACCGCCTTGACCCCCAGGTAGCGCGGCGCCAGAGCGGCATGCTCACGACTGGAGCCCTGGCCATAATTCTTGCCGGCCACAATGAAGCCACCGCCGGCACTCTTGGCCCGACTGGGGAAGCTCTCATCGACAACGTGGAAGACGTACTCGGAGATTGCCGGCAGGTTGGAGCGCAAAGGCAGTACCTTGGCACCGGCGGGCATGATGTGGTCGGTGGTGATGTCGTCGCCCAGGCGGATGAGCACCGAGCCACGAATTTCTGCCGGCGCGGCACTATTGACGGGCAGTTTGGCAATGTTGGGGCCACGTAGCACCTCCACCTTCTCCGGCTCGCCGGCCGGAGCGATAACCATACGGTCATCAACCAGAAACTGCGGCGGTAGATCGACCTGAATCGGCGCTACGCCGAGATCCCGCGGGTCGGTGATGACCCCAGTCAGGGCGCAGGCAGCGCAGGTTTCTGGGCTCGCGAGGTAGACCGCCGCCGTTTTGGTGCCGGAGCGGCCATAGAAATTACGGTTGAAGGAGCGGATCGAGACCCCTTCGCTAGGTGGCGCAAAACCCATACCAATACAGGGGCCGCAAGCCGACTCGAGGATGCGGGCACCGGCAGCGATAAAGTTCAGCAGCCCGCCATCCTGGGTGACCATCTCCATCACCTGGCGGGAGCCTGGGGAGATTCCCAGGCTGACTCCCTCTGCGACGACGCGATGCTTGAGCATCGTCGCTACCGTCATCAGATCGGTGTAGGAGGAATTGGTGCAGGAGCCGATAGCGACTTGCGCCACGGGCGTACCAGCCACCTCGCGCACCGTCTTGACGTTGTCCGGACTGTGCGGACAGGCGATCAAGGGTTCGAGGCGGTCGAGATCGATTTCGAGCACTTCGTCATAGCTGGCATCGGGATCGGCCACCCACTCCGACCAGTCCGCCTCTCGCCCTTGCGCCGCCAAATAGGCGCGGGTGACGGCGTCACTGGGGAAAACGCTGGTGGTGGCCCCCAGCTCCGCGCCCATATTGGTGATGGTCGAGCGGGCGGGCACCGAGAGGCTGGCAACACCGGGGCCGAAATACTCAAAGACCTTGCCAACGCCACCCTTTACCGTCTTACGCCGCAGGACTTCGAGGATGATGTCCTTGGCGCTGACGAAGGGCTGCAGCGTGCCGGTCAGCTTGACGCCCACCACTTCCGGCATGTTGAGATTGAAGGCCAGGCCGCCCATGGCGAGAGCAATGTCGAGCCCACCAGCGCCAATGGCCAACATCCCTGCCCCGCCAGAGGTGGGGGTATGGGAATCGGAGCCGAGCAGGGTACGGCCGGGCTTGGAAAAGCGCTCGAGATGGACTTGGTGGCAAATACCGTTGCCGGGACGGGAAAAATGAATCCCGTACTTGGCAGCAAAGGTCTGTAAAAATCGATGATCGTCGGCATTCTCAAAGCCCGACTGCAGCAT
>JAWNZB010000145.1:0-3291 GCA_038447835.1 Candidatus Igneacidithiobacillus chanchocoensis | reverse complement strand
ATGGGCGGGAACGCTCGCAGCGCAACAGGGACGCGAAGGCGAGGTCACCGAATCCGCGTTCGTTAGCGCAGTCACAGGGAGCATCAAAGACGCGACCGGCAACCGCAACTTTTCGGAAGAGCGCCAGAACTGGCTGGGTGGATATGACGTGACGATCGGGGCGCCAAAATCGGTCAGTATCGAAGCGCTCGTGCATGGCAATAAAGACGCGCTGGACGCGCACCGCGAAGCGGTAGGCGCAGCCATTGAAAGGCTGGAGAGCGGCGTCGGCTCGCGCGTGACGGAGAACGGAAAAACAACGTTCGAGAAAACGGGAAATGCCCAGGTCGCAACATTCGAGCATCACGCATCTACCACGGGCGATCCGCACCTACACACTCACAACATCGTCGTCAACAACACGATTTGCGCAGACGGAAAGGCGCGGGCAATCGACGGCAAGGAGTCGATTTTCGGCAAGATCGGGGAGATCAAAGATGCCTACCACGACGCGCTCGAGAAGGCCCTGAACGACCGCGGCATGCAAACCTACCGAGACCAAAATGGGTCGCCGCAAATTTCCGGATATGACCGGGACGGCATGCGCGAGTTTTCTGAGCGGCAGGCGCAGATGGACGCGAAGCTGCAGGAGCGCGGAAGCAGCTACGACGCTGCCAGCCCCCAGGAGCGCGAGCTGGCGCGGCAGGAAACGCGGAAAGGGGTTGACAGGGCGGAGCCAAAAACTCGGGAAGAAGCGCAGGCCGCGTGGAAAGAAAAGGCGCAGGCGGCGAACGAGCGCGGCGCACAAGCCGGCCCGGCGGAAAAGTCTGCGGCTCCGGAAAAGTCGGCGGCTCCGGAAAAGTCTGCGGCTCCGGAAAGAGTTTCGCGCGAAGAGTTCAGGGACGCGAAAAATACTGTGAATGAGGGCATGGCGGCGGCAGCCCGGCTTGAGTCAGGTGGGTGGAGAAACGCAGACCACAAAGAGATCCTTGAGAAGCGCGTTGAGAAAGCGGAAAGACTGAAGGCGGAAAAACCGGACCTGTACGCGCGGGCAGAGGCTGCGGTCGAAAAAATGGGCGTGCGCGATGCTGACGCAAAAATCGACCGCGCGTCAGAGCGGCGGACAGCCGATGCGGCGGCGCAAAAAACAGAGCGTGGATCGAGTGAAGACAACACTGCGAAATGGACGATCGGGAAAGCCAAAGACGCGCAACAACAACTCGACAGCGGGCGCGAAATGGGATCGGCGCAAAAAGAGCTGCTGGGGCAGCGGATAGAAAAGGCCGAAAGGCTGAGGGAGCAAAACCCAGGCTTGTACGCTCGGGCAGAAAAGGCGTGGGACAAGGAAATGCGGGAAATGAAGCACGTTGTGCGCCAGGCCGCCGACGCAGAAAAGCGGCTGCCTGTCGGCAACTTCTTTTCAGAGCAGCACAAGGAAGACCTGCAGGGCGCGATCAGAGCCGCGCAACAAGCGCAGGAGCAGCAAGGAGCGATGTTTGGCATGGCACAGCGCGCAGTCCAGCGCGAAGACAACCCGCCGTCAAAACAATCGCGCGAGGTCGAAACCCAAAAGGCCGGGCAAGGGGGAAGAGATTCAAACAAAGACGCCAGATCGGCAAAGGAAAAGGCCGCGGCGCCGGACAACAACAAGCAACAGTTTCGAGAAAACATCAACACGCTTAAAGATGCGGACCTGGCCGCGCGTGCGCTCAAAACGGACAACGGCATAGCGTTTGGCTTTGGAAGGAAAGAGCTGTCAGCTAAAGACAAGGCCAGTATGGAAAAGGTGTACAACTCGCGCGGCGACCTCTTTTATAAAGACCAAAAGGGCAACGTGTATTCCGCCGCGCTGAATGGCAAAGAGGGCGGCACCTTTTTTCAAAAAGAAAGTTCCCTTTTCGGAATGGGAAGCAAGGAATACATCGTGAACTCAAAAAACGAGGTTTTCGTGCGCGGCGAAGGTATTAGCGGCGGACTAGCCCAGAGATTTGCAAACGACCTCAAAGGCGACGGCAAAACGCTGGCCGGGAAGGTGTGGAACAACACCGTTCAGGATATGTTCGGAGCGAAGTGGCGAAAAGTCGAGGGACGGGAAGCCAGCAGGATGATTGACAAGGCGATCGAAGCGCGCAAGGAGTTTTACAACGCAAGAAACGAGGCGCGAGAAAACCTGCGCCAAGATGTCAAAAACGCAGCAAGCTCGATTTCCGAAAAGCCGCATGAAATGGCGAAGGCTTATGACGCGCTAAAGGCAAAGGGCCAGGACATAAAAATTGGCGATAGGGGCGCAGAAAAGAAAATAGAGCAGGCCAGGCAAGAGATTAAGGGCACCCAACCCACACAATCACGAGGCGGCGGCAGCGCCGGACCCGACCTGGGCGCGATGGCGGGCGCCGCGCGCGACGAACTGCGAAAAGAGCTTGAAACCAAAGCAGAGCGAGAAAAGGCCCAGGAGCAGGCGCGGGAGCACGAACGGATCGAACAGCAAAAAGCAAACGGAGAGCAGCGGGCAGAGGCCGCCAAATCTAAACAAGAGCAGACAGACGCAGCGGGCAAGATGCAAGGACCGGAAAACAAAAAAATAACGGAGCCCAAAGACGAAAAGAAAGAGGACGAGCGCAAAAAACAAGAGGCAATGGACGGTCGCGGGCAGGACAACTATGCGCGCGCGGAAGCCGAGCGAAACATCGAGAAGCGACGAGAAGAGCAAACGCCACAAACAACGCGGGCGGCAGGAACTGGAGAGCAAAAACAAGCGCCGCCAGGATCCACCGATAACAAAGAAATTCGAGAGGAGGTGAACAGACTGGCCGAATCCGTTTTGAGAAACGCTGGTTATAACGACACAGCGAAAAATGACGCGAAGGGCATGAACACAAACACGGCAGACATCACAAAACTGGCCGAGTTTGTCGAGAAATACGGCACCATGAAACAAAAGATGGAAATGGACAAACTTAAAGAGCGCGAAGAAGCGTTTAAGGCGGTCGAGGCCCGCGACAAAGCACTTGCCGAGAGGGAAAAAAAGGACAGGGGCGGCTTCGGCGAATAACTAAGCAAAACAAGAACCAACTCACCCGGCCATCGAGCCGGGTTTTTTTCGTCCGCAGAAACCGCCCAGAGATCGCCACGCCAATTGCACTGGCATTGCACCTACAGCAGAAAAGAGGTAGGGCGCGCCCGCGCTTACCAGCTTACCAATCGGAGTCGCAGTCAACCACCCCGCCCTAAAGGGCGGAGCTTGTTGAGAGACAGGCTAGGTTGACCAGGGGCATCAAGCGATGCAGCAGTACGCAACAGGTCGTTCAGACG
>JAWNZB010000043.1:0-17981 GCA_038447835.1 Candidatus Igneacidithiobacillus chanchocoensis | reverse complement strand
ATAAGTCTGACCCAGGGAACCACCGCATCTATCTCGGCCAGAAAGCGCTCGCGCTTGGTCTGCTTACGGCGCCGCGAAAGGCTGGGCTCTTCAGCAAAGGTCATCTGTCCGGCCACAGATGGCAACTCCTCGCTATTCGGTCAGCTCATTGTATCAGAGGGCTAAATCAGAGGCTCCCATGCTAAACATTGCTGTTATTTGCGTGGCGAAATCATTGCTTGTTATTTGGATGCTTTTGGCGACGCTTCACAACCCCGTAGCGCGGCGCAGAAGGGGGAAATACCAGCTGTAGGGTAAACAGCGCAGGATGGAAAAACGCCGAGTAAAGGCGCGGGGGAATTGGATCGCGAAGCGTTTGCTGCGCATGCCTTGCAACAAGGCTTGGGCGGCGGCCTCGGGAGTCATGAGATGCGGCATGGCAAAGCTATTCTGCGCGGTGAGAGGGGTGGCGACAAAGCCGGGATGCACCACCTGCACCCGAAAGCCGCGGGGCTCCAGATCCAGACGCAGCACTTCGGCCAGATGGGTGAGGGCGGCCTTGCTCGGACCGTAGTAGAGGGACTGCGGCAAGCCGCGCAAGGCGGCGATGCTGGAGACGAGGACGATCTGCCCGCCGCCCCGCTCCTGCCAGCCTGGCAGCGCCACCGCCAAGCTGCGCAGGGCGCCACGGTAATTGATGTCGAGGATCTCTTCGGCGCGCTGCAGATCCAATTCCCAGGCCCGGGCTGGGGTGTAGGCGCCGGCTAAGTACAACAGTACATCGATCCCCTGCCACTGGCGCAGGATTTCTGCGTGTGCTGCCTGTAAGGTCGACGCATCCTGCACGTCGGCCGGGAGAATCAATTGCCCGGCGCCGGCCGGGAGAACTTGCTCGAGCTGTTCTCGCTTGCGTGCCGTGAGAGCGACCTTGGCGCCAGCTGCGTGCAGCGCCTGGGCGGTAGCGGCGCCAATGCCGGTACTGGCGCCAATCAACCAGCAGCGGCGGTTCTGCCAATAGCTGTCAGTCATCGGTAGGTCTCCGGGTTTGGGTAGCCGGCAACTGCCTCGATCTCATCTGCGGGCAAACGATGGATCTCGATGATTGCCTCGCCCACAAAAAAGCCCAAAAAGTGCATACGGCTATGGTTGATCACATGATTGGGCCCGAGCAGATACATGCGATCATCGGTGCGCAGGTTATAGGCCTTGTCGCCCACCGGCTGGCGTACGGTGTACCGCCAATGCATGGCATAACCCTCGGCGGCACCCTCGGCAATGCCCACAATGTCGCCCGCGGAACCCTCGGCGGTACCGCGAAAATTCGTCGCGTCGATTTGCTCAAGTCTCCAGATGCGCTCCGCATGGCTGCTTTGCCCTTGGTCATCCACAAAGGTAAAGCGCTCTTCGAGGGTACCGCGTTTGCCCTCCCAGTCGCCGCGCATGTGCATAAAAAAGCGATTACGCACCCGGCGCTTGCGATCGCAAAAGATACCGCTAGCGACTAACGGTCCGCGAAAGAAGGCATCGAGCAAAAAGCTCGGTTGGCTGCCGCGATAAGCGGCGGTAGTTTGTATTGGCATGATGGCAATGTCCTTATGGCCTAGCCTGAGAGTAGCGTAAGATGGACGACAGAGCACAAAAAAGGGAGCGCGAACGCTCCCCAATAGGCCACCAGAAATCAATCTCTACGCGATTTTATGCGTATGGGGATGAGCTCCCCTTGCTGCGTTGTCGCCTCGAGGATGCCGGCAAGGCCAAAGCCGACACCGAGCGTAGCAAAAATTCCTGCACTGAGATCCCAGAAGGGGGCGCTTTGCGATCCAGCGCTGGCAAATAAGCCGGCCAAGACCAAAAATACGCCACCTTGGATTGCTCGTTCCGTAAGTACACGTCGCATGACCCCCTCCTTATGCGCTCTGGCGCATCAGTTGGTACAGATCCGCAACCGCCCGTGATCCAGCCGATTGGCCTTGGGCAATGGAATCATCAATGGTTTCCGGCCCCGTTGCCGCACCGCACACATAAATACCCTTGCGCGTCGTGCCTTGGCTGTTGGTGTACTGCTCGGCGCGATCGACGAAGCCATGCTTCTCGAGACCGATACCAAAGGTCTTGGCGATTTCGGGGTTAAGAGCATTCGGGTCCATGCCAATGGCGTGTACCACCATATCCATAGGAATCACGATCGGGCGCTTGACCAAGGTGTCCTCACCCTTTACCAGCAGACGCCCATCCGGCGACTTGGTCACCTCGGCAATACGCGCCTTCACAAACTTGGTTTTGTACTCTTCTTGGCTCTTCCAATAGAACTTGTCTTCGTAGAGGCCAAAGGTACGGATGTCCATGTAATAGATAAACACGTCGGTGCTGGGCGAGATTTCCTTGATCTCCATGGCGAGGTTTGCCGACACCGTGCAACAAATCTTGGAGCACCACTCGCGACCGATCTGCCGATCACGTGAACCTACACAGAGCAGGATGGCAACGCGCTCCGGCACCCGCCCATCGGAAGGGCAGCGAATTTGCCCAGTACCCACCATCTGCTCCATCTGGGTGGTGGTCAACACGTCTTCGTAAGTGCCAAAGCCCCATTCCGGCTTGTTGATAGAGTCAAAGTGGGTGAAACCCGTGGCCAGCACGATGCTGCCGGCTTCTACCTTGTCACCGTTGCTGAGATGCGCAGTGAAGTTGCCTGCTTCACCCTCGAGCTGGGTGACCTTGGTGGACTTGTGGATGCTGACGTTACCGTCACCCTCCACGCGGCTGACCATGCGGCCAATGGCATCCTTGGCCCACTCACCCGAAGGAACGAGTTTAGAGTACCCGGAAATGATTGGCGCACCACCAAGGACGTCTTCCTTCTCGACGATTACTGCCTTCTTGCCCATTCCAGCGATGGTTGCGGCGGCCGAAAGCCCGGCCGGGCCTGCACCTACTACGAGAACTGTATCTTGCGCTGCCATGACACTGCTCCTCTGCTGTCTCCGTACAGTGAAGATAGTCGCCGCGGAGGAGGTTGTCAAGCATCTGTACTAGACAAATATCGGTCAGGAATCTCGTAAGGGTTTTTGCCAGCTTTGCACCGCTTCCAACAGGTCGCGTAGGCGGCGAAAACGCGGCATGCCCTCGGCGTCGGGATCGAGTTCTTCGGCACCGCTACCACTCAGCCACAGGCTGGTGGTGGCTGGCATGCCGGCACGCAGTTTTTGCAGAACTTGCTGGTTTTTGGCATTGATGGAGGCAGCAGAAACCGCCAGCTGCAGCACGGGCACCGTACACTGCTGCAGGCAGGCCAAGACCTCGGCGGGAGCCGGTTCGCTGCCCAAGTAAAGAACCTCGGCCCCGCTGCCAAGTAGAAGGGTGCGGGTCATTTGCAGCTCGAGTTCGCGGCCTTCGCCGGGCAGGTTGGCGAGCAAGATCTGCAGGCTACCAGCGGCCGCGGGCGGGAGCATTGCCCGCGCCCAGGCCAGAGATTCGAGAAGTTGCTCGTGGGCAACGGCCTGCACGAAATCCGCCAGGGATTCGCTGAGTTCGGCTTGCGCAAGCTGCTGCTGCAGCGGGGCAGCAATGCGCAGAATAAAGGCTTGCACTCCGAGATTGGCGAGATACTGGCGCAGCAACTGGCTGCTGCGATGAAAGTCTAGATCCTGCAGGCATTGCCACAGGCTGTCTACCTCGTCGCTGGCGACGTTACTGGCAGGGCCCTCGTTGCTACTTGGGATCTCCTGCAGTAAACGCTGCAGCTTATCCTCGCTGGCACCCACCACAAAGCCGGGGCGGTAGCCGGCAGCCAGCAGCTTGTTGATGTTTTGTAGGCGCTCGATTTGCTCGCGACTATACAAGCGGTTGCCGCTGGCATCGCGCGCTGGGACCGGGAATTCGTAGCGGCGCTCCCACATGCGCAGGAGTTCCTTGGAGATTCCGGTCTCCTGCTCAACGACGCTGATGGGGTACTGATGCTCTTCCGCTTGCATGGGCGCTTGCTGTTCTCGTTTTGTATAGGACGGTATTGAAACTGGGATCGGCATACACTAGGATCATCTTGCCATGATTGGCGCGTATAGTACAAAGTCCGGACGGCGAAGCAAGAGGAGGGGCGGTGAAGGAGTTTTTCCCAGTCCAATGGCGAGACCAATTGGCACGAATCGACCGCCAGCAGATAGAACTCTGGAATTTTGGGGTCATCGCCCTCAACAACGAGGCCAAAGTCGTCCTCTTCAATAGTGCCGAGGAGCGGCTGAGCGGGCTGCCTCGCGAAGAAGTGCTGGGACACGATTTTTTTACCGAAGTAGCACCTTGTACCGCCAGTCGTCTTTTTCGGGGCCGCTATTTGCGCGCCCGCGCCGAGGGTTTTCTCGATGAGCACTTCTTCTACACCTTTACTTACCGAATTCGTCCGGTATCAGCCCACATCCATATGCTGCACGACGCTGCCCAGTCGCCCTTGGTCTTCTTTTTTCTGGATCGGGTGGTGCCGCTTTTCGAGGACCTGGGATGAGTAGCGCACCGGACTGGCTCAGCAACGACTGGTTGCTGGAAACCTTCGATGCCCTTGCGCAGCAGCGCTTCCAGACCCCGCATCTGCGCGAAGAGCAAGATTTGTTGCTCTATCTCTGTTTGCAGAGTCTGTGGCAGCTGCTCAACAATGCTCACCAGGGCGACGGCGAGCAATTCCTGAGCGTGCAGCAGACGCGGCAGTTGCAGGAGATCGATAGCCGCATTGCGCGGCTCGAGAGTACACTCCCATTGGCACTGCGACAGCAGGCACAACAATGTCTGCGCACCCTGTTGATGCAGATGGACGAGATGGCGACATGACGCCACGCGCTGCGTTGCTGCAGGCTTTGCGCGATGGGCTCGAGAGCGGCTTTTGCCTGGACTGGCGCCCCGCCGGGGTGAGTCGCGCTTGGCCCGGCCCGGCGCTGCTCAGCTGGGCGCTGCGGTTGCGGCAACGCTGGCGTCGGCAATTGCCGCCCCGCGCGTGCATCGCCGTGCGCTTACCCAACAGTCCCGCCTTTGTCGCCCACTGGCTTGCTGCCCTGCAGGGCGACTGGATCTTTTGTCCGCTGCCGGAGCTCGATGCCGCGGAGGCGCAGCGACGCCTGCAGATGCTCCGACCGCAACTCATCGTCAGCGCCGAGGGTGGGCAAGTCCTCGAGCACTGGCCCGAGAATGCCATCGGTATCGATGATCCTGAGGATCTGGCACTCATCCTCTGGACCTCGGCAAGTATGGGGTCGGGGTCGGCCTTTGGGCTGTCCCATGCCGCTTTGCTCTGGCAGCTGCGGCAGCACGCCTCAGCCCTTGCACTCGGGCGCGACAGCCTGCTGCGTAATGTCCTGCCGTGGTCGCATGTCTTTGCCGGGGTACTGGAGTTGCTGCCGGCGTTGACGGCCGGCGCCGAGCTGCGGGTTGCTCCCCTGCACGAGCTGCGGCACGAACACTTCACCCACCTCTGCACGGTACCGCGGGTGCTGGCGCTCTTGAGCGATGCGCAGATTGCCGAACTCGCCGGCGGTAATGTTGGCGGCGCCGCCGTAGACGCTGGTCTGGCCGCACGCTTACAGGGTAGCCGCCTGCGGGTGGGCTATGGGCAGACCGAAGCGGGGCCAGGGATAATGCTGGGACCAGTAGGTAGTTTTTCTGCAGCGCTGGTGGGCAGGGCGCTCCCCGAGGTGGAAATCAACGTTGGCGAGACCTTGCGCTATCGGTCCCCGGGCCAAGCCCTCGGGCGTTGGGATGGCAAGAGCTGGCTTGCGGTGGGTGACGCCGAAGGGTGGATCGACAGCGGCGATCGCCTGAGCCCCTTGTCCGATGGCAACTGGCGCTGGTGTGGGCGCCGCGATGCCCGCTTTAAGTTGGCGGATGGCCGCGGCGTGCAACCGGAAGAAGAAGAATTGCGCCTGCAGGCACACTACCCAGGCATGCAGCAGGTGATTATTGGCGCCCCCGGACAACGACGGCTGGCCGCCTTTGCTGCCGTTCAACCCGAAGACTGGTCCGGGCTGCGCCGCCAATGGCGCGAGCGCTACCCCCTTTATGGCTTGGCGCCAGAGGAATGGCGCCCCTGGCAAGGTCCTACCGGCAAATTGCGGCGGGGAGACTTATACGCGGACTGGCAGCACGCCCTGGCGCAAGCCCGGCGCGCCTGAAAGGAGGAAAAAATGTCGAAGCTGATCGTGATTACCGGGGCCTCGGGTGCCCTCGCCCAGGCGCTTCTGCGCCAAGTGCGGGAACGAGGATGGCGTGTAGCAGCGGTTTCGCGCCAAACGCAGCCCGAAAACTGGCCCCAGGCTGATTTGTGGCTGCAAGAGGATGTCTCGCATCAGGCCGGTGCCGATGCGGTATTCGCTGCGCTACGCGAGCGCGAGCTGGTACCGGACTATCTCGCGCATCTGGCCGGCTCCTTCTTGCTGGCTGGCCTCGCGCAAACCCCCGAAGAAACGTACCGGCCGGTCTTGGCGGCCAATCTCGATTCCGCCTTTTTCTCTTTGCGCGCCTTCGTAGCCGCCCGCAAGCGCGCGGGAGAGGGGGGCGCTGCGGTTTTTGTTTCGTCGGTCGTCGCCGATATTGGGGTGTCTTTTCACGAGGCGGTGGCCGCCGCCAAGGGTGGGCTCGAATCCCTCGTCTTGGCAGCGGCCGCAACCCACGCCCGTGACGCGATTCGCGTCAATGCGGTGCGCTCCGGCCTCATGGACAGCCCTGCCGCGAGCCATATTCTGCGCAACGACAACGCCCGCACTCTGGCGCGCAAGCAATACCCCTTGGGTCAGCTCATCGACCCGGCTGCGGTGGCGGAAGCGCTCTTGTTCCTGCTAACCGCTAAGCAGATTACCGGACAGATCCTCGCCGTCGACGGCGGTTTTGGCGCGGTACGCCCCTTGCTGACCTGAGTCAGGATGGGATGCGACGCTCCTTAGCGTCGCATCCCGTCCCTTTCTACTTGGGCATGGCCATGGCCGCGCGGTTGGCAGCGGTGTCCGGGAGTTTATGCATTTCCAGGGTAATGTCACCGGCATGGAGCCCGTACCAGGTAACGTCGGTGTGGTCGATGACGACATTGGGTTCGATCATGTACATCCAATCGTCGGCATGTAGATTGTAAAAGCTCTTGCCCACCGGTTGCTTGACGTCGTAACTCCAATGCAGGGCAAAGCCATAGGCATCGCCTGCAGCCTTTTTCACATCCCCGGCGGAGCCTTCGGCATAACCAGAAAAGTGATGATTGCCATCGTCCACCAAGTGCCAAACCCGCTCGGCATGGGTAACCTTGCCGTCGTTGGCTATATAGGTGAAGTATTCGTCCAGGGTACCCTGGTTGCCCTGCCACTGCCCGAGCATTCGCACGGTAAAGCGATTCACGACCTTGCCGGAGCGATTCTGGTACATACCCGTAGCCAGCAGCGGGCCATTGAAGAACTCGCGCAAGGAAAAGTGTGGTGTGGTGTGGGCGTAGTCTTGCGGTACGGTAGCGCAGCCAGCCAGGGCCAAGACTGCAGTCAGGGGAGCAAGCAAAAAAAGGCGTTTCATCGTGAGACTCCTAGGGAAACGGTGGTGGGAACAAATTCAACCCGCTGGGGTTGCAGAAGGTAGATGGACCAGACTTTGAGCAGGGCCGGCACCAGGGCGTAGCCAAGGAGCAGGGCCCAGAGATTTTTACCGCTGGCGCTGTAGCCGAGCAGTTGCAGCAGAGGCAGAATGAGACCGGCGCCAAGAGCGGTTGCTGCCTTTCCTACCCAGTTGTAGAGACCAAAGTAGGAACCGGCGCGGGCGTCGGCATCGGTATCGGTGTGGTCGGCCAAAATACTCGGCGGTAGGGCCTGATCGGCACCGAGGGCGAGGCCGCTCACTAGGCAAACTAGGCCATAGCCCCAGAGAGCGCCCGGACCGAGAAAACCCGCCCCCAGAAAAGCGGCGGTGGCAAGGAGCATTGCCCAGCGCCAAGCCTGGGCCTTGCCGCGGTGATGGGAAAGCCAGAGCCAGAAGGGCATGCCCGCAGCACCAGCTAGAAAATACAAGAGCAAAAAGGCGGGTGCCCAGCTTGGTGCGCGCAGAATCTGGTCAACAAAAAAGAAGAAGAGCGTAGCCGCCACCGTATTGGCGCTCTGCGACAAGGTATAGACCCCAAGCAGACGTGCCGTATGCGGGCGCTGCAGCGGTTCGTAGAAGCGCCACCAGGGCCCTTGTGCCACGGTCGCCACCGGGCGGCGCAGCCGCTGCCCTCGTAGGGGCAGCGCGGCGAGCAAAAGCAGCAGCGCAAAAATTCCCGCAAATACCGGCCAGGCAGCACTGCCCAAGCGCTGCTGCAAAAGCTCGGGGAGAGCGGCGGCAAGCAGCACACCCAGCAGCGCGCCGGCCTCGCGCGCCGTCGTCAGCCAAGTGCGGCCCTGATAATCCGTAGATAGTTCCGCCCCTAGGGCTTGGTAGTTGAGACTGCTCAGGCTGTAGGCGAGGTAAAAGGCAAAGAGGGCGGGGATCAGGCTCCACCACACGCTGATTCTGGGCAGCGGATTAAAAAGAAAATAGAAACTCAAAAGGAGCAGGGGAAGCCCAATCCAGATCAGCCGCAGTCGACTGCCCTGCCGCGCCGCCCAGAAGTCGCTGGCGCGCCCAATGAGTGGATCGATGATCGCGTCGCCCAAGCGTGCAAGCAGGAGCAAAATACCAATGCTCGCCAAGGAGAGCCCAAAACGGGTAGCGTACAGGTGGGGCAAGAGCAGGTAGACGGGCAGAGCTCCAAAGGCCAGGGGTAGGCCCAGGGGCGCGTAGCGCAGCAGGATACTCGCCGTGGGGCGAGTCTCAGTCGCCATGGGCAAGATGCAGCAATTTCCGGCGCAAACCCGGTACTTTGGTCTGCGAATCGAGCCAAATCCCAAAGAATGCCGGACAAAACGGCGGATTATCGATCTTACTGTAGAGCTTGCCATTGAAGTAAAAGGCGGTGTAGTGCTGCGGCACGCAAAGACCCACAATCTCGTCGCCGGGCCGAACATTGGGGAAGGCGCGTGCGAGATCGGTGGCAAAGCGCTGGCGCAAGGCCGGGTCGGGATGACTGAGTCGATCCATCTCCTGCAAGGAGGTCTTGGCCAGTTCCTTGCTCGAAAAGTCCCGCTTATAGTTGATCGCTAAGGCGAAGGGACGCGACTGCGGCGCGTAGCCGTCGCCGTCTACGTACAAGGCCGCGTTATAGACATGAAACAAGAACCAGTAGAGTTTTCCCGCTCCCAGCAGGTGCAGGCCCGGTGCGGCTGCATAGACACTGCTGGGCAGCGGGACGTCTACGGTTGCTGCCCAGGCCTTCGGGGCTAGTCCAAAGGTCAGCAAAACAAGAGAGAGCAGAAAACGCTTAGCCATGGGCCAAAGTCCACTGGCCAACGCCGATGCTCTCCACCTGGAATCCACCCTCGCAATAGGCTAGGTAGAATCGCCACAGGCGTTGAAAGGTCTGGTCGTAGCCCAAGCGGGTCAGGGCCTCGGCCTCGGCATCAAATTTTACCCGCCAGGCGCGCAGGGTACGGGCGTAGTCTTGGCCAAATTGCCGTTGATCCAAAATCTGCAGCCGCGCGGCGCTACATTCCTCCTGCAGTGCCGTGGGCGAGGGCAGGAAGCCGCCGGGGAAGACATAGCGGCGAATGAAGTCGGAGCCGCTGCAGTACTGCGCATATTGCGCATCCGCAATGTGGATGGTTTGCAGCAGCACCCGACCGCCGGCACGCAGCAGGCTATTCAGGCGCCGGAAGTAGGTGGACCACCATTCCCGTCCCACCGCCTCAAACATCTCGATGGAGACAATGCCGTCATAGAGGCCCTTAACGTCGCGATAGTCGCAGTATTCCAGCTCGACGCGATTGCTGAGCCCCGCATCGTGAATACGCTCTTGGGCATAGCGCAACTGCTCTTGGGAAAGGGTAATACCGTGTACGCGATAGCCTTGGCGCGCTGCATATTCGGCAAAACCGCCCCAGCCACAGCCAATTTCCAAAATTTGCGCCCCTGCGGGGAGGGCAAGGCTCTCCAGGGCGAGGGCGTATTTGCGCTCTTGGGCCTGGCGCAAGTCGTTGTGCGCGTCATCAAAGTACGCGCTGGAGTAGCTCATGCTTGGATCGAGCCAGAGGCGATAGAAATCATTGCCAAGGTCGTAATGCTCGGCAATATTGCGGCGGCTGCCGCGACGGGTGTTGGGGCGAAACTGGTCGAGGAGCCAGAAGAAGCGTCGCCGCCACCAACTCCCCTGAATCCAGGCCTCAACGGCATGACGATTGTGTAAGGCCAAGGCAATCAGCTGCGCGGGATCGGGACTATCCCAAAGTCCCTCGAAATAGGCGCGCCCCAAGCCAACGTCGCCGTCTTGCAAAATATGCCGCATAACCCGCCAGTCGCGAATTTGCCAATGGGCACGGGGTCCATCCTCAACGCCATCAAAGTGCCAGAGCTCCCCACCAGGGGTGCGCAATTCCAGGCTGCCCACCCGCAAATGCTGGCTGAGTAGACGATGGAGCATGGATGCCGCTCGCGGCAAGTTATCGGTGCCCAGGGGCAGGGAAGCGCTGCGGGGGGTACTCATAGGCTGATCTCCTCGGAAGGGGGGGAGGGTTTACGTTGTAAGCGGATACCGGCGCGCCAGATTTTCAGGGCTTCCCAGTGGATGCCGACGGTTACCATCAGGCTCATCAGGGGGTTACCGAGCACCACGCGCCAGGCGCTCGCCCTGGTCAGGTCCTGACGACGACCGGCGAGTTGGGTAATCAGGCGTGCTTGGCCGGCGGCGTCGTAGTGGTGGATATCGACCTGTACCCGCTCGCTCTCAAAGCGGAAGCGAAAACGATAGCTCCCATCGACGCTAAAGAAAGGCGAGACATAAAAGGCCTTTTCACTCTGCAGCCACTCCGTGGGGAGGATTTTGCGCCCGTCGGTATGCCGCAGCAGGTAGCTATGGTGTTCGCCAAAAGTGTTATTCACCTCGGCGAGTACTCCGCGGAGATCTCCCTCGGCATCGAGGGCGAGCCAAAAGCTTACGGGCTTGAAGGCGTAGCCCCAAAGGCGGGGGTAGGTGATCAGATAGATTTTTTCCGGAAGGATTCCTACCTGGGCGAAAACACCGCGAATCCAAGGCTCCAGGGCCGAGCCATCGCGTTGTCCATGATCGGCGGCACGAAAGCCGAGGGGCGTGCGGCGCAAGATGGCCTGCAAATTTGGCAATTGATCGAGGGCAAAGCAGAACTGGAAGCCGCGGTAATGAAAGGCGCGGCGTTGCGGCTGCAGGCGCCGATGCATTACCCGCACCGGTAGTAAGGCAGATTTCACGTAGCTTGACTCGGCCATAGCACCGGTTCCTGGAGAGAGTTGGGCACCTTATGCGCCCAAGGGATGCGCACACCAAAGGCACGCGCGACTTCTACGGCACTGCGCATGCCATCTTCATGGAAGCCGTAGCCCAACCAAGCCCCAGCCAGGTACAGCCTCTGCGATCCCTGCAGCGATCGCAGTGTCGTCTGGGCAGCCACGGCAGGACCATCAAAAACCGGATGGGCATAGGCAATTTCTCGCCAGACGAGGGCCGGATCGGGCTCGCGCTCTGGGTTGAGGGTAACGATGACGGGATCGCGAAAAGGTAGAGGCTGCAGCTTATTGATCAAATAGCTGACCGCTACCGGCTGGCCGGCACCGATGCCACCTTCGCGATGAAAATTCCAGGCCGACCAAGCAGCGCGGCGTTGCGGCAAAAAGCTCGCATCGCGATGCAAGACGGCGCGGTTGGGTTGGTAGCGGATGGCGCCCAGCGGCGCATGATGGCTGGGCCAATGCTCCCCAAGTAAGGGCAGGAGCTGATCGCTGTGCACAGCACTCACGACGGCATCAAAGTCTTCCGTTCCCACCGCACTGTGTACGCGAATCCCCGTGCCCCGCGGCTCTAAACGCAAAACCCGCTGCCCGGCGCGTACGTCGTCCAATTGTGCCAGGATGCGGTGCACATACTGCCGGCCACCGCCCTTGACGGTGAGCCACTGGGGGCGGCGAAAGATGTTCAAAAGCCCATGGTTTTCATAAAAGCGCAGAAAAGAACGTGCGGGGTAGGCGCGCATCTGCGCCACCGGGCAAGACCAAATGGCCGCCGCCATGGGCAGTAGGTAGGCCTCCTGCAGCCACTGGCCGTAGCGACCGCGGGCGAGAAAATCTCCCAGGGAGAGGTCGGCATCGGTGCTCCGCAGCCATGCCTTGGCATCGCGATTGAAGCGTACAATGTCGCGCAACATGCCGTAAAACGCCGGTCGTAACAGGTTGCGACGCTGGGCAAAGAGGCCGTTCAGATCGGTGCCGCTCCACTCCAGGTCGGGGTTCGTTAGGCGCACGCTGAGGGTCATCTGGCTCGGCACCAATTCGATCTGTAGTTCGGCAAAGAGATTGCGCAGGTGCGGGTAGGTCCAGTCGTTGCAAACCAGGAAGCCAGTATCGACCGGGGCGCTGTGGCCTTCGTGTTCAATATCAACGGTGTGGGTGTGGCCGCCAAAGCGGGTATCGGCCTCAAACAGACTGACCTCATGGTGCTTCCGCAATAGCCAAGCCGAGGCCAAGCCGGCAATTCCACTTCCAATCACTGCAACGCGCATCGGCGCCTCCGGGGGCAAGTTCTCTTTGCCTTACGCAAGGAGGGGAGGCCTGGATGCATCCCTTCTTGCGCGCCACTATTTTCGTACATAGTATGTATAGTACAAATTTAGATCAAGGGTGGCGGATGAAGAAAGCACAGTTGCCACAAAAGATTTGCCCAGTTTGCCAGCGCCCCTTTTCTTGGCGCAAGCGCTGGCGCAAAGACTGGGCAGAAGTGAAGTACTGCTCCGCCGCTTGCCGCGCCAAAAAACTCCACAAATCATGAACGCCGCTCGCTTAGTTCTGATCCTTGGCGATCATCTCGACATTCATTCCGCCGCCCTCGCCGGGCTCGATCCGGCATCGGACTTCTGCGTCTTCATTGAAGCGCGCAGCGAGGCCGAGCAGGTCTGGTCGCACAAGGCGCGCATCGTCCTCTTCCTCTCGGCCATGCGACATTTTGCCGCGCAGTTACAAGAGCGCGGCCTGCCCGTCCTCTATCATTCCCTTGGCGATAGTGCTGGCAAGAGCCTCATCGAGCAACTACAGGAAACCCTGCTACGGCATCGGCCTGCCGAGCTGCGTTGCGCCCACCCGGGTACGTGGGAGCTACGCGAGGCGATTCGCTCTCTCTGCGCGCGTCTCGATGTTATCTACCAGGAATATGACGATCACCGCTTTCTCTTTCCACTCGATGTCTTCAACGCCTGGGCCAAGGGAAGAAAGCAATATCGTATGGAGCAGTGGTACCGTTTTGTACGCCAGCGCAGCGGTGTTTTGATGGAGGATGGCGAGCCCCAGGGCGGACGTTGGAACTACGACAGCGATAATCGTCGCAGTTTTGGCCGCGAGGGGCCGGGCTGGATACCCGAGCCCATAGCTTTTGCGCCGGATGCCATCACGCAAGAAGTGATTGCCTTGGTAGAAAGGGAATTCCCAGAGCATCCCGGTCGGCTCGAGCATTTTGCTTGGCCGGTAACGGCGGCGCAGGCAGAGCAGGCGCTGGAGGATTTTCTGCGGCATCGACTACCGAGCTTCGGCGCCTTTCAGGATGCCACCTGGCCCGGAGAGGTCTGGCTCTACCACTCGCGTCTTTCGGCGGCAATGAATCTCGGCCTTCTCAGTCCGCGGCGAGTCATCGACGGCGCCATTGCCGAACTCGAGGCTAGGCGGGCGCCCTTGGCCGCCGTCGAAGGCTTCGTACGCCAGATTCTTGGCTGGCGAGAATACGTGCGCGGCATCTACTGGCGCGAAATGCCGGGCTACCGGGAACGCAATGCCTTGGCAGCAGAGCAGCCCCTGCCGGCTTGGTATTGGACGGGAGAAATCGAGATGGTCTGTTTACGCGACGTGCTGCAGCGCACCCTTGCCACTGGCTACGCCCATCACATCGAGCGCCTCATGGTTACCGGTCTTTTTGCCTTGCTCCTCGGCGTGCGTCCGCAGGCCGTGCATGAATGGTTTTTGGCGATCTATGTGGATGCCATCGACTGGGTGGAAATGCCCAATGTGCTGGGGATGTCGCAGTACGCCGACGGTGGCTTGCTCGCCTCTAAACCCTATGTTGCCAGCGGCCAATATCTGCAGCGTATGGGTGGCCATTGTTCGCGCTGTCCCTACCGGCCTGAGCGGGCGACAGGCGCCGATGCCTGCCCCTTCACCACGCTGTACTGGGACTTTTTGCAACGCCACTGGGAGCCCTTCAGTAAGCACCCCCGCACCGCTCTGCAATGGCGCAACCTCGAGCGCAAATCTGCCGACGAGTTGGAAGCCATCCGTGCCCAGGCAGCGGCCCTGCGCCAACGCTTTGCAACGGGCACTGCATAATCATTCTGCAAGCCGGTGCTCTCCACATTTTCCGCATTACGAGCTTCAACAGTATCCGCACTTTGGTGGCGCGGCTGCGCTATTGGAACGCCATAACCCAAGGCACGGCAAAGTATCTGCCGCTATTGCTGAAGCCACGGACCAAGAGCATTACCCGCAGCCCTCGTGCGCTCATCCACTGCATCGACTTGACCCTACGGGAGGGAGTAGACAAGAAAGAAGCGCTGCGGCAAGCTACGGAGTAAGGAAAGGGACATGCCGAGATAGATCATGCCTTGGAAGCCGCAGCTAGGTTGGGATTCAGCAACAGGATCTTGGAAGAGGCCGGAGAAGAACGAAAGCCTGTACTGGAAAGATTTTTTTGCCTTGACGATTCCAAAAGCCAAATTGTTGGTCTCGGGCTCGCGCAAACAACGGCATAGGGTGCGCCATACACAAGCAACAGGTGAAGTAGGTCGCCATGAGGTGGCCCTCTTCTCTTTTTGGCGGCGTGTCGCATTAAGACTGGTAGCGGACATGTGGACGGGCTAGAGTTGCCTCTGCTAGGTGGTGGATTTCCTGCCGTGATTCGTAAGGTCTGATGATAGCACCTTGGTGGAGTTGCCTGCCTATAGGGGATTCAGCACATTACGTTCAGGGAGTCTGGCGATCACCAGACACAATGATGCAAAACGTCTGATAACACACAGGCTACGCCGCCGAAATGGAAATTAGTGGATGATAAGAGCCGGTATCGTTAGGTGTCATTAAGCCGAGGTTTTATCATGGGTTATCAGGAAAAGTTTTCTCTGTGGGCTTCAGGATTTTCCGGCTGTGATGGAGGCGACTTAGGGTCCCCAGAATCGCCGAGCATTTGGGTTTGCGGTATCGAATGGGGTGGTGAACTTAGTTATGACTGGCTAAAAAACGAGCTTGATAATTACTGTGACCAATCCTTGCCGAGCAAAGGATACACATCAGAAGATGAGAATACAGCATATCGATACAATGTAAATACAGTAAAACTTTTGTGCTCTATTGATGGTTCTGATGCTTCTAATTACAGAGATTTTTCTATCAAAAAAAGACCGTTTGTTTCTGGCTCTACCGGATATTTTAAAATGAATCTATATCCGATAAGATTTAAAGGCCATTCTACAGATAGATGGGCGGTATGGATAAATGAATTGACTGGCTTTTCTAACAAAATGGAATATCATAATTGGTGCAGAAAAAACAGATTTAAATTATTTAGAAAACTCACTGAAATCCATAGACCAAAGCTTGTATTATGTTTTGGAAAAAGTTATATAAACGACTTTAGGTCTGCATTTTGTAGCGATAACGAAGAATGGCTACACGAACCCATTGAGCATAGGACTTTAAGTTGGGTGCGAACCAAAAACACAGTGGTTGCCGTCTGCCCTTTTCCAACGAGTCCCTACGGATTAAATAGCAATTTGCTATTAAACTCTTTTGGAAAACGAATCAGAGAGATAATGAAAACTAGATATGCAACATAATAATAGTTGTTACAACAACCAGTTCCGGATACGTGATACAAGGAGAAAGCAAACATGCGATGCAAAGTTTCCATATTTTTTTCTATAACATTGTTAACCATCATTAGCAGCTCATCTTTTGCCGGTGAGTGGAGAGTCGTCATGGGTAGCTCTTGCGTCAACGGCAGAGAAATGGGCGGGTCAGATAGCCAGTTAACACCTCAAAAATTTTTATCCTCACTAAAAAGAGATGCCGAGACAAATGGGCAAAGAGCGAATGGTAATATTGAAGAAATAAATAGCTCAACAGGGAAAGTAGCCAGGGTACTTTTTTCCGCCGGTCGAGAAAATTTAAAAAATATTGTACTAGTAAGTAATGCAAAGACATGTGAAAAGTTCATTTCATACTGCATCAAGAATAAATACTCTGACCCAGAAAGTTGTTTTTCAGCAATCTATAAAAATTCTAAAAACGCAAACCAGGGTACTTTAAGTGGTGGCCCAACAACCACTGCCGGAATGAATAGAGAAATGGACAATAATATAGATGCGGTTGATAAAAAGTTAAACTCTGTGTATAACAAGTTACTGCATGAAATGACGCCAGATTTTCAGAAGAAGCTCATCCAGTCTGAGCAAGATTGGATCAAGTACAGAGACTCTACTGTTGCCATAACCGCTTGGCAAGAAGCTGGAGGAACAGCGCAAGAACTCAATCAGGACGGCGAATATCTTGAGCTAGAAAAAAACAGATTAAAATTCCTGTCCTCTCTACTAAATTCAAACTGACAACAATAGTTGTATTTACGGTCAATTCTATATCTGATAGATTTTCAAGAAATGAATTGCTAGATCGATCCTGCTACCGAATAGCTTGGAACATACGTCATATGTGGGAAGAGACAGGAAATTCAGATACCCGTCTTTTTTTGGAGCCAATGATACCAAATAAATTTGTTTTGGTTTGGCGCTCGACTGGCGGTCACTACAATGAGCATGTGGTTCCACGTGTTTTACTTTGCCAAATATGCCATGAAATCCTAGCCATTGACAGTTCAGGCAAGTCTCTTAAAAGAATATCTGAAATCATCAAAAAACATCTGAAAGTTGTTCAAATCACAAAAGAGGAACAACAAAAACTAGACCGGGAATTCAAAGTCAGTATGCCTCCTGGTTGGGATTACGAATCTGGCGACACATTTGCTCGTCTCAAAGAGGTCGGAATAGAATTCACGCTTCTTCCATCAGAAACTTACTGAAAGGATAAAATATGTCAGAAACTTCTATCTCATCTAGTTTAACACATTGTTCCACTTGTGAATTTTGGTCTGGACCACGCAAACCAGCAAACGGTTACATGACGCATGTAAGATATGACACAACAGACAAGGCACAGTGCCTTGGAAAGCATAAAGGACACTCCAAGGGAGGACACGACAGCTGTTCATCATGGAAAAAGTGGGCTGTTTTGAAGTAGTTAATCCAACGTTTTCTGAACACCCGGTTTCTGGACACCGACCAGCCCCGAAAAGAGGCTTACGGTGTCCATGAACTCATCTGCCTAACAAAGTCCGATAAACGGTACCGTATGTCCTGTGGCCCAACGGCAGTTTCCGCTGTGCAAACTACTCGTTCGCCTATCGTGTTCAGAGGTGGCGACTCATCATTGTAACGTCACTCCTAGCCGATTGGCGGTGCCGCCCATGATCACGTAGAGCCAAATCTCGCCAATACTTGCTTAAGCTTCTTCGCGGCCTGCTCTCGAGGCACGCCAGCAGGTATACAATCCGGGCCGCAAGGCAAGGAGGGGGGGCGGGCGAAATCAGCAATTCGATTGAACACCTTGCTTTGTGGTCGCTCCAGGGCGTTCGCTGATATTTATCAGATCATAGCCGCGCTGCGCGACACCCTGTAATGTGTTCAGGCCTTGGCGCCGACGGCTATGCAGCGGATGACGCTGATTAACAGCTTGGGCGATGACTCCGACCATTTCTGGTCGGGGGGTGATGCGCCATGGTCAATGAAAGTAATCTTAATACTTGCTATTCAAATTAAAGAATTCTTTACTTTAATCGCCACCTACTACTGGCCGCTTTCAATGATACG
>JAWNZB010000042.1:0-18220 GCA_038447835.1 Candidatus Igneacidithiobacillus chanchocoensis | reverse complement strand
ACGGGCATCGAGGCCAAAACCAAAGACGAAGCGATCGGGCACCTCGAGGCCGACATAGTCTACCGGCACCTCGCGAGCGCGGGGGCGCTCCTTACGCACCATTACCGCCGTATGTACCGCTGCCGCTCCCTGCTCGCGGCAGTAATCCTGCAGGGCAAGCAGGGTAATGCCCTCATCGAGAATATCGTCGACGAGGAGCACCGTCGCGTCGAGAAGAGGTTCGCGAGGCGTCAGACGCCAGAGAAGATCGCCGCCGCGGGTCTTATCGCCATAGCGGCTAACCTGCACACAGTCGAGGTGTAAGGGAAAATGTAGCAGAGGGAGGAGTTGGCCGACCACGACAATGGCGCCGGAAAGCACCGTCATTACCACCACCGGACGGTGGGGAACCAAAGGTTCGAGATCGGCATTTATGGCAACGGCCATCCGTTGGATGGCCGCTTGCACCGCCTCCGCACTGAACAGTTGTTCAGCGGGTCCCAGATGGGAAGGCGTCATGACACACTTAGTAGGTGAAGGTGACGACGTCGTCGTCCATCGCCTGCTCGATGACGTAGGCGCCACCGACAATATCCGATACCTCGGGAATGAGGTCGTCCTTGGTGCATTCCCAAAGCTCGAGGGTGGGGGTGCAGACGAAGAACTTCACGCCGGCCTCGTGGGCGTCCTTGATGAAGTCGTACACGCTCTTGGGGCTGCCGGGCATGACATGCATCTTTTCCGCCACACCCTTCTTGGCCAACTCGCCAGCGCGGGCGGTGAGAACGACTTCCACTTCAAAGTCCATAGCCGCTGCCACCGTCGCCTGGAAGAAGGGCGCACCCAGCTCCTGCGGATTGGCGGGATCGGTATTGACCATGACCATCAACAATTTATCAGCCATTACACTACTCCTTGACAGAAAACTGGGGGTATATTATCGATGCAACCGGCAGAGCGCACCATGATTTGATTGATTACCGCATAAAAAACTGCGCGATCAGTCGTCGGCGGCCTCGTCCCGCTCCAGATCGCCAAGGCGATCGCGCCGGGAGCGCAGCATGATCTCGCGCTCTTCGGCCAGAGCGCGCTTGGCGACACGAATGGCCTCCTGCAAATCTTGGCGCTTGGCCTCGACCAGTTCGCCGCCGCTGCTCAGCAATTGCTGGGTCTTTTCCTGGATGTCTTCAATCAGGCGCAGCACCCGCTCTTCGGCAATCTGCTCGAACTCGCGCAGTTGTTCCTTGCCGCGCTGCATTCCCCGCCGCAGGTCCTCGCGCGTCTCGGCACCACTGGCGGGGGCCAACAGCACACCGCCCAGCGCCCCGACGAGCAATCCCATCACAAAACCGGTAGTCGAATTCTTCATTATTTACACCTCCAATTGTTCAGTGCCCAGCAAACCTCAACGACGACGAGCAAAATAGCGCCACCCCGCACGTACGGCCCGCGCCCAGATACCAAACTCCTATACCGGCACGGTAAAGGTCTCGACCGTGTCGCGCAATTCGTGTTCGAGATAGCGGAGAGTGGCCTCTACCCGATCCATCTGCTTGCCCCCACCGCGCACAATTTTTTGCAGCTCGCTGAGGAGCACCTTGAGATCGAAGAGCAGGGGCGCCATCTCCTGCTCGGTACGCGCCAAGACCCGCTCCAAACGCAAGAAAGTGCGTATTACCACCCCCGCGGCAACGGCAATGATCAGCAGCGCAATAACTGACACAATGGCTATGATAGTGAGTGAAGCGTTGATACCCATGCTAGGCGCCATCCCAAAATTTCCTTATCACTATAGACGGATCAGCGGAGCTGCGCAAAACCACCGTCAGCCTCGCCCTCACCAGCCTCCCGCTTCGCGCAGCGACAGGGGCTCTCCTTCACCAACAATGAAGTGATCGAGCAAGCGTAGTTCGAGCAGGCGCAAGGCGTCTTCGAGGCGCCGGGTGAGCTGCAAATCCGCAGCGCTGGGCTCCTTCACTCCCGAGGGATGGTTGTGGGCGACGATGAGGGCGGCGGCATTCAGCTCCAATGCCCGCTTGGCGATTTCGCGGACGTAGACATTGGCGCTGTCGATGGTGCCCTGGAACATCTCTTCAAAGCGCAGTACCCGATGGCGCTGGTCGAGAAAGACCACGGCAAAGATCTCGCGGCTGCGATCACGCAGAGTCGAGCGCAGATACTCGGCAACCCGCCGCGGCGACTCCAGGGCCTCACCGCGGCTCCAGCTCTCGGCCAAGTGGCGACGTGCCATCTCGAGTACCGCCTGCAACTGTGCAAACTTGGCCGGCCCAAGGCCATGCTCGGCGCAAAAGGCCTCGCTTTGCGCAGTTAGCAAGCCGCGTAGGCCACCAAACCGTTGTAATACGTCGCGCGCCAGGTCGACCGCGCTTTTGCCGCGCACGCCAACGCGCAGAAAGATAGCCAACAATTCGGCGTCGGAGAGGCTTTGCGCCCCCTGCGCCAAGAGACGTTCCCGCGGGCGCTCGCCGGCGGGCCAATCGGAAATAGCCATATGCTCCCTCTTTTTCGTATGCTAGCAAATTGATTGTAGCGAAAAGAGCGCGGCCATGGACCCGTTGACGGGCAAAAAAATTCTGCTGTTGATCGGCGGCAGCATCGCCGCCTACAAAACGCCGGAGTTGATTCGCTTGCTGCGCGCGGCAGGTGCCGAACTACGTGTTGCCCTGAGCCCGCACGCCAGCGACTTCGTTGCGCCGCTGGCGCTGCAGGCGGTGAGTGGCCACGCCGCACGCCAGTCGCTCTTTTCTCCGGCAGAAGAAGCAGCCATGGACCATATTGCCCTGGCGCGCTGGGCCGATGCCCTGCTCTACGCGCCCGTCTCGGCAGCCGGCCTCGCCCGCCTTGCCCAAGGCCTTGCCGAAGACTTGCCCGGGGCCATTGTATTGGCCAGCCGCGCTCCCCTCTTTCTTGCCCCGGCAATGAATACGGCAATGTGGGAGCATCCCGCCACCCAGCGCAATCTGCGGCAATTGGCTGCCGATGGGGCACAGATTCTGGAACCCGGCAGCGGCAGCCTCGCTTGCGGTGAAACCGGCAGCGGCCGGCTGATGGAGCTCGAGCAGATTGTCGATCGACTGCGGCTGGCCCTTGCCCCGCATCCTTGGCTGGGCTGGCGCGTGCTCGTTACGGCTGGTCCTACCTGGGAGGCCTGGGATCCCGTGCGCGGCCTCAGCAACCGCGCAAGCGGCCGGCAAGGCTATGCCTTGGCGCAAGCGGCGGCAGAGCGCGGCGCCCGCGTAACCTTGGTGAGTGGGCCAACTTGCCTGCCCTGCCCCACCGGGGTGGAGCGCATTGCCGTTACCTCGGCACAGGAGATGCTGCAGGTGTGCCAGGGCCTTGTGCAAAGAGAAAACATCGATCTCTTGATCGCCAATGCCGCCGTGGCCGATCACCGACCCGCCACCCTCCTGACCCACAAACAGCCCAAGCAGGAACTGCCCGCCCAACTGGCCCTGGCTGCCAATCCAGATATCGTCAAAACCCTGCACGAAGATCCGCAAGCCCCGCGCCGAATCCTCGCCTTTGCCGCCGAGACCCACGCTGACGAGGAGCGAGCCGTAGCGAAACTGCGCGCCAAAGGGGCAGACTTTGCGGCGCTCAACGACCTGCGGGCCGGCGCCATGGGTACGGAAGAAAATGCCATCGTTTTGGTCACCCCGCGGCAGCGCTGGGTACTAGCACGCCAGCCCAAGCTCGACCTCGCCCGCGCCTTGTTGCATCATCTCGACTCGGAAATTGGGGAGAGTGACTGATATGGAGAAACTGGCAATCCGCATTCTGGATCCACGCCTGGGCACGGAGTGGCCCCTGCCGCAGTATGCCAGTGCCGCGGCGGCGGGAATGGACCTGCGTGCCTGTATCGACAGCCCCCTCTCCCTGGCGCCGGGGCAGGCGGCGCTGGTCTCGGCCGGCTTTGCCATGCATATCGGCAACGCCAATGTCGGCGCCCTACTCCTGCCGCGGTCCGGTCTGGGTCATCGTGGTTTGGTCCTTGGCAATCTCGTCGGTCTGATCGATGCCGACTACCAAGGGCCAGTAAAGATCTCTCTCTGGAACCGCAGCCACGAGCCCCTGGAAATCGCCGTCGGCGAGCGGGTGGCGCAGATGATCCTGGTGCCGGTTTTGCGCCCGGCGCTGCAGGTAGTGGAGGAGTTTGCCGCTACCGAGCGCGGCGATGGTGGTTTTGGTAGCACCGGAAAACAGTAATGAAGATTCTTATGGAAAAAATCGAGGCGATTTTCGAGTGGCTGCTCTGGAACAGCCGCTTTGTCGTGCTCTTTGCCGTCGTTGCCAGCCTCTTGGTGGCCTTTGCCGTCTTTTTCATGACCTCCTACGATGCCTGGCAGCTGGTCAGCCACATCTTTACCTACGCCAGCCCGCAAATGACCAGCGAGGCACGCTCTGCCTTTCATCTCGAAGTGGTGGCGCACGCCGTGAGCATCGTCGATGGCTACCTGCTGGCCACCATCCTGCTGATTTTTTCCCTGGGCCTCTATGAGCTCTTCATTAGCAAGATCGATGTGGCGGGCGAGGCCAAGGGCTCGCGGGTGCTATTCATTCGCAGTCTGGATGACCTCAAGGACCGCCTCGCCAAGGTCATCTTGATGATTCTGATCGTGAGCTTTTTCGAGCGCTATCTGTCGATGCACGTCAGCAATTTTCTTGACTTGCTCTACCTCGCCCTAGGGATTGCCCTCGTCGCCCTGGCCCTCTACCTCACCCACAAGGGCGGACACCCGAGCGCCCAGGACGATACCAGCGAACACTAGGTGCGCGGCAGGGTAACCCCGCGCTGGCGCTGGTACTTACCGCCACGGTCGGCGTAGGAGACCTCACAAACTTCGTCGGACTCCAGGAAAAGCACCTGCGCCACGCCTTCGTTGGCATAGATTTTTGCCGGTAGCGGGGTGGTGTTGGAAAACTCCAGGGTCACATGCCCCTCCCATTCCGGCTCGAAGGGGGTGACATTGACGATGATGCCACAGCGGGCATAGGTGGACTTGCCGAGGCAGATGGTGAGCACATTGCGCGGAATGCGAAAATACTCAACCGTGCGCGCCAAGGCAAAGGAATTGGGGGGGATGACGCAGGTGTCGCCACTGAACTCCACAAAGGAATCCTCGCTGAAGTTTTTGGGGTCGACGATGACACTGCGTACATTGGTAAAGACCTTGAATTCGCCTGCGCAGCGAATGTCGTAGCCGTAGGAGGAGAGCCCGTAGGAGATGATCGGTTGCCCCTCCACCTGCCGAATCTGCTGCGCCACAAAGGGTTCGATCATGCCCTTTTCCTCGGCCATTTGCCGAATCCAGCGGTCGGATTTAATGGCCATAAGGTAGAGCTCCTAGCGGTTCTCGATAACGATCTTGGGGAATTTATGGCTGTGGTCGACGGCCTGCAGGGCGACTCGTCCCGCCACGTGCCGCGCCAGTTCGCGGTAGATCTTGGCGAGCTGCGAATCCGGGGCCGCCACTACCGTCGGGGCACCATTGTCGGCCTCGTCGCGAATGCGGCGGTCGAGGGGCACCGCGCCAAGAAATTCCACCCCATACTGTTCCGCCATCGACACTCCACCGCCATGGCCGAAGATGTCATCCTCGTTGCCGCACTTGGGGCAAATGTAAAAGCTCATGTTTTCGATGATGCCGAGAATCGGCACCCCCACCTTCTCGAACATCTTCAGGCCCTTGCGCGCGTCGAGCAGAGCAATATCTTGCGGCGTGGTGACGATGACGGCGCCGGAAACGGGCACCTTCTGCGCCAGGGTGAGCTGGGTATCGCCGGTGCCTGGCGGCAGGTCGATGACCAGATAGTCGAGCTCGCCCCAACGGGTGTCCGACAAGAGCTGCTCCAAGGCCTGCATGACCATCGGCCCGCGCCAGACCATGGGGGTTTCTTCGTCGATGAGGAAACCGATAGACATCGCCTTGATGCCATGCCCTTCCATGGGCTCCATCTTTTTGCCGTCTTTGCTGGTCGGCTTGCCTTCGATGCCCAGCATGCGCGGTTGGCTCGGGCCGTAGATATCGGCGTCGAGCATGGCCACCTGCGCCCCGTCTTGGGCGAGGGCCAGGGCAAGATTGACGGCGGTGGTGGACTTGCCCACCCCACCCTTGCCCGAGGCGACGGCAATGATGTTTTTGATGCCTTCGAGCAACTTCACGCCGCGCTGCGCCTGATGGGTTTGGATGCGGTGGGTGATCTCCAGCTCTGGGCGAATGCCGGTGTGCTTGTGCACGGCATCGGCAATCTCGGCGCCAAGTCGGGCTGCAACGCCGTGCGACGGATAGGGCAGCTCGATGCGTATCTTTTGCCCGTCAACGGACTTGAGCACGCCGGCGCTGGCAAGATCCTTACCGAGATAGGGATCCTGCACCTGCGCAAGAACCTCTTCCACCTGACTTTTTTGCAACTCTGCCATGGGATGCCGCCTTTTTTGTGGGGACCGCGCTCAACCAGCCGCGATGATGACTTCGTGCTGCTCGAGACCGCCGCCCTCGCCAAAGGCTTCCTTGGGGAGAGGATTTTGGTGCGCCGCCTTGAAGTCGTCGCTACGCAGCCAGGCCTCGAAAGCGGCCTTGTTCTCCCAATGGGTAAGGACCACGTACATGCCTTTTTCGTCGGCAGGACGAAGAATTTCCATGCGGACGAAACCTGCTTGCTTTTCGACTTCGCCAGCGCGTTTGCGAAAGCGCTCTTCAAATTCGGCACGATACTCTGCTTTGACCGGTACTCGATTCGCTACCACGTATTGCATCATCGCCTCCAGTAGTCTGCCTTCTGCCTCATTCTACGCCGGGGTGTGGGCGCAGACCAAGGACATCTTGCATGTCGTAGAGTCCCGCCTTTTGCCCCTGCAGCCAGCGTGCCGCACGCAGGGCGCCCTCGGCAAAATTGCGCCGGCTGCTGGCGCGGTGGGTGAGCTCCATACGCTCTCCGGCACCCGCCAACCAGATACTATGTTCGCCAACTACATCGGCAGCCCGCAGGGTGGCAAAGCCGATTGAGCCGGGTTGCCGGGGGCCAGGAATGCCGTTGCGATCGTAGCAGGCGAGTTCGTCGAGTTGCCCTTGTCGTCCCGCCGCCGCGGCGCGCCCCAGGGCCAGGGCGGTACCCGAGGGGGCATCGCGCTTTTGGCTGTGGTGCGCCTCGAGAATCTCGATGTCGTACGACTCCCCTAGGGCCGCCACCATCTGCGGCAGAAAAGCGAGCAACACGTTGATGCCAACACTCATGTTTGGTGCCACAACGAGGGGAATGCGCTGCGCCAGTTGCTGGATTTCTTGTACCTGCGTGGGGGTGAAACCCGTACTCCCGACAACGACGGGGCAACCCGCAGCAGCGGCGGCATGCAGGTGCGCCAGGGCGGCATCGGCAGGACTAAAATCGATGCAAACATCCGCGAGCGTCAGCGCCGCCGGCAAATCGGCCGAGACCGACACATCGAGGTTACGGCCACCTGCCAAGCGCCCAGCGTCCTCGCCCAAGCACGCCGCTCCCGGCCGCCCCAGGGCCGCCACCAGTTGCAACTCTGCCTGCTCGGCCAGGGCGGCAATGATGGCCTTGCCCATCTTTCCCGCCGCAGCCGTCACGGCAACGCGAATCGTCATTTCAAATCCCCATCCGCTCGAAGAAGTCCTTGGCCTTCGCCCACCAACTTTCTTGCTGGGGATGCTGCGCCGCTTCCCCTGCCTCGGCGGCAAATTCCTGCAACAGTTCTTTCTGCCGCTCGCTGAGCTTGACCGGCACCTCTACCTGCAAACGACAGTGGAGATCCCCGGCCATACGGCTGCGGACCCCCTGAATGCCTTTGCCGCGCAACCGAAAAACCGCCCCTGACTGGGTGCCGGCGGGAATCTGAATTTTTGCACGACCACTGAGGGTGGGCACCTCGAGCTCGCCGCCCAAGGCCATGGTGGTAAAACCGACGGGAACTGCACAGTGCAGGTCGTCGCCGTCGCGTTCAAAGAGGCTGTGGGCACGCACCTGGATCTCGACATAGAGATCGCCGGGGGAACCGCCACGTTCGCCTGCTTCACCCTCGCCGCTCAAGCGAATGCGATCGCCGGTGTCGACACCCGCAGGAATCTTCACCTCGACTCGACGGTTTTTCTTCACCCGCCCCTGGCCCTTACAGACCTTACAGGGGGTTTTGATGACCTTACCGGAACCGCCGCAGCTAGGGCAGGGACGCGTTACCGAGAAAAAGCCTTGGGCCATGCGTACCTGTCCATGCCCATTGCAGGTGCGGCATTCTTCCACCGCGCTGCCGGCTTCGGCTCCACTGCCCTTACAAGCCTCGCAGAGCACCGAACTGGGGATGTCGAGCTCGACGGTCTTACCGGCAGCCGCCTCTTCCAAGCTCAGATCGAGACGATAGCGCAAATCGCTACCGCGACCGGGATCCTGCTGAAAGCCAAAACCACCGCGGGTGAACTGCTCAAAGATGTCACCAAAAATGTCGCTGAAACCGGCGCCGCCAAAACCACCACCACCGCCAGCGCCGCCCTGCACCCCGGCATGGCCAAATTGATCGTAAGCGCGTCGCTTTTGCGGGTCGGAGAGAACCTCGTAGGCCTCGCTGATTTCCTTGAAACGATCCTCGGCACTACTATCGCCTGGGTTGCGGTCGGGGTGATAGCGCATCGCCAGTCGTCGATAGGATTTTTTGAGTTCCCCATCGTCTACCGTGCGCGAGACCTCGAGTATTTCGTAGTAATCCCGTTTACTCATGCTTTCCCTTCCCAAAAACAGGTAAGGGCAGGGATGTTCCCCTGCCCTCTGCGGTAGATCAAGACCTTATTTCTTATCGACTTCCTCGAACTCGGCCTCGACCACATCGTCGGCGCCTGCCTGCTTACCGGCACCGGCATCGGCTGCTCCAGCCTGCTCGCCAGGTCCGGCATGTTGGAGCAATTCAGACATGGCCGCCATCAGCGTCGCTACCGCGCCCTTGATGGCCTCGGGATCTTCTCCCTTGGCTGCCGTCTCGACGGCGCTAACGGCGCTTTCGACCTTGGCTTTGGCATCCGCCGGGGCACTAGCATGTTCGCTCAGGGCCTTACGCGCTCCATGTACACTGCCGTCGGCCTCATTACGCGCCTCGATCAGGGCCCGCGCCTTCTTGTCCTCAGCGGCGTTGGCTTCGGCCTCCTTGACCATGCGCTGAATCTCCGCCTCGGAAAGACCGGAGCTCGCGGTGATCTTGATCGACTGCTCTTTGTTGGTCTCCTTATCCTTGGCGGATACATGCAGGATGCCGTTGGCATCGATGTCGAAGGTAACTTCGATCTGCGGCATGCCGCGCGGCGCCGGACGGATGTCGGCAAGATCGAAGCGCGCCAGCGACTTGTTATCCCGCGCCAATTCCCGCTCGCCCTGCAGCACGTGCACCGTTACTGCCGACTGGTTGTCTTCGGCGGTAGAAAAGACCTGCGACTTGCGCGTCGGGATAGTGGTGTTCTTTTCGATCAGCTTGGTCATCACCCCACCCAAGGTCTCAATACCCAAGGACAAGGGGGTGACGTCCATCAACAGCACGTCTTTCTTATCGCCGGAAAGCACCGCCCCTTGCACCGCCGCACCGATGGCCACGGCCTCGTCGGGGTTGACGTCCTTGCGCGGCTCTTTGCCGAAGAAATCCTTCACCTTCTCCTGCACCTTGGGCATGCGCGTCTGGCCGCCGACGAGAATGACGTCGGAGATCTGGCTAGAAGAAAGGGCGGCATCCTTCATTGCCACTTTGCAAGGCGTCATACTGCGGTCGATCAGATCCTCCACCAAGGATTCGAGCTTGGCCCGAGTCAGCTTCATGTTGAGATGCTTGGGACCAGACTGGTCGGCAGTGATGAAAGGCAGGTTGACGTCAGTCTGCGCCGAGGACGACAGCTCGATCTTCGCCTTCTCTGCGGCTTCTTTCAGGCGCTGCATGGCTAAGCGATCGTTGCGCAGATCGATCCCCGCCTCGGCCTTGAAGGAGTCGGCCAAGTAATTGATGATCCGATTGTCAAAGTCGCCACCGCCCAGGAAGGTGTCGCCGTTGGTGGACAGCACCTCGAACTGATGCTCACCGTCCATCTCCGCAATCTCGATAATGGAGATATCGAAGGTGCCACCGCCCAAATCGTACACTGCAACCTTGCTGTCGCCGGGGTTCTTGTCTTCACCAAAGGCTAGGGCTGCTGCCGTGGGCTCGTTGATGATGCGCTTGACCTCGAGGCCGGCAATGCGTCCGGCATCTTTGGTCGCCTGGCGCTGGGCATCGTTAAAGTACGCGGGGACGGTAATGACCGCTTCGGTAACGGTTTCACCGAGATAGTCTTCTGCCGTCTTCTTCATTTTCTGCAGAATGTAGGCAGAAATTTGCTGCGGCGAGTAACTCTTGCCGCGCACCTCGACCCAGGCGTCACCATTATCAGATTTGGCAATTTTGTAAGGGACGTGTTTCATGTCCTTTTGTACTTCGGCATCGTCAAACTTGCGACCAATCAGTCGCTTGACCTCATAGATGGTATTTTCAGGGTTGGTTACCGCCTGCCGCTTTGCCGCTTCACCGACAAGCACCTCGCCATCTTCGCTAAAAGCGACAATGGACGGCGTAGTACGCTTACCCTCACTGTTTTCGATCACCTTGACCTTGTCGCCTTCCATGACCGCGACACAGGAATTGGTGGTTCCCAAATCGATTCCAATTACTTTTGCCATTCTTGCAATCTCCTAAATCAATTCCGAATTCGATGAGCTTATTGCTCTCGTCACTGCGGCTTGGCGGCTTTCGATACCGAGACCATGCTTGGCCGCAAGAGACGGTCATGAATCAAATACCCTTTCTGGTGCACGGCAAGAACGCGGTTTGCTTCGCCGGGATCTTCCACCATTGCAATCGCCTGATGTAGGTTGGGATCAAAGCGCGCATTTTCAAGCTCTACCGGCCGAATCCCCGCCTTGTCCAAAGCTGCCGCAAAAAGATGCAAGGTGTTCTCAATGCCCTGGCGTAACTGCGTCATGGCCTCGTCACCCTCGGATGTTGTCGCCAAGGCCAATTCCAGGCTATCGACTACTGGTAGCAGTTCGCGAGCAAAGCGCTCGACGGCATAGTTGCGCGCATCGTCAATCTGCCTTTCCATGCGTTTGCGTAGATTTTCCTGATCGGCCAGGGCACGCAGATAATCGTTGCGCAGCTTTTCTGCCTCGGCCTGCCAGTGCGCCTCGGGGCTTGGTTCGGCACCTGCGGCGGATTCTTCGGGGGCCTGCGCGTCTGCTTCTGTTTCACTCATAGGAACCTTCCTCCAGCTTCGTCCAACCGGTAGATGGGGCAAGGACTAACCGATTTCAAGAGGAAAGCCACTCGCCCTGGGAAAGCGCTTGGCCGAGAAGCCGCGCGGTACCATCCACCAGGGGAATGATGTCTTGATAGGGCATACGCATGGGACCGAGCACACCAATCACGCCAACCAACTCGCCGTCGATCTGGTAGGGGGCGGAGATAAGAGTGAAATCGCTGAGCGGTGCCAAACCCGACTCGCCGCCAATGAAAAGGCGTACATCGCTGCCAAGCACGCTCTGGTCGAGGAGCATGACCAACTCGCGCTTTTGCCGTACTACCGAGAGCAGCTCGCGCAGGCGCTCGCTGGCGGCGAGATCCGGAAGATCGAGGAGTTGTAGTTCTCCCTCAACCAACATGCGCTCCTGATCGGCAGCAAGCATTTCCTTGCCGAGCTCCATGGCATTGCGCAGGATTGCATCCATCTCGGCACGCGACTGCTGCAGGTCTTCTTCGAGGAGGGCAATGACCTCCTGCAAAGGACGGCCGCCGTAGCTGGCGTTGAAGCGATTGGCCGCCTGGGTGAGGGCGGCAGCACTCAGGGGCTCGGCGACGCGAATCAAGCGATTTTCGACTTCGCCCTTGTCGGTCACAAAGATCGCCAAAACCTCGCGCTCACGCAGGGCGATAAAATCGACGTGGCGCAGGGTCTGCGTAGCCCGCTTGGGAACGCGGATGAAGCCGACCATACGGGTCATTTGCGAGAGGGCCTCGGTCGCCGCGTGCAAGACCTCTTCGGCATCGGGTAGATGCGCGCCGATGCGCTGCAAGAGCAAGCGGCGAGAAGCCCCGGAGAGTGGCCCGACACTGATCAGGGAATCGACAAAGAACCGATAGCCGCTAGGCGTTGGGATGCGGCCGGCAGAGGTATGCGGGGAGATAACGTAACCGGCATCTTCGAGATCAGCAATGACGTTGCGCACCGTGGCCGGGCTGATCGCAAGGCCAGCGTCGCGGGCAAGCTGGCGACTGCCAACCGGCTGGCCACTGTTGATATGCTGCTCGATGAGAGATTTCAGTAAATGGCGGGCACGCGCATCCATGATCCAAGGTCTCCAGGACACGCCCACTCCGGGCGTTTTTTGGCACTCTACCGCAGCGAGTGCCAAGAAGCCAGAGAATTACTTGATCTTGTCTTCCCGATAGGCGACGTGCTTACGCGCCTTGGGATCATACTTCGTAAACTGCAGCTTATCCGGGGTATTCTTCTTGTTTTTAGTGGTGGTGTAGAAGTGCCCGGTACCTGCCGTCGAAACCAGCTTGATCTTGTCACGCATCGTTCAGTCCTCAGATCTTTTCGCCGGCAGCGCGCAGGTCTGCCAGAACGACATCGATTCCCTTCTTGTCGATGGTGCGAATTGCCTGGGTACTTACCCGCAGCCGCACCCAACGATTCTCGCTCGCTACCCAAAAACGCTTGTATTGCAGATTGGGAAGAAAACGCCGACGCGTCTTGTTGTTGGCGTGGGAGACGTTGTTCCCCGCCATGGGCTTTTTGCCCGTTACCTTGCAAACTCTGGACATGACCACTATCCCCAACAGAAAGAGGCGCTTTATACCACGGTTTGCCCCGCCAATGCCAGTGATCTCGTGGCCGGTTTTGGCGGGCTCAGCGCAGCCGTAGCCAGCCGATGCGGTAGAAGGTAAAAGCCGTGGCAAGCTCTACCGCGACCAAGCCGCTGACAATGGTAACAAAGGAGTACGGCCAGTTGGGGACGGGGCCGAGATCGACATTCATCGCCACGGCGCCAGGAATGAACAAGGGGATGGTCGCGAGGATGATCACCGCCGCCATGAACTTGAAGATATTGTTGACGTTGTTGTTGACCACATAGGTATAGGCGTTGAGCAGGCTATTGATGGTTTCCTGCTCGGTATCGACTTGCTCCCGCGCTTGCCGTAGCTCAATGCGGCTATCTTCGTAGTGCTCGAGAAACTCGGCAGAGTCCCGGGGCAGCCAAGGCCGCAACTCCTCGAGCAGGTGTTCGATCTGCAGAAGACCAAGGCTGAGCTCAAGTAAACGATCGTTGACCTCCAGCCCCTCATAGATGACGTGGATGGTCTGCGCACGCCGCAAGTCTCGCTCGACCTTGACCACGTCCTGACTAACATCGCGGGACATGCGCACATAGCGCCTGGCGATCTCGTGCACAATCTGCAGGACTACTTCGTAGCGCTTGCGCGGTGCCGCCGGATCGAGCAACGCATCGAGAAAGCGCACGGGTTCATTGCTGAGGGTGACCAAGTATCCGGGCACCAGGATCAGGGTCAGGGGGAGGAGGTCGAAGGTGCTGGAATGCGGGCTATGATGATGCGGGACGGTAAACTGCAGGGCCAGAAAACCTTGCTCGCGCACGAAGGGGCGCGCCGGCTTGTCTTCCAGACGTCGGCGCAGGAAGGGCTCCGGCATCCCAAGATCCGCCGCTGCCTGGGTCAGTTCTTCGGCGGAGGGTGCCAGGAGATGCAGCCAATCTCGGCAACGCCCGTTACCGGTAAGAAAAGCCCCCTCGACCCGTTTCAGCATGCGCTGCCCCTACATATCGAAGAAGCCATGTTTTCTCCCCCACCAAGCGATATACACCGATGCCCCAAAGCCGTAGGCCAACAAAAAGTACCAGGTAAACCGCCAATGACCGAGAGGAAGATGGACTTCCATATGGAAAGGCATGATCAAGTCGATGGGGATCATTAAGAGCGCCAGCCAGAGGGTCATTACCTTCATCACCGAATGCGAATTGTTCTGCACGATGCCGGTATAGCAGTTGGTGACGGCGGTGTAGCGCTCCCAGACGAGGCTAACGCCCTCTTCTACCCGCCGTAGTTCAGCCTGCAACTCCTCCAAGGGAGCGAGCAGGGCGCTTTCTTCTTCGGCCTCGCGCAGCCAAGCGCGCAGGGTATGACCGAGATCGCGCAAGGAGACGACGAGGTCGCCCATACTGCGATTGAGCTTGACGATTTCTCGCAACTCCCGGTTGGTCATGGCGCGGCGCAGGGCGGCGCGCAAGGTCTGCAGGCGGGCAACAATGCGCTGCGCTGCCAGATCGTGGCTGTGGATGCAAACCAACACCAAACGGAGCAAGGCCTGCTCCCGAGACTCGGCAGTACTCATCTCCTCGATTTCCTGCTGCAAGGAGGCGAGGCTTGCCACCGGCGCCACCACCCACAGGCTAGCGGGCGCGACAATGACCGAGAGCGAGACCTCGAAGAGTCGCTCGATTCCCGCCTCGAGATCGCGTCGATCGTGCACGTAAGGTAGGCGCAGATGCCAGACCTGCCCCGCGAAGAGCTCCAGGCGTTGCGCCGCCTCCTCGTCTGGGCGCTGCAGGCGAAACCAGGCTTCCGGCAGCTGCAGGGCCCGGGCGTAACCGCACCAGCCGTCATCGGCATCGGCTCCCAGCAGAAAACTCCCCTCCACCGGCGCCGTGGCAGGGAGTTGGGCAGGGTTAGGCCATACCGTCCACAGCCAGGGATTCAGATCCAATGCCGCCTCCGAAACCAGAGCACCGCCAACAGGGAAATCGAGAAGCTCCCGCCCATCAGGGTCGGCCAGGCGTAGGGCCAATGCTCCAGGGGTAAGGGCACATTCATGCCGTAAATGGTGGCCATGGTCGCCGGGATGGCGATGATCACCGTCCAACCGGTGATGACTTTCAGAGTATTGCTAATGTTGGTCTGCAATACCCCGCCGTAGGCATCCATCATGTTGGTGACCGTGGAGGTATAGATTTCGGTCATGTCCCGCGCTTGCTGCAGATCGACGAGCGCGTCGGCGAGATCTTCGGAATCTTCCTCATCTTGGGTGATGATGGGCAGCCGCAACAACTGCTGGAGGACGGCGATATTGCCGCGCAGGGCGGAGGTAAAGCGGATGAGGATCTTGCTCAGACTGAGCATACTGAAAAATTCGTCGTTGCTTTGCGAATGATGCAGGCGCTCTTCGGTATGGACGATTTCTTCGTTGATCACCTTGAGGGCATCGAGAAAGGCACTGGCCATGCGCTGGATCATCTCCACTGTCAACCAGCGCGGGTCGAGCTCATCGACCTCCTCCGGCAACTGCGCCTCGATGGCGCGCAAGAGGGGCAATTCCTCCAAACAAACGGTAAGGATCTCGTCGCGCCCAAAGACAATGCCCAAGGGCAGCACGGAAAAGCTCGGACGACCGGAATCCGGGTCTGGCCGCGCTACCGGAATTTTGAGGATGACCAGGATGTTATTGGCTTCTTTTTCCAAGCGCGGGCGCTCATCCAGATCTTGTACGTCTTGAAAAAATTCCTCGTAGAGCTGAAAACGCTGGGTAAGCTCGGCAACCTGCTGCGGATCGGGGGAGATGACACTGGTCCAGTGATAGGTACGCCGTCCCTCTCCACGCAGAGCGATGACCCGTGCGGCCCGCGAATTCTTCATAGCCAACCTCGCCGTTTGAAATGCACGCTCATGAGTAGGGAGATGCCGAAGGCGACTCCCATCGCCACCCAGGCTGTCCAGTGGCTGTTTTGCTCCAGCAACGGCACATTGACGCCAAAGATGGTTGCCACCAGGCTTGGTACGTAGAGTACCAGGGCGAGCACCGTGAGGATTTTCAGACCATGATTGATGTTGATCTGCACCATGCCGGCATAGGCATCCATCATGTCGCTTGCCGTATTGGCGCTGATCTCGGCACGGTCGCGGGCGTGCTGCAAGTCGGCAATGGCGAGGTTGAGGGCAGCACGATTGGCCTCATCCCAGCCCACGGCAGCGCTGCGCGAGACCTTGAAAATGGCCACGATGTTGCTCGCCAACGTAACGTAGAAGCGGGTTAGCGCCTTGCTCAGGGCAAGCAGGGCGTAGAAGTCTTCGGTGCGCTGGGTTTCATCCAGCCGTGCCTCAACAACCAAGATTTCCTGCCGCAAACGGCCTACGGTGCGTAGGTAGCTCGCCGCGAGCAGCTGCAGGAGCCAGATGAGGGTAACGCGCGGGTCCTGAAATTTGCGGGCATTCCACTCGCGCAAAAAGGGCCATTCGACCTCGCTAAAGGTCCACAACCGGTCTCCACCCCAGAGCAGGGCCAGCGGCCGCAGCACACACTCGGCATCGGTGCCTTCCTGCCGCCAGGGAAATTGCATGACCAACAGCAGATACGAACCAACGCGCTCCAGGCGAGGGCTTTGATCTTGCTCGAGCAACTCATCGAAAAGATCTTCGGGCAGGTCGAGTTCTTGCAGCAGATTGGCGAGTACATCTGGCGACGGCGCCGGGTGATGGAACCAGAGCTGTCTCACGCCGCTGCTCGTCAGAATCGTACTCGCCATACGTCGCCACCCTTGCCGATCCGGCTGGGTTATAGCACAGGCAAAGCCGGCTGGGAAAGGGCAAAAATACTGAAGTATTCGTCAATGACGGAAAGAGCTGGAGAAGCGAAGCAGTGCGATCCGGATCGAAAAGTTTGCCGGTACGGCTATCGGCCTCTGTACCCATTCGATCCGGGTGTCGCCGGCCAGAGCGACAGCGGCGCGGAGATAACAGCGCACGGCATTCTGCTTGCGGCGAATCCGCTATCCAAATCGATCGTCGGTAACGCTGGCCAAGTACCGACGTTTCGCGACGCGAAGGTATCGCAACTTGCGGGCTGGTGAGAGGTGCTGCGGGTTTGCAGGTGTTTGTCACCGAGAGAGCAGTTCAACGTAAGCCTGGTAACTGTATCTCCGGTTCTTTTTCCGCCCAGTCATTTCTGTAACGATGCCCAAATCTTCCAGCGCCTTGACCGCAGCCGTCGCCGTGGGAAAGCTGGTGTCCAGTTGTTGGCGAACGCGTTCGATGGTGAAGCGCGGCATCATCGGCAACATCTCGAACAGCCGGTAGCTGGCTGGGCCTCCTTTGGCCGATTGCAAAAGGCGTCTGCGATCTGTGGCCACTAGGCTGGCGACCTCGATGATGTTTTGTTCGGCGTCGCTTGCGGCGGTGGCGACACCTTCCAGAAAGAAACTCACCCAGGATTCCCAGTCGCCCTCGGTGCGAATGGCCGACAGGTGACGGTAGTACTCAGCTTGATGTTGCTTCAGGTAGCCACTGAGGTATATCAAAGGCTCGGACAGCAGTCCCCAATGCTCAAGCAGCGCCGCGATCAGGAGGCGGCCAATGCGCCCATTGCCGTCGAGAAACGGATGGATGGTCTCAAACTGCGCGTGGATGAGCGCCACTTTGACCATCGGTGGCAGGTCCGTGGCTTCGCTGTCGATGAAGCGCTCCATGTCGGCCAACAACGCGGGGACATGCTCCGGAGGCGGTGGCACGAAAACCGCATTGCCGGGCCGTGTGCCACCAATCCAATTTTGCGACCGACGCAACTCGCCGGGTTGTTTGCCTGCGCCGCGAGCCCCTTCCAGCAGGCGTCGGTGTGCCTCGCACAACAGCCGTGCGCTGATGGGCAGCCCTTTGGGATCGCGAAGTTGCTCCTGAGTCCAGCGGAAAGCCCGCAGGTAGTTGGTCACTTCTTCCACGTCGTCGGTGTTGCTAACCTTGAAGCCAGCTTCCTCGTCGAACAGGTCGGTGAGTGTGGCTTGCGTGCCCTCGATCTGCGACGTGAGCAGGGCTTCCTTGCGGATGGCGCTGTACAAGAGCCAATCAATCGAAGGCACCAAGCCCGACACTCCCGCTAAACGGGCAAGCGCCAGTTCTGCCTGCCGATTGAGGCCAGTGAACACCTCGGGGGACAGGGCCGGATCAGACGGCGGCAACGCGTGGGGCACGAAAGAGCGCACCGACTCGCCCAGTGTCGTGGAAATCACGTAGGTTCCCGTATTGCGTATCATTGAAAGCGGCCAGTAGTAGGTGGCGATTAAAGTAAAGAATTCTTTAAAAGGAGAGTCGGCGTGCTCAGCAGGCCTTTTCGCGCGTCCTTGCGCGATCGGCCTT
>JAWNZB010000144.1:0-3396 GCA_038447835.1 Candidatus Igneacidithiobacillus chanchocoensis | reverse complement strand
GGGTGATGCCAGCGCCGAGCAACACAAAGCCCGCGAGCAGGCAGCCAAACATGAGCACCAGACCGACGTTGAGGCGGAAGGCGCCGAGCCAGAAAATGAGGGTGATGAGGGCCATCAAGTAGTACCAGGCCATGAGCAATTGCGGCGCGTCTTTCATGGTGGCCGTGAGTGCGCCACTGTTGCCTGCGAGGGCCAGGGTGACGAAGAAGGCGCCATAGGTGAAGAAGGCCGTGGCGACGTAGGAGTTGCCGATCTGGAACGTGAGCACGCCGCCCACGAACATGGCAGCACCGCCGAAGCCCAGCGCCAGAGCCAGCAGCGTGCCGATGCCAGCCATGGGGATGTAGCCGGCGAACATGGCGGCAAGGATGAACAGGGGTACGGCGAAACCGAACAAACCGATTGCGATGGGGTCTTTCATGGTGTCTCTTCCTGGTTATGGGTATTACTACGTGAGACAGCCAAGGCGTGCCGCCTCACGTCATGTGTCGAGCTACAGCTCATCCGGGGGCTAAGTGGGTGGCATCTCCTGTTGCGGGTGGTTGGGTGAAATCCGATAGGGCTCGTCCCAAGCATGGGCCGAGGCCCTTCGTTGCGCGCACAACAGCGCGCAGGCACTGTTGCTGGTTGCATCTCAGCAATGTGCGACGTAGGCGGAGTACTGGCTTAAGGGCACGGTAACGGCCTGCGACGGGGCTGGCTGCTGAAACTTGGCGGCACCATATTGGCGTATGAGGCTGAGGCGGTAAAGCTTGAAGAAATGCAGGAACACGGGATGGCCCATCACGCCGGTGGCCGTCAGCGAGTCGCTCGCTGCGTCATGTTCCAAGGTGATGGCCGCCAAGGGATTGGGCGCCGGGCCGCTCATGACCTTGGCACCTTCGGCCGGGTCATACACACTCTGGTGGGCGCAGCACACGATCGTTCCGGCCTTGCCAGCAACTTCGCTTTTGCCAGGGTCATAGGCAATCACGCTGCTGTCCTTCTCGGGGTAGGAGAGCTGGTGGGCGCAGATGGCGGAATAGGCCACGATGGTTTTATCGGCCCCCACGCCGCCCGGCCAGTCATAGCTTTGGCCATTGGCCTCCAGCTTGGTTGGTTGGGCGGCAGCTTTCAGGCGAATGAGGAAACAGGGGGTGCTGGCATAGGGATAGGAGAAGACATAGGCTTCGCTGCTGTCCAAGCTGGCCGCTTTCAGCGGTTGCCCCTTGACGTCGGTCAGCAACACTTTGGGATGCGGCGCGTCGGGCACGTCGGCCATGTCAGCAGCCCAGGCAGGCAGGCTCAGGGTGGAGAGATCCAGCGCCGCGCAGCTAGCTGCTGCGGTCGAACAGATTTGAATGAATCGACGACGTTCCATGTTGGGTCGGTTTCCAGGAATAAAAAAATGGGGCGAGAGGAGAGATCGCCCCCAAAACAGTCGGATCAGCTTGCCGCTGAACTGACCCGGTCACGATCGTTGCCGGCAGCCCGCGCGCTTGCGCGCGGGCTGCGCGTTCATCAGGTAAACATGTCGGTGTAGAGCCCTTGACCCCAGGCGAGATAGGCCGCGGCGTTGGCCTTGCTGCGGGTATCGTCTTCCTTCACGTCGGTAAAACCGAAGGTCTTGGGGTTGTAGTGGGCACTCACATAGATGGCCTTGTTGGGCTGCAGATCCACCATGGAATAGCACAGGGTGTGAGGACTTTCCCAAGGAATCTTGGCATCTTTGTCATTCACCCGAGAGGCAATGACCTTCGCGACGTATTGCGCCTCGGTGTTGGCCGTGTTGCCACTCTTGGAATAGGGCATGGGCCGTACGTCGCCTAAAGCGTAGACGTAAGGGTCGCCCTTGATGTTGTAGTGGAATGGGTCAATGTTCGCCTCACGCTGGGTGCTGTCCGGCGAGACCAGGCCCATTTGCTGAATGATGTAGCCGCCCTGCACTCCAGGATACAGCGTGGCATCGTCGAACTTGATGTCGTCGGTCTCGGTCTTGATGATCTTCTTCCAGGGATCGATGCCGCGAATCGTGGATGAGGGCCGATATTCGACGAAATCCTTGTAAAGCTCATCGAAAGCCGCGTGGAAGCCCTTAGCCTTGATGATGATGTCAGGGTTGGGATCGATCAGCAGAACTTTTCCCTTGACGCCGGTCTTTTTCATCCAACCTGCAATCATGCAGGTACGTTCGTAAGGCGAGGGCAGACAGCGATAATTACCCGTGGGCACAGTCACCACGAAGATGCCCCCAGCAAAGCCCTGGATCTTGTTGCGCACAGAGATCTGCTCGGTCGGCTGGATCCATCCCCCCGGATACATTTGGCGGCACGCGAACTGGGTATCCAGATCGTCGGCGGGAATACCGAATCGGGTGAAGTCGTAATCAATGCCCGGGCAGATGGCCAGAAAGTCGTACTTCACCTGGCCCATATTGGTATATAGCCGCTTGGCTACACGGTCCACCCCGGTGACGGTGCAGTTGTAGTAGGTATAGCCGTTGTTCTGCGCGGCGTCGATGTAGCTGTGGTTGGCCAGATACTCCATGTTCACCACGTCGGGGTACCAAAGGTTGCTGCTAAAGCAGCTCTGGTACTGACTACGCTTTTCGAGCAGCAGCACGTCGAACTTGGGGTTTTGTTTCTTCAGATACTTCGCTAGGCTCAGGCCCGCCGTGCCGCCGCCCACCACCACCACCCTCGGTCCCTTGGCCTTGGGCACGGGCAGCCAGCCACCACCGCCAATCATGGGCGCAGCCGTGGCGGTTTGCGGCAAGACCGCGCCGAGGCCGGTGGCTGCTGCGGCGGCCGTGGCCAACGTTGTGTCGCGCATGAAGCGGCGGCGCGACGGGTTGGATGCGGGTTTATCCGATGAATCCGTTTGCATGTCATCCTCCGATTATTTGAGTGGGCTGGTCAGCGGCGCGACCAACCGTCAGGTTTGACAGGCATCCTCGCCACACCTTTGCTCTTGAGTGATGCGCTTGCATGACCTATCAGGTTATTTGAAAGCAAGCGTCGTGCCATTTATAAGTTGTTGTTTTTATTGAGAAAGTCATGTTTTGTTGCAAATTTGGCAGGCTGACATGCTGACCTTGTCATGACATGCCTCACAATGACCTGAGATAGACCGCAGCGGCCTGCTGCATCTGTGGCGGCCCGAGCGGCAGAGGAGACATCACGATGGACTTGAACACACAGTCACTGATTGACGCGCGCGAAAAACCGTTCGTACTGATCGACCGCAACTACACCGTGGTGGCGGCCAACCGCGCTTATAAGTTGGCCTATGGCTTGGGAGACGGCGAGATCATCGGGCGCAAATGCCACGCGCTCTCCCATCACTCGGCCGTGCCTTGCCACATGAAAGGCGAGCATTGCCCACACCTGCAGGTGATGCGCACCGGCGAGGCCGACG
>JAWNZB010000143.1:0-3398 GCA_038447835.1 Candidatus Igneacidithiobacillus chanchocoensis | reverse complement strand
ACGCGTCGAGGCAGAGAGGCGGGAGCTGGAAAGGCAGCGCATCGAGCGGGAGCGGGAACGCGTCGAGGCAGAGAGGCGGGAGCGGGAAAGGCAGCGCATCGAGCGGGAGCGGGAACGCATCGAGGCAGAGAGGCGGGAGCGCGAGCGGCGGCGTCCTGCGCTTGAAATCGCTGATGAATGGGCACGGTTGGTCGCAGCTGCGCGGCGGCAGGTCGAGGCGCAGGCGGCGCGGGCGGTGGCGGCACTGCGGCGGCACTTGGATACGAACTGGCGACAACGGAACGAAAACCACGCTCCAGTCCCCCCGACCGGCCTTTTCGCCGTTTTCCAGCGGCCCGCGTACGAGGTTGATCTCGCAAAATACGAGCGGCGGCGGCAGCGGTTAGAGGCACGGCAGGCAGCATTGCTGCGGCGGATGCGATTTGTAGAGCAGTGCAGGCGAGAGGCGGGTGAGCGCCTAGCCGAAGCCCGCGCCGCGCGAGCCCATCCCCAGTTGGCCGCCGAGATACGGGCGCGGGCATCGGAGATCGAGCGGGCGCGTAAAATTCAGCAACAACAGCAGCGCGACCGTCAGCAGCAGGAGCGGGCCAAGACGCGGAAGATCGAGCGCGACAACTCGCAGGGAATCGGACTGTAGCTTTCTCGGTTGGTTGTGCTATACTTGTATAGTGTAATCAAACCAGGAGCCGAACATGCTTGTCATCCGACTGCCCGCCGAAGTGGAAGCCCGCCTTGAAGCACTGGCGCGGGCCACAGGGCGCACCAAGACTTTCTATGCCCGCGAGGCCATTCTTGAGCACTTGGACGACCTCGAAGATTTGTATGCCGAGCATCGCCGGATCGACGCTCGGGCAGGTAAGGCCAAAACCGATCCGCAAGGAGATCAACGCCAATGAAAACCATCTACACCATTCCTGCGCCCGACTCTCTTGGTGCTGTCATCGAGGTCTACGGGGATCCGGGCATGGGCTATTACGAGTGGCGCATCCTCGAGGGCGTGCGCGTCTTGCAGGACACCGGCATTCAGGGCCTCCAATATGGGCAAGCGGAGATTGCCCTACGCGACGCCCTCATGGCGGCATCTGGCCTGAAAGACGGCTACACAAAGAAAAGCCTCGGCATCGCTGACGAGGCTTGGTGTTACTAGTTGCTATACCAATCGTATAGACCAATAATCGGTACACAACCTGGTGCGAGCGGTGTCAGGCCCTCGCATCTAGGCGTTCCACTGTCCATCACACAGTCGAGACCCGTATGGAAAATCATAGCACGGATGCGGCACCCCGCCGCAATACCCCCGCTCCCGTTCAAACTCCAGCCGACACGTTCCGCGTAGCCGCTGTCTACACGCTTAAAACGGGCACGGTTTTCGTGACCCGCGAGGCACCTCATCCTTTGCCTGAAAACCCCCCGTTTTCCGAACACTTTTTGGCGGAAACTCGCGAGATTCCGCCGCGTGTCGCCGCGAATTCTCCAGCGGAATCAAAGCCTTGCGGTATGGTGCCAAACCTATATTGGGCGCCCAATGCAGGTTTGGCACCTGCCGAACCGCGTCCGCTCGTTGTGTGTATAGACGCGGAGTGGGATGAAACGCCCGGCGGGGCGAAACCAAGCAGGTTTGAGGCGGCTCACGGGATGCGATGGCAGCGGCGTTTGGTGTCGCAGCAGCTGGGATACATCGCAGAGGATGGGGTCCGGTGGTGTGCCATATACTGCCCGAGGTCCAGACAGAGGGTCAGTACTGCTCGTTTTTTGAGAATTGGGCTTAAGGCGCTGCAGAAGGCCGGGGGCATCTCATACCTCCCGCCAGACAAGAAACGGGTGGAGACCGGCGCGCGTGTAACCCCAGACAAGGCGCTGCGGATAACCCTTATTGCTCATTATGGCATCGTGGATCTCACCACCATGTCTGACTCCAAGTTCCGTCTGCGGCAACTGGACAGCGTCCGGCGAACCCTCGTGAGTGTGACACGCCCCGTGCATGTGTTCTTGCAAAATCGAGACGGGCGCGGGTTCCGGGCAGCGGTAACGGTGCGCGATAGCATGTTGCACGCACCTGCAGGTATGCAGTCGCTGGCGGCGCTGGGCCAAGCCGTGGGTGTCCCGAAGCTTGATCTGCCGGAAGGTCGATCAAAGACCGCGATGGGGGACTTCTTCAAGGAGGATCTGGAGGGGTTTCTCCGCTATGCCGCGAGGGACACGCATGTGCCTATACTATGGCTGGCAGCCATCTACGGAGACGGAGGTAGCGCGGTGCCAGTGACATTAGGAGCAGGGGCAATGCAACAATACATCGACGCAACGGGCTTAGGCAGCGCGTATCGCGAAGTGATGTGCGGGCTTGTAAAGCATAATGTAAGTGCTGGCGAACGGCGGAAAACCGTATGGACGGTTCGAGATGAAGTGGCACCTGCATGGCACGCCGCTGCAGCCGCTTACTACGGAGGGAGAAATGAGTGCCTCACATTCGGCGTTTATAATCAAGCTGTTACGACGGATTACGACATCGTCGGGGCCTACCCGACGGCCATGTGTTTAATCCCAGACTTCGACTTTGAAGCCGAACCGTCAGCGATCGTCGGACCCCTTTCCACGGCGTCAGTCCCGTCGCCCCTTACACCGCTGTTCGGGCGAGTGGACTTTGACTTTCCGCCGGATTGCAAGATTCCTTGCTTACCAGTCTCGGATCCTGAAGGGCGAGGCCTCATATTCCCGCTGTCGGGGCGGGGTGTGCCCGCTTCGGGGCCTGAGGTTTGGCTTGCGTTAAAACTTGGAGCGCGGGTGACTGCGTTGGCTGGGAGCGTAATCCACCCTTATAAGCAAGACGCTGACGGGGGTTATAAGTACACGATGGCACGGGGCATCAAAGGTCTTGTTCAGCGTCGGGCTGAAATGCGACGACTATACGGCCGGGGTAGCCCGCAAGAGCTAGCGGCAAAAGAGTCCGTGAACAGTGTTTATGGCAAGCTGGCGCAGGGCCTAGCTGGCAAGCGCGTCTACTCGACGCGCAGCGACGAGACTAGTGCAGTTCCGCCCTCGACCATTACGCAGCCAATGCAAGCGGCAATGACGACGGCCTTGGTGCGCGCTTTGGTGTCGGCGGCCATGTACCAGCTGGAGGCGAAAGGGATTGCAGTCCACACTGTCACAACCGACGGATGCGTGTCAGACGCAACATTTGAGGACCTGCTCGGCTGCGACTGCTACGGATTGGTGCGGCTGTTTGCAAAAGCCGGTGAATTCCTGCGCGACGACGGGACCGTATGGGAGATCAAGCACCGGCAGGAAGTCCTATGCAACATGAAAACACGTGGCAATGTGGGGGTGTCCGAGGACCCCGAGGCTAAAGGCGTTTTGGCCCGCGCGGGTGTCGCGACGCGGATGAGCAACGCGGAAGG